>JBKOZJ010000093.1:0-26339 GCA_046725875.1 Actinomycetota bacterium
GGTGCCAGCCACGACCGGAAACAGGCTCCTTGGCGGGCGCTATCGCCTGGGTGAGTCGCTTGGGCGTGGCGGCATGGGTGTTGTCTGGGCCGGTCGGGACGAGGCGCTCGGCCGCGACGTGGCGATCAAGGAGGTTATTCCTCCGCCGGACCTCTCCGCCGAGGACCGTGACGAACTGCGGCGCCGGGCCCTTCGGGAAGCCAGAGCGGCGGCGCGGATCTCGAGCCCTGCGGCCGTATCGGTGTACGACGTCGTCGAAGAAGACGGTCGTCCGTGGATCGTCATGCAACGCGTGCACGCCCGGAGTCTTGCCGATGTGCTGCGCGACGACGGACCACTTTCTATTCGCCGAGCGGCGCAGGTGGGTCTGGACATCCTCGATGCCCTCCAGGCGGCCGCATCAGTCGGCGTCCTCCATCGCGACGTCAAACCGGCGAACGTCATGCTCCCTTCGACCGGACGCGCGGTTCTCACCGACTTCGGTATTGCGACCGTCGAAGGCGACGCCACGGTCACAACGACTGGAGTGCTCCGCGGATCGCCGGCCTACATGTCGCCGGAGCGGGCACGCGGAGAACCCTCGACGCTGGCCTCCGACCTGTGGTCCGTGGGAGCAACCCTGTATGCAGCCCTCACGGGAAATTCGCCATTCGAACGCTCCGGGACATTGGCGACGCTCAACTCACTACTCCATGACCCGGTGCCCAGCCTTGACGACGCGGGCGAGCTCGGGCCGGTCATCTACTCATTGCTCGCGAAGGAGCCGACACAGCGGCCGAGTCTTGGCGAGGTTCGTTCGGTGCTGCAGCATATCGCCGCTACTCCGCCAAAGCAGACCGCGCTCGAGGCGTGGTTCGAAGGGCCGGAACGCGCATTGACGATGCCTGGGCGACGAGACCGTCGCGTGCTGACCGGTCTGCTCGTCGTTGGCCTTCTGCTGGCAGTCGGACTCGCAACTCTTGCCGCCTTCTACGTTCGACCCGCACCCGGAAAGGACGTGACCAGTCCCGAGTCGCCATCGCCGACACCGGACACGGCGCTCACGCCATCGGCGAGTGCGTCAACGGAGGCTGATCAGCCGGGCGCCGCGACGCCACCGCCGACGCCCACCACAACGTCGCGGCATACCGCTAGTTCCAGCGATGCGGAGGCCGTGACGCTCCCTGCCGGCTTTCACCTGCACACCGACCCCACCGGCTTCAGGATCGCAGTTCCCGACGGCTGGATCCGGTCGACCGAGGGTCCACGCACCTACTTCAACGAACCAGGCGGCGGGCGCTTCCTGCTCGTCGACCAGACGACCGAGCCGAAAGACGATCCGCTGACCGACTGGCAGGCCAGCGAGCCTGCCGTGGCGAATCGGCTGGCCGGCTATGAACGAATCTCGCTCGAACGGGTCGAGTACCGAGGCTGGGACACCGCGGACTGGGAGTTCACGTGGCAGGGTAGCCGCGGCCAGATCCACGTCCTCAACCGGAACGTGCGGGTTAGCGACGCCCGTGCCTATGCCTTGTACTGGTCAGTCCCCGAGCCGCAATGGGCCGAAAGCCGTGACATGTTCGACGTCATTGCACAGAGCTTCTGGCCAGCCAAGGACTGACGAGCGCCACACCGTGGCGACCTCGCGGTGGGCGTGCCGGGCGAAGACCGCGAGCCACTGTGGGCTGCTGTGGGCTGTTTGGGGGCGACAATGGGATGCCGCCGAGCGTGCGACCGCCTTGGTCCCGCGGGCTCACCGGGGCTGACCGGAAACTCGCAGCGCACCATGGACACACCAGATGCCGTCGAGGAGATCGACGATCAAGGGACCGCAAGGTCAGAGAGTGGGCCCCCCGGGACTCGAACCCGGAACCTACGGATTAAAAGTCCGCAGCTCTGCCTATTGAGCTAGAGGCCCGCTGGCGGTCGTACACCAGACCAAGCAAACAACGCCCGCCGCGCGTCCAGGCTAGCGAGGTGCGCGGCGAGCAATCGAGCCCGTTCTTCGCTGACGTCGGCGGGCTGCTAGGAGATGTCGAAGAGCGGACCGGTGATCGTCAGGCCGAGGTCGTGGCCGACATGGGCGAAGAAGGCGAAGAGCATCAGTGCCGCACCGGCCAGGGCGATGTCCTTGTTGAACTGGACCTGCTCGTTGGCTCGTGCCTCGGGGGGCTCCCGCCAGAAGCCGTGCATCACGACGGCCGTCGGAACCAGGAAGGCGAGCAGGAACAGCGAGCCGAGATCGGCCCACAGGCCGAGCAGGACCATGAGACCGCCGGCGAGAATGAGCAGGCCGCCGACGAAGACCGCGACGACGGGAGAGGGCACACCCTTGCTGCCCGCGTAGCCGGCGAGTGCCCGGGTCGCCGTGAGGTGCCCGAGCGCGGAGTACAGGAACAAGCCACAGAAGAGAATCCGTCCGATCAGGACAATGATGTCCACGCCGACCTCCTGCTAGTTGAGCGTGAAACTAATCTTGGAACGAACATCATTTCGTGCCAGAGGTCGCGTTGGCTAGCGAATCGCCGATCACATTTTTGCGATCATCTGAGCCGGCGCCGGAGGGCCGGCTGCTGCACCCCCGAAAGCTCGGGGACGGGTCCGCCGGCTAGTAGGACTCGCATCAATTAGGGCGGCTGGGACTGCGCCAGGTCCACCAGCTCCGCGAGATGAATCGCCCGTACCTGCGACTTCGCCCGGCGGAGCTCTGTCTGCAGCTGCCGCAGGCAGCCTGGGTTGACCGCGACCACGAAGTCGACCCTGGCGTCCTCGATCTCCTTGAGTTTGGGGGCGAAGACCCGCCGTGCGTCGTCGCGCCGCAGCAAGGAGTACGTGCCAGCAGCGCCGCAGCAGCTTCCAGCCGATGGCTGCTCCACGTAGTCGGCGACCGCCGTCAAGATTTCTCGTGGCTCCGATACGACGCCAAGCCCGTTCCGGAGATGACAGGAGTCCTGCAGGGTGACCCGCGCGGTTCGACCGCGGATCTTCAGCTTTCGAAACAGGGACGGGTCGCAGGTGGACCGCAGCCAGGCGGAGAACTCGTACACCTGATCGCGGCCAAGCGTGGCGGCGAGATGCGCGGCACACCCGCCGGACGTGGTGACGATCGGTCCGGGCAGCGCCCGGCCGAGAGCTCGTGCCATCGCGCGGCCCTGCTCAAGCTCGCCGTTGTGTGCGTGCAAGGCGCCGCAGCAGCCCTGCCCGGACGGGCACCCAAGGACCGGGGAGAGCCGCACCGCCGACCGAGACACGCCCGGGAAGAGCGCTCGCTCGAAACAGCCGAGCATCAGCGACGGACCCTCTCGCCGTGGGCGTGCAAGGTATGGCCAGCGCGACGTCCTCGCGAGCCGCGGATCGCGGTCGCGGGCATGCCGCCGGGCAATCCCCAGCAGCCGCACCCGCCAGCGGCGGGCGACGGCGAACAGCAGCAGCCGTAGCAGCAGCGGGCGGCGGCGCCATTGGTGGCTGCGCCACTCCTCGAGCAGCGCGCCGTACTGGACACCGGCCGGGCAGACCGGCTCACACGCCCGGCAACCGAGACAGAACGACGACTCCTCGCCGAGCGTCGGGTCGTCGTCAGGGAGCCGTCCCGACTCAAGAGCGCGCATGAGCGTGATCCGACCGCGGGGCGAGGACGACTCGCGCCCGGTCAGCCGGTACGTCGGGCAACTTGGCAGGCAGAAGCCGCAGGAGATGCAGCGGCCGAGCAGTTCGGGCGTGAAGATGCCGCGTAGCTCGCCGGACGGTGTGCCGCTACTGTCCACCGCGCTCGCGGCCGGGGCCATGGCCGCCATCTCGAGTACGGAGGCTGGCAGCGCCGGCTGTTCAACCGCAAGGGAGCCGGCTCCGCTGCGCGCTTGGCGACCACGGACAGCACCGGCCAAGTCACGCGGCGGGAACTGGCCCTCGGGCGAGGCGCCGCTGGCGGCGTCGCCGCTCACGAGCCGAGCTTCCCAGGATTGAGGATGCCAGCCGGGTCGAACGCGGCCTTCACCCGCCGCAGCAATGCCATCTGGTCAGCTCCAAGCCGCGCTTGTAGATACGGCAGCTTCGCCAGACCGACGCCGTGCTCGCCGCTGATGGTCCCACCGTAGTCGATCGCCGCGTGGAAGATCGCGCCGATCGCCTTCTCGGCACGGCCAACCGCCTCCGAGTCGGCGCCGTCGACCACGACCGTTGGATGCAGGTTGCCGTCCCCAGCGTGCCCAAAAGTCCCGCATAGCACCTCGTGGTCGGTGGCGATCGCAGCGATCTGGTCAACCATCGGTGCGAGCAGCGGCCGGGGCACGCTGACATCCTCGAGCATCGTGATATTGCCGCGCCTGGACAGCGCGGGGAGCGAGCAGCGGCGAGCCGCGAGCAGCTCCTCGGACTGCGCCACGGTGCTCGCAATCTCGACACCGAAACCGTCGTTCTTCACACACAAATCACCAAGGACGTCCAGGTGCCTGCTCACCGTCTCGGCGTCGCCGTCGTCGCCAAATAGGAGCAAGGCACCGGCGCCGGTATCGAGGCCGAGCTCGGCGTACTCCTCCACTGCCCCGATGCAGGTCTGGTCGAGGAACTCCAGCGTCGCCGGCACCATGCCGGCGGCCGTGGTGGCGGCCACCGCGCGGGAGGCATCGGCGAGCGTGGAGAAGTACGCCAGACCGGTGCCGCTGGTGGGCGCCAGCGGCATCAGCGCCAGCGTTACCTCCGTGATGACGCCCAGCGTCCCTTCCGAACCGCAGATGAGTCGGGTCAGGTCGTAACCAGCGACGTCCTTGGCCAGCCGCCCACCACAGCGGATCACCTCACCGGTCGCCAGAACCGCCTCGATGCCGAGGACGTAGTTGCGGGTGACGCCATATTTCAGACCCCGCAGGCCGCCCGCGTTCGTGCCGACGTTACCGCCGATCGTGGAGACCTGACGGGAGCCTGGATCCGGAACGTACAGGAGACCATGGCGCGCCGCCTCGGCGGTCAGGTCGTTGTTCACTACACCCGGCTCACATACGGCGAGCATCTCGTCGGGGGAGACCTCCTTGATCCGGTTCATCCGGCTCAGGCCGACGACGATGCCACCCCGGATCGGTACGGTCGCGGCGCATAGGTTGGAGCCGGCACCACGCGGGACTACGGGGACGCGGCGGGCGGTCGCGAGCCGGAGGATCCCCGAGATCTCGGCCGCCGTGCGGGGAAGCACGACCGCATCCGGGCGATGCCGGTAGAGCGGCGTGGCGTCTCGGGAGTATGCCTCGAGCTCGCCGTCGGCCGTTTGCACCCATTCGGCACCGACAATGCGTTGGAGGTCCGCGATGATGGTGTCGTCGACGGTCCCGAAGTCCGCGATCGTCTCGGGCAAGGTAAGCCACCTCCCCGCCATGTTGGGGGTCCGCCCGCCGGGCTTGTGCATGGCGGCTGCCGGGCACACCTGCGGGTACCCGGGTCCGTGTAAGACACTTACACAGAAGCCGGTGGTCGTGAAGTTCACGGCGTATGGTCGTAGATCAACGCCGTCGCTTGGCGCGGATGGCTCTGCGAGCCTGATGCTGGAGACCAGGCGGAGGAGGGGGGCGCGTGGTGGATACAGCAACGGCGGCGCATGGCTCGGTCGGGACCCTGGTCCGCCTACGCGGCATGCTGCCATCACTGCGGCCGGCCGAGCGACGGGTTGCCCAGGCCGTACTCGCCGATCCGATGAGTGTTGCCGAGCGGTCCATCAGTGCGCTTGCCCGGCAATGCAAGACCTCGGAGACGACGGTCCTGCGGTTCTGCCGCGCGGTTGGGCTGAAAGGCTACCCCGAGCTGCGCATCGCGCTCGCCCGGGAGGCCACGCTCGAAGGAGCCGAGGCCCCCGGCGGCAAGCCGCTCGGCGGCGACATCACCGCCAATGACCCGCTCGAAGAGATCGTCGCCAAGATCGGCTATTCGGACTCGCGGGCAGTCGCCGAGACGACCGATCACTTGGACGTTGCTGCGCTCGGCAAGGCCGTCGACGCGATCGTGACGGCGAATCGGGTGGACGTCTACGGCGTCGGCGCGAGTGGTTTCGTGGCCGCCGACCTGCACCAGAAGTTGCACCGAATCGGCCGGATCACCTTCGTCTGGAGCGAGGGCAATGCCGCGCTCACCTCAGCGGCGTTGCTCCGAAAAGGTGATGTCGCCATCGGCATTTCGCACACCGGCAGCGCGATCGAAACGATCGAGGCGCTGCGGGTCGCCGCCGCGCGCGGCGCCACGACGGTGGCGATCACTAACTTCGAGCCGTCGCCCATCACCGAGATGGCAGAGATCGTCCTCAAGACCGCCGCCCGGGAGACGACATTCAGATCAGGCGCGATGGCGAGCCGAATCACTCAGCTCACCCTGATCGACTGCCTGTTCGTAGGCGTCGCGCAGCGAACCTATGACGAGACGGTTGCCGCGCTCGCGGAGATCTTCGACGTGGTGCACACTCGGCGCACTCCCCCTCCTGTCTAGGCGTGGCGCTCGACGCCGGAGTCCTCGACGACCGATACGCCACGCCGATCAGGCGTAGCCCAGCTCGTGCAGGCGGGCGTCGGAGATGCCGAAGTGGTGGGCGACCTCATGTACGACGGTGATCTCCACCTCGGCCACGACGTCCTCCCGCGTCGCACAGATGCGTAGGGTGGGATTGCGGAAGATGAGGATGCGGTCCGGGAGCACCCCGCCGTACCACGCGCCGCGTTCGGTCAGCGGAACACCGTTATAGAGACCGAGCAGGTCCGGGTCGTCCGGCGGAGGATCGTCCTCGACGAGGACGACGACGTTGCGCATCAGCGCAGTCAGCTCGGGCGGGATCTGGTCGAGCGCCTCGCTGACGAGGTCCTCGAACTCCTCCCGCGACATCTCGAGCACTGCGCAATTGTCGCTGACCCGGTCCGGGCACAAGAGGTAAGCAGGGGGTCCTAAGAGCCGCTGCCTGGCCGCGGGGGAAAGGAGGAGTGTGAGCGACGTCCAGCGGACGCCCACGCTATGGGTGATCCTCCGCCAGCGGATTAGAGGGACGGCGCAGGCGGTCGCCCGGACCGCGGGTTCCAGCCTCCGCCCGGCGGGTGCCACATTCCGTGGCCGGCGTGCCCACCGGATAGGTCGCTCGCTCGGTGGTGTACGGATGGCCCGGGTGCTCGGCATGTTGGCCGGCGGACTGGTCGGCGCCTGGCTGGGAATCCTCGTCGCCGGCACTGTCGACGCGCCGGTCGGTCCGGTCGAGACCAACATGCGGCTTGCCCCTGCCATCACCGGCGAGACCCGAGTCGACATCGCGCCGCTTGGCGCTCTGACGCTGGACAGCCACGACGCGCCCGTCGACATTCGGGTCGACGTCAGCCAGCTGAACGAGGCCGCCACCCGGCAGATCATCAACAATCCGAGTCGGCTCCAGACGCTGGCCGAGGATCTGACTCACGACGTACGAGACGGCATTGTTCGGCTGATCTTGCGCAGCCTGTTGGTAGCGACGGCTGGCGGAATCGTCGTCGGCTTGGTCCTGTGGCGGCGCAACTGGCGGCGGGTCCTCATCACTGGCGGGGTCGCGCTTGGCGCGGTCGTGGGCAGCGCTGGGCTCGGCGCTGCGACCTGGAATCCGCAGTCGGTGGCCGAGCCGCGATTCTCCGGTCTCCTCGCGAGCGCACCGTCGGTGATCGGCAGCGCGCAGAACATCGTCCGCAACTTTGGCAACTACGAGCAGGAACTTGCCAAGCTCGTGACGAACGTCTCCCGCTTGTATGACACGGCAAGCGCCCTCCCCGCCGCGCCCGATCCGTCGACAATTCGCGTCTTGCACGTGTCGGACATCCATCTGAACCCGGCGGCCTTCGAGATCATCAAACCGCTGCTTCAGCAGTACGACATCGACTTCATCGTCGACTCGGGGGACCTGACCGATCACGGGTCGGCGCCGGAGAACCGGTTCGTGGACGATATCGGAACGCTAGGCGTGCCGTACGTGTTCATACGCGGCAACCACGACTCGCTCACGACGCAGGACGGCGTTGAACGGCAACGCAACGCGATCGTGCTCCAAGGCGATACGGTGACGGTCGCCGGTTTGCAATTGATCGGTGCCGGCGACCCGCGCTTCACACCCGATCGGTCGGTCGCGGCGAACGACGAGTCGGTCGTCGAGGAGGGCCAGCGGCTCGCTGCGAAGATACCCTTCGGCACGCGACCGCCGGACGTCGCCATCGTCCATGATCCGACGGCCGCCGCGGCATTGGACGGACGGGTTCCGCTCGTTCTCGCCGGGCACACACACCGCCGGTCAACGCGGATCATGCAGTCGGGAACCCGGCTCTTCGTTCAGGGGTCGACCGGTGGCGCCGGGCTCCGCGCGCTGGAATCCGAGGCGCCGACGCCGATCGAGTGCTCGGTCCTCTATTTCGACCGGACGACGAAGCGACTTGTCGCTTGGGACAATGTGACGGTCAGCGGCCTCGGAGCGGAACCGACGTCGACGATCACTCGGCAACAGGCCGAACCCGAAGAAGCCGGCGTCGTTACGCCCTCGCCGACCCCGTCTACGTCACTCGGTGATTAGACACGCATCAGGCACTGACGCGACCCCTCGCGAGGTACGACCTACGCCGCGGATTCCTGGTGCCTGGGACCATATCCCGTACGTACAGTCCGGTCGCCGGGCATCGGGAGGCGTCGACCGGCGCGGCCGAATCGAGCTAGGGCGATCACATCACGGCCACACGGCACGTCCGCGAGCAAATTCCGGCACGTGGTTCCGGTTGTCGATCAGGCCGAGGCATTCCTGCTGTACTTCGATCACGGGTTGGATCGGACTGTGGCAGTTCTGCAGCACGAATTCTGCGATTCCGTGATGCTGCAGTGCCGTACTTTGATCCAAATCGTGATCAAAGTACGGCGAGGATGCCTTCGTTTGATCCAAACGGAGCGAGCCGTACCGCATGAGCACCATGACTTGATCCACCTGCTGTATGTCGTGACGCACGACTGCCACGATCTGATCCGGATCGCGGGTAGCACGTCTCCGGGTTTACGGCCTCGTTCCGGATCTTTGCCTCGGGTGTTCCCGCGGTGTAGGTGTACCTGTGGCCCCAGATGGCGCTTCGGGTGGGCAGATTCCAGTCCTCGGTCGGGCCTGTGGTGGAGCCGGTGGGTCAGTCCGGGAGGGGTTGGGTTCGCCGCCGGCGAGGATCTCGGATAGGATCTGTGGCCCCGCGGGCGCCGCCGGACCGGTGCGTCGCTCCCGTCGACCGGAACGGCTCGCCGGTCGAGCCGGCTCAACTCGGGAATTGCGCGCGATAGCTGCTGCGGAGTCGACCGACCCTCCGGTAGCCCATCGCACCAAGCATCGCCGCTGTCGCCAGCGCCACCAGGAGCCCGATCGCCACCTGCAGCTCGACCGCTGCGCCGAGAGCCTGGCAAACGATGACCACGAACACACCGGCGACCAACGAGTCGATGACGCCGATGATCACCGGCGAGCCGGAGAGCAGGTGGCTCACTCCCACATCCGTGCGGAAGCTGTAGGTCTGGAGCACGCCGCGTTCGTCGTCGTGATGGCTGGTAATAAAGAAGTGATCAAGCTCCGGTGCAAGCTCATGATAGGCATGGCGCAGTCGGTTCATCCCCACAACCAGCCACGCGTCCTCGATATCGGCTTCGACCAGTCGTATGAATGTGCCCAATCCAAGAAGGAGCACGATCGGAAGCACAAGGAGTGCGAAAACGCGGAAGCCTTGGCCGAAATCTGTCGCCTGCGACACGAGGGAGAGTGCAACGACGGTGGCAGAAACGACCGTGAGGAAGGTACCCGTCCGGCTAAAGATCTCGTTCCAGGTCATGCTGCGGGTCGCGAGCAGGCTCCAGTGTTCGGTCGCCAGGATCTGAGCGCGTATTGGTACGGCCGGGTCACCGTGATCGAGCGATGGTGGTGGTTTCGTGGATGGGTCGTGCTTCATCGGTCCCTCCTGATAGGCCTGTCAGTCCCCGCGGCCGCCTGCGCCGCGTGTCGCGGCCGAGGAAGACCACATCTACCAGGGAATGACAACGAATGCGGGTCCAGAGGCGCTTGCTTGTTCCTCATCCCGTCGGTGCCCAGCTGTGCGACCCGCTCGCGCTGGCGGTGAGGGCGTCCACCCCCGCCGGGAGGACCCCCGAAGGATGGGGGAAGGCTCATCTGAAGAGATGGTCAAGCCTCACTTCGATCCGGCTGCCCAGAGCGCCCGCAGCCGAGAGCAGCTCGCCAGCGTCTTGTTCGGCTCGCACGATGTCGCAGAGCGCCCGCAACCGTTCGGTGAGAAAACGTGACGGCTTACCGTACCCGTGCGGGTCGTCGCGGGCGCGCGGGCGGTGGTAGTAGCGCAGGGGTACATACACGGAAAGGGAGCGGCGTGGTCTGGTGAGCGCGACGTAGAACAGGCGCCGTTCCTCCTCCAGACCGTCCTCGGTCGAAAGCGCCATGTCGGCTGGGATGTTGCCGTCGCTGACGTGGATGAGGTGGATGTGATCCCACTCGAGGCCCTTCGCCGAATGGATCGTGGAGAGGACGAGGTAGTCCTCGTCGAGGCCGGGTGGCCCGGCGTCCGCGCTGGACAACGGCGGGTCGAGGACAAGTTCGGCGACGAAGCGTTCGAGGCTCGACGCGGTTGCGGCGGCACCGACCAGTTGCTCCAGGTCGACCAGACGCGCTTCGCCATCTTGATAGGCGCTGCGGATCAGCGGGGCGAGTGCCTCCTTGAGCCGTTCGGCCTGCGCCAGGACCCTGGCGGTCGACGAGGCCGCGAGTGCGTCCAGCAGGGTCTGCCCGGGGTGGCGCGCTGCGGCGGGCACGTCAGTGTGGCGCCAGCGGCCGGGCAGTGCGGAAAGAGCCGGCTGGTCGGCGAGGAGCACGCCGACGAGCCGCTTCGCCGTCACCGGCCCGACCCCATCCAACAGTTGTAGGAGGCGAAACCAGGCCAGCTGATCTTTGGGGTTCGTGGCGATGCGGAGGAGTGCGAGGAAGTCCTTGACGTGTGCGGCTTCGAGGTAGCGGATCCCGCCGTACTTGACGAACGGGATCTTGCGCCGGGAAAGCTCCAGCTCGAGTAGGTCGGAGTGGTGCGCGGCGCGAATCAACACCGCCTGCTCGCGAAGAAGCGAGCCCTGCTCGCGGCGGGCGAGAACCCGCTCGCAGACTTCGATCGCTTGGCCCTGCTCGTCGAGGCAGAAGACCAACTCAGGCCGTGCGTCTCCGTCGCGTTCGGCGGTCAAGTGGGGAACGAACGAGCGCGCCGCATGTCCGGCGACTTCGTTGCCGGCATCGAGCAGCGCCTGCGGAGAACGGTAGTTGCGCTGGAGTTTGACCACCGTCGCGCTGGGATAGAGCGAGGGGAAGTCCAGAATGTGGGCCGGGTCAGCGGCGCGGAAGCCGTAGATCGCCTGCATGTCGTCGCCGACGACGGTGACGTTCTCGTGGTGGCGGCAAAGCGCACGTACGATCTCGACCTGAAGGGCGTTGACGTCCTGGTACTCGTCCACGAGTACCTGCTCGTACTGTTCGGCCAGCCGCCGGCCGAGACGGTCGGCGGTCACGGCCGCGTGCCAGTACAGGAGGAGGTCGTCGAGGTCAAGCGCGTTGAGTTCGCGCTTGCGGGCTGTGTAGGCGCGAAACAGTCCGGCGATCTCGTCGCCATACTCGGCGCACCACGGAAACGATCTGGTAAGGACGTCGGTGAGCTCGCGCTGCGCGTTGACCGTTCGCGAGTAGATGTCAAGCAGCGTCGCCTTGCGCGGAAAGCGGCGCTCCGCCGAGGCAAGGCCGGCCTCCTCGCGGAGCAGGTCGAGCAGGTCGGCCCCATCGGAGGCGTCTAAGAGGCTGACGCCCTCGAGCCCAAGCACCGGCGCCTCATGCAGGATCGTGCGGTAGGCGACGGAGTGGAAGGTGCCGCCGACGACGAAACGCGATGTCGTCCTCGCCCCAACCAGCGCGCGCGCCCGGGAGAGCATCTCGCGCGCCGCACGCCGGGTGAAGGTCAGCAGCAGGATCCGCTCTGGCGACACACCTTGATCGACGAGCCAGGCAACCCGAGTGCAGAGCGTCGTCGTCTTCCCGGTCCCCGCCCCGGCGAGGACCAACAGCGGCCCGCTCGGATGAGTCACCGCCTGCCGCTGCTCCTGGTTGAGCGGAGCCAGCGAGGCTTCCACCGCCGAGGCGAACATTTGTTCGAGACTATAAGTGCGGCGTCTGGGACCGAGCGCGACACGCCGGCGGTTGTCGAAGCCGAAGGCTTCCCACAAAATCTCCTGCCAAGATCACTTGCAATCGCTTCGGGCAACCGACCCGGTCGACCCTCCCCGAGGTCGCACCCAACAGGGGTGCGAAATTCTGCCAGTGAACTGACGGTGGTTCCTCCTGGCGTTCTGGCGTAGTGCCAGAGGACTCTGGAGCAGCGCTCGGATCCCTCGGATGCACGTGTTTCCGATCTCCAATAGGAAGCGGCCGAGTACCGGTGTCGAGCGCCGAGTTGGATCGATGGGAATGGGAGGAGAAGGACGATGACCACCGGCTCCATGGAGGAGGCACCGTGCCTCGCGGACGGGTCCGAACACCAGCGATTGCCCCAGCACGACCTCGTCTAGCTTTGGTCCTGTGGGGGTGAGCTGCGTTATTTGGTGCTTGCCGGGCGAGACTGATCGGTTTGCGGGCCCTTAGCGTCAACAGATTGTGTACGCGCGAGCGGACGATTCTCTTTGCCGTTCGGGGTCGACGTCCCCTATATTCGGGAGGTCCCCGACGGTTAAGACGGCCGTGGGCAGGCCAGCCCTCATCGTCTAGAGGCCTAGGACGCCGCCCTTTCAAGGCGGTAGCACGGGTTCGAATCCCGTTGGGGGCACGCACTGCTGCGTGGTTGACTGATCCAGCTTGATCACGCCGAGGTCCCGTGGAGCAGCTTGGAGTGCTCGCCACCCTGTCAAGGTGGAGGCCGCGGGTTCAAATCCCGTCGGGACCGCTCGCGACGATCCTGCATCGCCGCCCGGGCAGGTAGCTCAGTCGGAAGAGCGTCCGCCTGAAAAGCGGAAGGTCGGCGGCTCGATCCCGCCCCTGCCCACGAGCCAACCAGCTGCATCTCCCCAGGTCGTCGTGGGTCTTTTGTGATTGCGCGGCGCTGACAGTTGCTGCCACGAGGACCGCTCGTTCGTCAACGGCGATCGCTGCCTGGGCGCCGTTCTGGAGCAAGCTGTGGTGCGCCAGGCTGACGGCCGATGGCTAGTCGGACCTTCGCGAGAACCGCCGCAACCGGGGCGGCGCTTGCCGTGGTGTAAGGAAGTGGTCATGCAGGCGGTGACGGTGGTTCCCGGGACGGCGGGATCCGCCACGCTTGACTATGTCCCGGAACCGGCGGCGGAACTTGGATCCGTTGTCGTCGAGGCCTTGGCGGTCGGCATCTGCGGTACCGACGCCGAGATCGCGGGCGGAGGCTACGGATGGGCGCCACCCGGTGAAGAGCAGCTGATCCTCGGCCACGAGTCCCTCGGCAGGGTGATCGACCCGGGACCCACAGAGTTGACAGTCGGCGAGCATGTTGTGGGCATCGTCCGGCGGCCGGACCCGATGCCGTGCCCGAACTGCGCCGTCGGCGAGTGGGACATGTGCTCCAACGGCAGGTACACCGAGCGCGGCATCAAGCAGATCCACGGCTTCATGTCCGAGCGCTGGCGGATCGAACCGGAGTACGTGGTCCGGGTCGACAGGCGCCTAGAGGTCCTGGGTGTCCTGTTGGAACCCACGACTGTCGTCACCAAGGCATGGCAGCATATCCTCGCCATCGGCCAACGCACCTTCTGGGACCCACAGACCGTGCTGGTCGTTGGGGCGGGCCCGATAGGGCTGCTGGCCGCCTTGATCGGGGTGCAGCTGGGAAGGGAGGTCCATGTACTGGACCGGGTAACGACCGGTCCGAAACCGGCGCTGGTCGAGCAACTCGGCGCCGTCTACCACGCCACCACGGTGGCGGACCTGGGGTTGCACCCGGACATCGTGGTGGAGTGCACCGGCGTCGTCCCGCTCATCGTCCAAGCGGCGGCCGCCATGGCACCGGGCGGCATCCTGTGCCTCACCGGCATTGGTTCATCGGACGCGGCTGCGGCCGGCACAGCCACAAGGCTTGCGAACGATGCGGTGCTCAAGAACCTGGTGATCTTCGGCTCGGTGAACGCCAATCGCCGCCACTACTTCCGGGCGGCCAGGGTGTTGGCCCGAGCGGATCGGACCTGGCTGGAGCAGCTCGTCACCCGTCGAGTTCGGCCCGAGGATATTGACCAGGCGCTGGCCAGGGAGCCCGACGACATCAAGGTCGTCATGGAGTTTGCGAAGCCATGACCGGCGACGGCGGTCGGGGCCAGCCCGAGAGTTGCTGGGGACCGCTCTAACGCTCGTTTGTAGGGCCGAGTACCGGCTTCATATCCACGACTGGGGTGCCGTTCAGCGCCTCGAGGTTTCGTACCCGAACGCGCGGACCCTCGACGGCCAGGATCTGTACCCGGTGAAGCCCGATCGGGTTGGGCCGATCCGGCGATCGAGTGTTGAAGACGCCGGTTTCCGGCCTGGTGAGGTCGTCGCGCGGGTGTACGACGAGGACGTCCCGCTGCGCCCGATCGAGCCAGGTAAGTACGAGCATCTCGGCACCGACCCGCAGGTCGCGGAGTCCGTCGCGTACCCAGTGCTCGAACACCAGCCACGCGTCTGGCGCACCCTCGTCACCTTGCTTCGGCGCCGACTCGCGAGCAACGAGTGGAGACTCGACCCGGCCGATCGACTTGAGTTCATACGACGAGGGTTCGAAGAACGTCACCCGCCGATCTTCCCACTCCCAAGTCGGGCCGGCCTCGATTACCAGGGATCACCGCCGCCGGTCGTCGCGAGCGGGAAGCCGGGCGCTAGAAGCTCGGCGGGCCGTGTTCGGTGCGGCGCAGAACTGGCTCGAGCTGATCGAGCTCGTCGCTGCTTTGGAGCTGGCGTTCATCCCACCAAGTAGCGCCGACGTCGACTAGGGGCCCGATCACGTCCTGTGCCTTGTCGCTGTCGCCGGGGCTAGCGCCGCCGACGACGATCTCAAAAGGGTTGCCCGATCCGTCGTCACGGTGCTGCTGGATGTAGCCGACCAGGTCGCGGAGCTGGTCGACGGGTGGAACGTGCCCGTGTCTCGCCGAGGTGAACATTGGGACCACGCCGTCCCAGCGGGCCGCGCGCCGCATCGGTCGGCGGTGCGGCCAGACTCCGGCGACCCAGATTGGCGGACGCGGGCGTTGCACCGTCGCGGGCAGCAGAGTTACGTCCCGTACCTGGTAATGCCGTCCGTGATGGTTCACCGGCGCGCCACCCCAAAAGCGCTCCAGTACGTCGAGGCCCTCATCAAGGCGCTCGGCGAGCACGACCAGGTCGGTCGTCTCACCGAAGCTGCCGTATTCGTCCTCGATCGGCGCGCCCAGGCCGGCACCGAAGATCACCCTCCCGCCGCTGAGGTTGTCCAGGGTCGAGACTTGGCGGGCGAGCTGCTGCGGGCGACGGCGGGCGACCGGGGTGACCAACGTTCCCAGCCGGATCCGCGAGGTAGCCAGCGCCGCCGCGGTAAGCAGCATCCACGGATCGCCGAAAGGCCGGCGATGGCGTCTATGCAAGAGGTGGTCCCAGACGAATAGCGCGTCCCAACCCGCCTGTTCCGCCGATATGGCGACCTTCGCCACCGTCCTGGGATCGGCGAAATCCCCGAAGTTAGGAATGTTGATCGAAAAGCGCATCCGCCCATGGTGCTGCACCCGGACCGGCGCGGCAATCGAAGGACCAGACGATCTGGCCCGGTCGGGCAGAGCGCGAGGCCGCCGCTCGCGACCACTTCCGGTCCCACTCGGACTTCATCGCCGCCTTCATCCGAGACACGGCCGGGAGAGGCTGACTGAGCGCCTGGTTCCGTTGGGTTGATTCTCAACCACCCAAACCCGGGCCCTGCCTCGGATGGTGTCGACGCCCCCCGTTCCGCCTTGGACCGGCTCCGCGCGCCGGAGCGTCGGTTGGGAAACCGAGTGGACCGGCGGCCAGGCGCGGAAATGCCGACCGGCTAGTAAATCCCCCCTCCTCCGCCGGAGCCTCCGCCACCGGTGAAAAACACCAGGTAGACGACCAGATAGACCACCGCTGCCGCCGCGACGTAGATCGCCAACAGCTTCTTCCAGTTTCGCCGCCCATAGCCCTGCGTCTTATCGGCCATGACTGAACCTCCAATGGATGTGGGCGCCTGTTGTTCCCACTCTCCTAGACCACGTACAGACAGGTCTGTTCGTTCAACCGGCGGGACTGTAGGGTCCGAACATGCAGCTAGATCACTCGGAGCGACCGGCCCTGAGCCCACGGACCCGGATCCTGGATGCGGCCTCCGAACTCTTCTACCGAGACGGCATCCGGGCGGTTGGCATCGACACAGTCATCGCCCGAGCCGGTGTCGCCAAGGCGTCCCTGTATCACCACTTTCGAACAAAGGACGAGTTGACCGCGGCGGTCCTTCGACGGCGAGACGAACGATGGCGAAAGTGGTTTGCGCAGACCGTCGAAGCACGGGCCAGCTCTCCGAGCGCGCAGCTACCTGCGATATTCGACGTGCTGGCAGAGTGGTTCGGGACAGACGACTTCCGCGGCTGCGCGTTCATTAATGCGGCAGCAGAGTTTCGCGATGCAGGTCATCCAGTACGCACTGCAGTGAAAGAGCACAAACGAGCGGTCCTCGATTACCTCCGTCATCTCGCTCGGGAAGCCGGCGTCGACGAGCCGAACGTGTGCGCCTCGGCCCTTTTCCTACTTATGGAGGGCGCGATAGTAACGGCCTACATCGAGGGTGATACATGGCCTGCGGATAACGCGAAAGGGACGGCGACAGCATTGCTGCGAGCCAAGATCACTACTTGATCGTGAGGTAGAAGACATCCTCGACCACGACGTCATATCCGTCCGCATGGAATGCGCGCATCAGTGCAGCGCACGCGCGTGAGGATGATCCCGAGGTATGGGTACTGACGTAAATCTTCCGCGGGCCATGGGAGCCGCGCCACGGATATGACCTCAAGCGCGACTACGACAACTGCTTCGGCCGCAGCAAGCCGCTGCCGTTCGCCCAGGTCTATGTGATCCGGCGAGATTCTCGCCGCGCTACTGGCCGTAAAGCGGGCATGGTTCGCCCTGAGGCCATCGCCGAACTTGCGAGCACCCGAATGGCACCTGGCAGACCGACCGACGCCACGAGCATGCCCCTATTCGAGGACCGCCTGGAGGGTCGTCCGGGCGATTTCGGACATCTGCGGATTGTCGGCCGAGTGAGCCAGGAAGGCGATCGACAATGCGAGAGCCCAACCTCGGGCGCGCGCCCAGGTTTGGTCATCGGCTCCGTAGCCGCCGGCCCCGCGATAGGCGTCCTTGAACTCGGCGTGGTACTCCCCGGGGAGCAGCATCCAGGCGACCGACAAGTCGGTGGCGGGATCGCCCGCGGTCATGTCACCGAAGTCGATGACACCGCTGATCCGACCGTCGTGCACCAGGATGTTGGCGGGGTGGAGATCACCATGCAGCCACACGCGAGGTCCGGCCCACGCCGGCGCCGCGAGCGCCGACCCCCACACTCTCGTCACCGCTGACCGATCGATGGTGCCGGCCAGGAGGCCGATGCTCTCCTCGAACAAGCCACGCCGATCGGCGAGAGGAATCCCGCGCCAGGGGTTGGCAGGAGCATCCGACGGAGCCGGACGATGCAGGACGCCGAGGAATCTCCCGAGGCTGCTCGCCGCCTCATGCATATCAGTGGGTGGGCTGCCGGAAGCAACCTCCCCAGGTATCAGCGGGACGATGCTCCAGGGCCACGGATAACCATCGCCCGGACGACCGATACGCACGGGCGCCGGGATCGGCAACGGCAGCCGCGGCCATAGGACCGGGAGCCATTTCTGCTCGTTCACGAGCAGCCTGGCCGCCACCTCGCGCCTCGGCAGGCGCGCGACCAGGTCGTCACCGACCTGGCAAATTACGTTGTCCCAGCCGTTCGCGATGACGTCGATGGCAAGGTGCGCAAGGTCAGGTTGCTGAGCGGCCAGCAACCGCCGGACAAGTTCCGGCGGGACATCCACCTCAGCCGCCGGCATTGGTCGAGGGCCCACCCCGCGACCCTAAGGGGAAGCAAGGCTGCGTGGCTCGTCGATTCCCGCCGTGATACCGATATCGGGCGAGCCGATGGCCCCGCCGAATTCTAAGAACAGGACGAGAGATCAGGAAGCTAGCCCGGCAGGGAGGCATGACGTGGCCAGGATCAGCTATGACGAGCAGACCGCTGCAGCGTTCAAGGCGGTCCGCGAGGTCCCACGCGCCGGACTCTCGGAGTGGCGCGAGGCGGTGCGACGTCACCTGCGCCCGTCTCAGGGAATGACGCTGGTGGACATCGGCGCGGGGACCGGTCAGTTCGCCGTTGCCTTCAGCGACTGGTTCGACCTCAGCATCCTCGCAGTCGAGCCGTCGGCGGCGATGCGGGATCAGATCCCGCGGACACCGGCCATCCAGGTGCTTGAGGGAAATGCGAGCGCCCTGCCGCTGCCACATGAATCGTCAGACGCCGCATGGCTCTCCCTTGTCATTCACCACATCCCAGACCTAGGAGTCGCCGCACACGAGATCCGCCGGGTTCTGCGCCCCGGTGCCCCTGTCCTCATCCGACAGGGCTTCCCGGGCAGATTGGACAGGGTCGAACTCGTCCGATGGTTCCCTGAGACCGCTCGGGGGGTCGATACCTACCCTTCCGTCAAGGATACGTGCAACGCGTTCGCTGCTGCAGGATTCCGCCAGGACGCTCTTGAGCAGGTTCGTGAGACGTACCCGACCAGCCTCGCGGACTTCCTGGGCCAGGTGGACACTTTCCGCCACGCCGACACAACGATGCGGAATCTCACGGAGGACGAGTTCCTCCGCGGTAAAGAACGTCTCCGCCGTGCCGTACGACATGCCGCGGACACAGCGAACCCGGAAACGAGAAGCAACTGGCTTGACCTCTTGGTCCTGCGCTGACCGGCTCGCATCCCTCGCTGCTGTCCGGTCATATAAGCAGACCGAACAGCCGCATTCCATGTGACAACGGAGGTCGTCATGCACTCGCGTTCTGCTGATCTACCGGAACCGGAACCGGATCGAGGAAATCTCGGGGACGGAACGCGCCGAACTCGCCGAAGTCGGCAAGGAGTACGCGGCGTTCGCGGCCACCCCCGGCCTCACGTTGACGCTTCCGCTCGGCTCCCCGAAGGACGCCGTCACGGTGCGCGTGCAGGACGGCAAGACGATGACGTCCGAGGGGGCACCGTCGGCAGGCCTAGCGCCACGGCTGGTTTCGGCAAGCCGGCGGCCGCTCGGCTTGCCACCGGGAGGGGCTAGCTGCCATGGTCCTGTGGCATCCAGGGTGACGAGGGGAGTACGCAGATCGTGGAGGACAGGCAGATGCGCCTCATCTTTCACGCAGGTGCTCACAAAACCGGAACAACGACCCTTCAGCGTGTGCTGCACACATCTCGCGATCAGCTGCGGGACCAGGGCCTTTACTACCCGGATCCGGCGCCCTGGTTCGGGCGTGGGTTCACGGCGCACCATACGGTCGCGCACGCGGCCGCGGAAGGCGGCCGGCAGCTCCGATGCGTTCAGAAGTTCCTCGAGCAGGTGCGGTCGGCTGCCAGACAGGACGAGGTGGTGATTCTCAGTACCGAAGTACCGTTTCGCCAAGCGCTGAAGGGTACCCCGGGCGGATGGTGGGCCGCTCATTGTGCATACCTGGACCGGCTCGGCGCGGAGCTCGCCTCCTTCGAAACCAGAATCGTCCTAGTGCTGCGGCAGCGTGACATGTTCATCGAGTCCCTTTACCACGAGCGCGTGTCGCGCGGCTATGGCGAATCGTTCACCGAGTTCGTTCGGAAGTCTGGCTCCCGGTGGCTTGACTACGATCGGCACGTCAAGGCGTTCGGCCGGGTCTTCTCGGTGGTTACTACGGCTCGGTACGCGGACCTGTCGTCACCGGGCCTGGTCCCAGGCTTCTTCGATCTCATCGGATACCAGGCACCGCAGGTCGACGAGCAGGTGTGGGAACGACGCTCGGCGGATGCCCGGCTCACCCAATGGATGGCCAGGATGAACAGGCTCGATCCGTCCGAGGCGGGGATTGTCAACCGTCGCGAGTTCTCCCGGGATGTGAAGGCTCGCGACCTCTTCGCCGACTCCGGCCAGGTGACCCTATGGGAGGATCAACGGCTTCGAGCACAACTACTGACGCAGTACCGGGACACTCCTTCCCCCGACAACCGTCCTCCAGCGCCGCTCTCACCGACCGACGAGGCCAGGATTAGCGAAGCGTTCAACGAATACCTGGCCGAGCGGCGCCGCACCGATCTCATTCGCCGGTTGCGATCTCGGCTCCGGCTGTGGGCGAAGCGTGACACACCGAAGGCAAGGCGCCAATAGAGGTGATCGCTTGCACAGCGTCAAATGCCCACGGATATCCTCGCGGCCGCGCTGCGCTTCCTCGGCCGAGACGCCGTAGCCGATGATCCGGGCGCCCTCCGCACCGCGCTGAAGGATCTCGTGGAAGCCGGAGGCGAGGATGTTCAACCTGCAGTTCGCCCATCCTCGCCGCGGCCTGATCGTTGGTCGCTCATGCTGGGCCAGGTTGCCGTCCACAGCTTCATCCTGGTGCTGATCAGCCGCGTAGGCCCTGATGTTCTTCTATGACCCGTCGACGGCGCGGGTCGTCTACAACGGCTCCGACGTTCCCGCTCCAGGGCGTGGAAATAAAGAATCGGACCGACTGTTCGATCTGACCCGCTTCGCCGGAGCAGTGCCGGGCCGCTTTTGGATGGGGCCACCGGGCGAGGGCCAGACCAAATACGCTCGCGCCGGCAAGCAGGTGACGCCCAGACTCGATGGTATGTCGTCGCTCTTGGTCGGATTGGGGCTGGGCGCTTTCGTCGCCGCGCAGCCCGGGCCGGTGACGTTGTTGCTCGTGAGGACCGTCGCCCGATCCCGGCGCGCCGCCGCAGCTGCGCTTGCGTCGGCCGTCGCCATCGTGGATCTCGGCTATGCGGGGCTGGGCGCGGCTGGCGCAGCTCCGCTGGTCCAAGTCTCCGGCGTACGTCTCATCCTCGGGCTGACAGGTGCTGCGGTACTAGTCGGTATCGGCGCCCGCACAATATGGAGCGCCTGGCGCTACCGCTCGGGGTTGGAGGTACCCGCCGAGGTAGCGACGCCGCGTCGGGCGTTCCTGACCGGCTTCGCGGCCACCGCGTCCAACCCGCTCACGATCGCGTCCTGGGCGTCGATCTTCGCGGCAGCGAGCATCGCTGGTGCCGCCTCAACGCCCGGCGGGGCCGCGGCTCTGATCGCCGGTGTCGGGATCGGAAGCCTCGCCTGGGGATTGACGCTCACCGCCGGTGCCGGCGTGCTGGTTCGCCGGATCGGTGGGCGCTGGGTCCAGTGGCTTGACGCGGTATCCGGCGCCGGCTTGGTTGGCTTCGGCGGGTTGCTCGGGTGGCGCTCTACTGATGTGTCATAGGTGTCTTGCGCCCCCCGGTGTCCTGAAGCTGGCCCGAACAAGTCGCCCTCCCGACTGACTCGACGTTGGTCTCGGTCCACGGGTCCGACCGTGCAGGGCGAGTGGCCGGCCGAGGAGGTGATGCGGTCGTGGACCCTAGTGGATGAGGACTGGCGGCTGGTTAGCAACGACCCGGCTCGGCTTCGCGCTGCTGTTGACGTTCTTCGAGATCGAAGCTGGTTCCCCCAAAATGCTGAGAGCTGCCGTGGGCGGAAATCGCGTACGTGGCCGAGCAGGTCAAGGTCGACCCAGCGGCACGCTGCCCGGTCAGGTGCTGCAGCTGGGGCTGGAGCTGTACGGCAGCAGCGCCGGCAGCGTCCCACTCGAGCGCATCACGCGGTGATCGTCAGTGGGACCGGCATGCCTCCCTGCAACTCGAGGACCGCCCGCTCGCTCAGCGGTTGGACCAGACCGCCGGTGGTGGTCCGCCGGGCGCCGACGTGGTGCACGTCTTCGGCAGCGTGCGGGCGCGCAATCATGACGACAACGGCACTGGTCGACTCGACGGCATCCACGCGGTAATCAGTGCCGGAACGGCTGGCTTCGCGAGCCTGAGGGCGCCGATGAAGGCGACGGTCAGCTGCGTGTATGTGTGGTAATTCCATTACCTGTATCCGGAGCGGCTTCGGCACCTGGCCGACCGCTGGCTTAAGGAGTCCGAATGAGGATCACCATCACCAGCGTGCTGGTCGACGACCAAGAAAAGGCGCTGCGCTTCTACACGGACGTGCTCGGCTTCGTGAAGAAGACCGACATAGACATGGGCGAAGCCAGATGGCTGACCGTAGTGTCACCGGATGACACGGAAGGCACCGAACTACTCCTGGAGCCGGACAGCCACCCCGCCGCAAGACCCTTCAAGCGAGCGCTGGTCGAGGACGGCATCCCGTTCACGTCGTTCGGCGTGGACGACGTGCGCCAGGAATTCAAGCGGTTGCGGGACCTCGGCGTGCGTTTCACCCAAGAACCTCTCGAAACCGGACCAGTTACCACAGCGGTCCTCGACGACACATGCGGCAATCTGATCCAGATCGCGCAACGCACCGGCTGACCTGCCCAAGCCTCGGCTCGGCAACGCCAACATCACAGGCTGCCAACGGATCGGGTCGTTTCGCCACGGCGGCGCGATGTCATCGTGAGTTATCAAGGCCCGGAGCATTGCTACTGGACTGACGTCACGTTCCTGAAAATCCGCGGCCAGCAATATTTGAGGCGGCCGACACCGGATCTAGTGGTCCCGCAATGGCTGAGGGCGAGGTGCCGGGCGCGCGGCCCCGTGTCTTGTGGATGCTGAGCGGCGTGGGGCGTCCCGAATGAGCGCGTACGAACCGGGCAGGCTGCCGCCGTGGAGGCTTTTCCGATCCCAGGTACGTCGCGCCCGATCGTGGCGGTGCCTGCTCCGGCGCCCGGCTTCGGTCATTGGGCGGGCTCACCGAGCGCGCTCCTGGATAACCACGGCGGCTTCGTTGTCGCGTACCGAGTCCGCCTCGTAGAGGAGCGGGTCGCGACGATCAATGTGGCTCGGTCGACCGATGGCGAGCATCTAACGACCGTCGCCACGCTGGACAAAGACCGGTTCGGCGCCGAGTCACTGGAACGGCCGGCGCTTGCCCGGACCGAAGGCGGCGGCTGGCGGCTCTACGTCTGCTGTGCCACGCCGAGCACCAAGCACTGGTGGATCGACGTACTTGATGCGCCCGATCCCGCTGGGCTCGAGTACGCCAAGGCCCGCACGGTCTTCCCCGGCGACGAGCACACGGGGGTCAAGGACCCGGTTGTCCGGCGTACCGAGACCGGCTGGCAGGCCTGGATCTGCTGCCACCCGCTCGACGAAGCGGGCGAGGAAGACCGGATGAGCACGGCGTACGCGACCAGCGACGACGGCATCGAATGGACCTGGCATGGCACCGTGCTGACCGGCCGGCCCGGCGAGTGGGACGCTCGCGGTGCTCGAGTAACTGTGGTGCTTCAAGATGGCCGGGCTGCATACGACGGGCGGGCCACGAAGGAGGAGAACTTCTCCGAGCGCACCGGTCTTGCCCGGCAAGCTGCAGCGGGAACCCGGCTGGAGGTGATTGGCGACGGACCTGTCTCCGACGCCCGGTACCTGGAGGTCGTGGAGTTGCCCGATCCCGATGGCGGGTACCGCCTCTACTACGAGGCCGCACTGGCCGATGGAAGCCATGAGCTGCGAACCGAGGTTGTCGAAAGCGCGGCGGACCCAAAGAAAGGGGCGAAGACACAAGGCAACATGCGATGTGTTTGAGCCTGGATCATTGGGGGACTTGAGCTGCCTTGCGCCCACCCCAAGCCGGCCGAAACCGACGACGCCCAAAAGGACTGCCGGATACAGCCGTGAGAAGCCACGACCCCCCGACGCCGCCGCCGGAACCACCCAGTTCGGGCGAGGACACTGAAGTTCTGCCACTTGGACCAGCCGGCCAGGACGAAGAGACACCGGTACCGCCGCCGACACGTGCAGACTCGGCGCAGGACACCCGGGTCCTCCCGCCCCTGCCGGTCGGCCCAGGAATCCCAGCCACTCCGCACAAGGACGAGACACAGGTATTCGCCGACGACACCGGACGGCGAACCCAATGGACGCGCCGACTGGGGATCGGCCTCGCGGCCGTCGCGAGCGGTTATCTGCTGATGTTCATTGTGAGCCTGCTCGGTGGCCCGACCGCGCCTGCGGTTCCCACACCCGATCACGAACCGCCGCCGTCGGCGCCGGCGGGCCCCACCTCGGTGAACTCACCGACGATGGGGCCGACCAGCTCGGCACCGCAGGATTCACCGACCGGTGGCGCTACCGCCGGCACTGGCACAACCACCAGCTCGCCCCCGCAAACATCCCCGAGCGGCACTCAGACGTCAGCGACGTCCGGGACGACGTCATCTTCGCCCACATCGCCCAGTCCAACATCGTCCAGCCCAACACAGTCGCCAACCGGGACGACCAGCTCCCCCACGAGCACGACGACCTCCGACACATCGTCGCCGGCCGCCTCGCCTGTGGAAACAGCGCGGCCTTCCGTGGAGCCATCGGATTGATGCCTGAATTACCGCGTAGCGCTCAGACGGTACAGCCGGTTGAACTCCGAAGAGGGGAACGACCCGCTGGTGCTATGGCACCTTGCCGGCGATGTGCCAGCATCGACGGGCGTTGTTCGGACGCGGCGGCGCCGGGCGACTGGGGCCTGGTCTACCTGACGCTGTTCCAGGTCGTGCTGCCGCGCACCGTCCGGGTCCCGGACCCGGGCCCCGCCCGGGCCGACCCGCCGGCCCGCTGACCTCGGCCTCGTCATGACGCTGAGATCAGAGCCGACCGCCGGCGGTGTCGGAGGACAGGCGCTGGGCCAGCCAGACAGGTATGACCGACAGCAGGATGAGCGCCGCCGCGACGGCGTTAACGATCGGCGCCTGGTTCGGCCGGAAGAGGTTGGAGAGGATCCAGATGGGCAGCGTTTGGGTCCCCGGCCCGGCGGTGAATGTCGTCACGATGACCTCGTCGAAGGACAAGGCGAAGGCGAGCAGGCCGCCGGCCAGCAACGCCGAGCGGAGTAGCGGAAAGGTTACGAATCGGAACGTCTGCCACATGCCTGCACCAAGGTCGGCGGACGCCTCGACCAGGTTTCCCGAGGTCCGCCGCAACCTGGCTAGGACGTTGTTGTAGACCACGACGATGCAGAAGGTCGCGTGGCCCACGATCACGGTGAACAGCCCGAAGTCGATTCCGAGAACCTGGAATGCGTTGTTCAGCGCGATGCCGGTCACAATGCCTGGAAGTGCGATCGGCAGAACTACCAGCAGCGAGATTGTCTCCCGGCCGAAGAACCGGAACCGGTCCACGGCAAAGGCCACCATCGTGCCCAACACGAGCGCGATCGACGTGGCGCCCAGGCCCGCTTTGACGCTGGTCACGAGAGCGTCCATGGCTCCCTCGTTGCCGACCGCGCGGCTCCACCACTCGGTGGTGAATCCCGGGGGCGGCCAGCCGAAGGTCCGATCGGAGTTGAAGGAGTTGACCACCACGACGATCAACGGGACATAGATAGCCGCGAGGCCCACGGCGGTGAGGACACCGAGGACGACTTTGGCCGAACGGGACAGGGTCACAGGTTGTCCAGAGCTCCACTACGGAGAACCAACATCAGGTAGATGAGCATCACGACGACGGGCACCGTGGCGACGGCAGCGGCGAAGGGCAGATCCAGCACGATGTTGGTCTGGACGACATTGCCGATCAGTTGAACCCGGCCGCCGACGATCTGGGCGGTGATGTAATCGCCGAGGCTCAACGAGAACGTGAAGATCGAGCCGGCGACGATGGCAGGGAACACGAGCGGCAGCATCACCGACCGGAACGTCCGCAGCGGCCGGGCCCCGAGGTCACCGGACGGCTCGAGATACGAGTTCGGCAACCGGTCGAAACCCGCATAGATCGGCAGGATCATGTACGGGAGACAGAGGTAGGTCAACACGATCACGATGGCCGCCAGACCCAACCGGGGCTGGACAGTCCGAGCGGCGTCAGCACCGAATCAAGTACGCCGTCGTTTTGCAGCATCGCTCGCCAGGCGTAGACCTTGACCAGGTAGGACGCCCAAGCGGGGTTAGGACGGCCACGACCAAAACACCACGCCACCGCGGACGGACGACGCGAGACATGAAGAAGGCCATCGGTAGGGCGATTGCCGCACAGAGCAAGGTGACGAGACTCGCGACCACGATGCTGCGCAGTCCCGG
>JBKOZJ010000094.1:0-22126 GCA_046725875.1 Actinomycetota bacterium
GGCCGCGGCCGCGCCCGACCGTGCCCACTCGCGCTGCCGTCGTGCTTGCGCAACCAAATGCGCACGCCGGTTCTCGTACGCTTCGTAATCCTCACTCGCCCGCCGCCGCGCCAGCGCACGCTCTTCTTCGTACGCCGTCCAGCCACCGCCGAAGACCCGAACCTCATGGCTGAACTCGTCGATTTCCGCGATGTCCGTCACCACGCGGTCGAGGAAAGCACGGTCGTGGGAGACCACGACGAGCCCGCTTGCCGGCTGCATGAGATGACGTTCGAGCACCTCGACGCCGTCGAGGTCGAGATCATTCGTCGGTTCGTCGAGAAGGAGCACGTCGAACCGGGCCAGTAGTACTGACGCCACGGCAAGCCGGGCAAGCTGTCCGCCGGACAGGGCCGTCGTGTGGAGGCCGAGGACGGCCTCGACCAGGCCCACCTGGTCAAAGGCCGCCGAAATGCGGGCATCCAGATCCGGCCCGCCGAGCGCGAGGTACCGATCGAGTGCGCGAGCGTACGCCTCCTCCGCGCGGCGCTCGGCAGCCGTGCCGGCCCGGTTCTGCCGGCCGACGAACCGTGTCGCGCATTCGGTCGCCTTGCCCAGGCCGGCCGCCGCATCGCCGAGCTCGTCCTCGGCGGCCGCGACGCCAGTGCGCCGTCGCAGGTAGTCCAACGCCGTCTCGGCCGGCCGACGGTCCCGCTCCTGTGGGAGGACACCAACGGTCGCCGTGGCCGGGCGTCTCTCGACCGTTCCTTGATCGTGCAGCACCTCGCCCGCCAGCACTCTAAGCAGCGTTGTCTTGCCCACACCGTTGGGCCCGACCACCGCAAGGCGGGTCTCCGGTGTAACGGTCAGGTCGACCCGGTTGAGGATGGTTCGTTCGGCGGCGCTGACCGTGATGCGCTTGAGAATGATCGAAGACATGAGGCGTCCCTCGTGACCTGGACCGGGCAGGCTGAACGCCCGTTACCGGCCCACCGGACGGAATCACGGGAAGGGCTCGCGGGCACGAGCCCCATGGTCAGCGCCTCATTGTCACCTCGTCCCGCGACGGCGCCCTCGCTGGTGCGACGCCACCTATCACGACTATGCCCCAACAGGGCCCCGTCCGCTAACCAGGTATCCACCGCCGGCGGGCGAGTCGTTATCGCGATGTACGCGGGCGACCCGCCGGTCGTACTCTGCCGGGCATGACACCGCCTCAGCAGGTGTATCCACCCAAGCCCTTCCGTGGCGACCGGATCGCAGTGCTCTCGCCATCTGCCGGGCTGCCCGAGCTGTTCCCACTCCCCTACGAACTCGGCCTGCAACGGCTGCGGGAGGAGTTCGGTCTCGAGCCGGTCGAGTACCCAACGACTCGGAAGATGGGGACGACTCCCCGGCAGCGCGCCGACGACCTGCACGCCGCCTTCGCCGATCCGGACATTCGGGCAGTTATCGCAAGCATCGGCGGGGACGATCAGATCACCGTGCTGCGCCTGCTCGACCGCGAGCTGATCCGGGCGAATCCCAAGCCCTTCTTCGGGTACAGCGACAACACCAACCTGCACCTATACCTCTGGAACACCGGGATCGTCTCCTACCACGGCGGCAGCGTGATGGTGGAGCTGGGCCGGCCGGGTGGGATGGCGCCGCTCACTGCAGACTCGTTGCGAGCGGCGATGTTCGCTGCCGGCCCGTACGATCTCCGCGCGGCCGAGCGGTTCCGAACGGTCGACCGGACGTGGCAGGACCCCACCACCTTCGACGCGGAACCGGAGACCGAGCCGGGTGAGGGTTGGGTCTGGCACCAGCCCGAGCAAGTGGTCGAGGGTCGCTCGTGGGGCGGCAACCTTGAGATCATTTCTTGGCAGCTGATGGCCGACCGGGAGATCGCGCCGGACGAGTCCGCGTATGACGGGTGCGTGCTGTTCGTGGAGACCTCCGAGGAGCTGCCCAGCGCCACGGAGGTGTTCCGCATCCTGCGCAATATGGGTGAGCGCGGGCTGCTCAGCCGCTTCGCCGCGCTACTTGTCGGACGGCCCAAGACGTGGTCCTTCGAGCACCCAAACGAGCCTCCGGAGCGAGCGCTTTACGCCCGGGAGCAACGAGAGGCCGTCCTGCGGGCGGTGGAGGCGTACGCCCCCAGCATGATGGCCGTCTTCGATGTGGATTTCGGCCACACCGATCCTCAACTTGTGATCCCCAGCGGCGGCATGGTCAGCGTCGACGGCCCGCAGCGCCGCATAACAGTGACGTACTAGCTGGGCCGCCGGCCCTTGATCGTTGAAAGGTGGATCGAAGTGTCCGTCGCGGGACACTTCGATCCACCTTTGGGCGATCACTCCGTCTGGAGCTTTATGCCTGACTAAGTTGCGGGATGGAGGGTGTTTAGGCCGCGGCGGAGCGCCGCATCTAGAGCCAGGACCCCCATGACCGTGGTGGGGTTGTGGAGCTCGCAGGCAAGGATCAGCCGGACGGCTTCATCGACCGGCACCCAGGTCTGCACGAGATAGGCCTCCTCGTCCTCGCCGCTGTGCCAGTCCGCCTTGGCCACCTCGGTCAGATCCCTGGCGAGATAGATCAGCAACGTCTCGTTGGTGATGCCGGGCGAGTTGTACGCATCGACAAGCACGTTCCAGCGGCCTGCCCGTAGGCCCGCCTCCTCGTCCAGTTCGCGCTGCGCGGTGGCAAGCGGCGGCTCACCCGACACGTCTCGCAGACCGGCCGGCGGCTCCCAGAGCAGCATCCGGGGCGCGTGCCGATACTGCCGGACGAGCAGCACCGACCGGGTCGCCTCGTCGTACGGGACCACGCCGACGGCACCCGGATGCTTCACGACGTCGCGCTGGATGACGCGTCCGTCCGGCGTCCGCACCGACTCGGTCAGGACGGTGACGAACTTGCCTGAGAAGCGATTCGTCGACGAGACGACCGGCCACTCCTCCGCGACATCCCGTACATCGGAACTCTCGCCGAGTCGCAGCTCGGTCATGCCGGCGGTGCCGCGGCCGGAGCCGGAACCACTGATCCGGCCAGAGTTTCCGCACCCGCCCTCCGGTGCTCCAGCGCCGCGCCGACCAGACCGACGAAGAGCGGATGCGGCCGGGTCGGTCGGGAGCGCAACTCCGGATGCGCTTGGGTGCCCACGAAATACGGATGCACATCGGTCGGCAGCTCGATGTACTCGACGAGCCGGCCGTCCGGCGACAGGCCCGACAACAGCAGCCCGGCGTCCTCGAGCGTCGGCCGATAGGCGTTGCTCACTTCATACCGATGCCGGTGGCGCTCCTCGACGTACGACGACCCGTACAACTCCTGCACGATCGATCCGTCGGCGAGCCTGGCCGGATAGAGGCCAAGCCGCATCGTCCCGCCCATGTCCCGCTCCCCCGCGACCACGTCGACCTGGTCCGGCATCGTAGAGATCACCGGGTGCGGGCAGGCTTCGTCGAACTCCGCGGAGTTCGCGCCCTCGAGACCGGCGAGCGACCGGGCGACCTCGATCACCATGCACTGCAGCCCCAGGCAGAGACCGAGGACCGGAATGTTGTGCTCCCGCGCATATTGGATCGCGCCGATCTTTCCTTCGATCCCACGTACCCCAAAACCACCCGGGATGCAGACCCCATCGACACCGGCGAGCTCACGAGCGGCGCCTTCGGGCGTGCGGCAGTCGTCGGAAGGCACCCACACGATGTTGACCCGGGCGTCGTTGGCGAAGCCGCCGTGCCGCAGCGCCTCGGTGACGGAGAGGTAGGCGTCGGGCAGGTCGACATACTTCCCGACGAGTGCAACGGTCACCTCGTACGCCGGCTGGTGGACTCGGCGCAGTAGCTCGTCCCACTTCGTCCAGTCCACGTCGCGGAACGGCAGGCCGAGCCGGCGTACGACATAGGCGTCGAGCCCCTCGGTGTGCAGAACTTTCGGGATGTCGTAGATGGATGGCGCGTCAACGGCGGCCGCGACGGCCTGCTCGTCCACGTCGCACATAAGAGAGATCTTGCGCTTGACGTTTGGTGGGATCGGCCGGTCGGCGCGGCAGACGATCGCGTCGGGCTGGATGCCGATGGAGCGCAAGGCGGCCACCGAGTGCTGCGTGGGTTTGGTTTTCAGCTCGCCCGACGGGCCGATGTACGGAACCAGGCTGACGTGTAGGAAGAACACGTTGTCCCGGCCAACCTCGTGGCGGATCTGTCGGGCCGCCTCGAGGAAGGGCAGCGACTCGATGTCGCCGACCGTACCCCCGATCTCGGTGATCACGAGGTCGACGTCCGGCCCGGCCATCCGCCGGACCCGCGCCTTGATTTCGTTGGTGATGTGCGGGATGACCTGGACGGTATCGCCGAGATACTCGCCGCGCCGCTCCTTGGCGATCACAGTGCTATAGACCTGCCCGGTGGTGACGTTGGCCGACCCCTGCAGGTCGACGTCGAGGAAGCGCTCATAGTGACCGATGTCGAGGTCGGTCTCGGCTCCGTCGTCGGTGACGAACACCTCGCCGTGTTGGAAGGGGTTCATCGTGCCGGGGTCGACATTCAGGTATGGGTCCAGTTTCTGCATCGTGACTCGCAAGCCGCGGGCCTTGAGCAGGTTGCCGAGGCTGGATGCGGTCAGGCCCTTACCGAGCGATGACGCGACGCCCCCGGTGACGAACAGGTGTTTGGTCGCATGCGGCGCTGCCAATGAGATCTCCCCGTGGTCGTCTGACGCGGCTGCTCCACCGATCGGATGCGGGATCTGGTGGTCGTTCACCCAGCCCGCGGGGCTCTGCAGCCGCCTATCCACGGGGTTCCAGAGTATCAGGGCAACGCCGCGACCGATGGACCGGTTCAGGCACTGACTTGCGTGTCGCCAGCCGTGACGATGTGTTTCGCTCGGGTTCGGATCAACGTGCCGTTGACTCGAAAACGGTACCGATGAATGTGCCGTTCGCTCGAATCTATCGAGTCAACGGCACATTCATCCGATCCCTATGGTGGGGACGTCAGCTCGCGGTAGATCGCGAGGGTGGCGTCGATCGTGGCGTCCGCGTCCGGCCAGGTTTTCGCCTGTTCCGGCCCCGCCGCGCCAAGTCGTTCGGCGAGCTCCGGTTCGTCGAGGACACGTGCGATCCCGTCTGCCAGTGCGGCGGGATTGTTGTACGGGACAAGGAGCGCCGCGTCGCCGACCAGATCCGGCATGCCGCCGACTGCGGTGGCGACCAGCGGCCGGCCAGCGCGGAGCACCTCTTGGGCGACCAGCGCGCGCGCCTCCCACTCGCTGGTGATGGTCACGACGTCGGCCGCGGCGAGCAGGTCCGGGACGTCGGCGCGGTGCCCGAGCAGCTTGACCGGGAGATCCTCGGCGCCGATCCGCGTCTCGAGTGCCGGCCGCTGCGGCCCCTCTCCGGCGATCAGGACCAGGGGTACGGGTGTCCGGGCGCGCAGATACGCCGCGGCGTCCAGCAGGTGTTCGTACGCCTTCTGCGGTGCCAGCCTGCCAGCGGCCAGCACGATCGGGCGGTCGCCGGCGCCAACCTCCACTCGCGTGTCCGCACGCGACCTCTTGGCCCGACCCGCGGACGGAGCGGCGACTTGGCCGAGCCGGGCATCCGGCGCACCGAGGTCCCGGGCGCGGCGGACGAGGTCATAGGAGGCTCCAAGGGTGACGTCCGCCATCCGTGCGACGGCGCGCTCGAGCCCGGTCAGGGCCAGTCGCTTCGGCCCGCCGCCGAGGATCGCGTTGTGCCAGGTCACGACGAGCGGAGCGGCAGACGTCGTCACACTGCCGGCACGCTCTGGGTCGTGCGTTTTGGGGCTGGCCGAGCCGCTGTCGCCGCGCCGTGCGGGTGCCAAGATGCTCGGCCGGCGGATCGGCAATCTTGCCGCACGTACTGCGAGGCCGGCCACCAGCCCCGCCCGCAGGCCGTGCGCGTGGACCACGGCCGGCGCGATCGGCAGCCGCGCGGTCATCTCGGCCAGAAGGCCTCGGAGGTTCACCACGGCCTTGGCGTCCGCCACGGGTCGCGGGACGGTCGCGATCTCGACGGGGCGGAAGTCCGCGCCCGACTGGGTGAACTCGAATGCATCCTCGGTACTCCGTGGCCCGGCGACGGTCACCTCGACCCCGCGCTTACCAAGACCGGCGGCGAGCTCGCGCACATGTGTGCCAATCCCGCCCGCGCTCGTGGCGAGCACCAGCAGGACCCGCAGGTCGCTCATCCGAACCTCCGGCCAACGAGAGTACGCAGGTCAGCAGCGTCGGCCGCGACCACGGCGGCCGCGTAGACGGCCGCTGCGACGAGTGCCGCGGCAGCAGCGAACCCGACACTTGCGAGCGGACCCGGCGAGCCCAGCGACCCCACCCACCAACCCAGCGCCCCGGCCAGGACGCCGCCGCTGACCCCGGCCGCAACCGCCCGGCGGAGACCGGTCACGGCGCCGGAGCCGGCGCTGCGTCGGGTCAACCACACAAGCAGCGCTCCGGCCAGGCTCATCCCGATGGCATTGCCAACACCGAGGGCGAGGACCGCGTCCCGACCGGGGAGAAGCGGCACGAGCAGGGCGTCGGCGAGTGCGACCGCGGCCCACCCGGTGACCACCGCGACGGCCGCCTCCCGGCCTCGGCCGCGCGCGTACAGCACCCGGCTGAGGTGGGCCACGAGCCCGTATCCGATCAAGCCGGGCGCCCACGCGAGCAGCCCGCGGGCGAGCACCGCTGGGTCGTCCGCGCCGCCGGCCGCCGGGGCTTGGTCCAGAAACGCCCGGGCGGTGGGGAGCGCGGCCGCGGCAAGGACAGCGGCGCCGAGGCAGCTCGCCAGGACGACCGCTCGGGTGGTCTTTGCAACTCCGGCCGCGAACGCCGCCTCGTCTCCGGCGTCGTGCCTGGCCGACAGGTGTGGAAAGGCGCTGGTCGCGATCGGGATCGCGAGTACGGCGTACGGGAGCAGGTAGAGCGCCCACGCGTACCCGTACAACACAACCGATGCGGTGCCAGACCGGTTCGCCAACGCGATGATCACAACCGTGGCGAGCTGTTGGGCGGCGACCGTCGCCAGTCCGGCCAGCGCGAGCCGCCGGGCGTTGGCCGCCACGCCGGGGGGAAAGCCGAAGGTCGGCCGCAGCCTCAGCCCGGCGCGGCGGAGCGGGAGGACGAGGCTGCCGGCGAGGACGGCGACGCCCAGGGTCGTGCCGCCGGCAAGGACGATCTCCGCGCTCCGCGATACCTGGCCAAGGTCGTCCTCATGCCCGCCGGCAAGGGCACCGAAGGTGAGGTATGCGGTCGCCACGACGACGCTCGACAGTAGCGGTGCCAGCGCGGGCCCGAGGAACCGGCGATCGGCCTGGAGAACACCGGACAGGACGACGGCGACGCCGTAGAGCGGGATCTGCGGGAGAAAGATCAGCAGCATCCGGACCGCGAGATCGACCCCACTCGACTGGCTCGGGCATCCGCTGGCCGGGCCGAGCAGCCCCTCGACGATCGGCCGGACCAGCAGGATGCCGATCAGCGCGATGGGCATGAGAACCGCGAGCGACCACGTGAGCAGCGCCGAGGCGACCTGTCCGGCCGCCGCCCGATGCCAGTCGGCGAGACGGACCGCGCGAGTTTCGCGCTCGCCAGCCCCTGCGCCGCTCGGTTTGGCTCCGCCGAGCCGCGTCGCCGCGCCTCGGGCCAGCCGCCCCGCTAGTAGCGGCACGACGGCGCCGGCAAGGGCACCGCCGGCGACGATCTCGAAGACGATATTAGGTACGCCGTTTGCGGTCTGGTACGCCTCGCCGACGCAAGTCGCCCCAACCGTGCGAGAGAAGACCACGATCCGCCCGAAGCCCGCGATCCGGGCAAGAACAGTGATGGCCGCGATAGCGATCGCCGCGCTCGCGATCCCACCGGCCAACCGACCCGGTGGGTTCGGCCGGCCGGCCGCTACCTTCGTCGGCTCACTCATCCGCGGCGATCCATGACGGTAGAAGGTGCCCTACTCCAAACTGGTCGGCACAAGGGGCCCGTCTACCTTCGTCGGGGCGGCCTTTCCCACCGGGTGTTCCGCCGAACCCTCGGCGGACGCCGCCGGTGGCGGTGGCCGGCGGCCGAGCAGGTCGATCGCGTTGAGCGCTGGCGTCGCCGCAATGACCTTGGTGAAGCTCACCTTCTCGCTCGCGAGCGTCAGACCGACGAGGGTGGCCGCCCGGACGAACAAGCCGGTCCGGCCAGAGCTTGCTGCGGCCGCCACGCCGAGGACGGCGCCGAGCGTGTTGGACCCGGCGTCACCCAACATCGACCGCTCGTACAGGTCCGCCTGGAGCAGGGCTGAGCTCGCACCGAGCGCACCCGCGGCGAGCAGGGCCGGTGCGCCGCCGCGGGCCACCGTCGGAATGCCTGTGATCAGGCCCGCCTTGATGGCTCGACCGGGTCTCAGGTCGAACAGGTTCATGACATTCGCCGAGCCGGCGATCACGACTCCGGCGAGGAGCTTGTCCAGCGGTCGCCGTTGGATCAATGCACCCGCTGCCAGGCCAGCGGCGCCGATCCCAATCACCTTCACAGCACCGGTCGTGACCTCACCTCGCGCGAGCGCGCGCAAGTGTCCCTTGAGGCCTCGAGATGTGCCAGAGCCGGCCAGGTCGTCGTACGCCCCAACGGCCCCAGCGCCGACGACGGCCAGCGCCGCAGCCGCCCGGAGCCTACGCGGCAGTCCCGGCACGGTAAGCGCGGTGGCTCCCGCCGCGGTGGCCATGGCCGGTCCTTCGAGGAGCGTTACCGGCTCGCCGCGGTGATTCGCCCGAGTCCAACGTTCCTTGCCCCCCGGCGGGAAATTGGTCAGCTCGCGATAGGCAAGGCTCGCCGCTGCCGCGCCGGTCGCGGCTGCGGCAAGCCGCCCACGAATGCTCATCTTGCGACTCCTCACCGACCTGGCCGTTCGCGGGCATGGGCAACCGCCGGCCGCTCAACGCACTCGACATCACAGTCCCAACCTGATGGGTCACCGTAGCCGAACGGTGCCGCGGTGTCCGCCATGCCTAGGTATCAGGGGTTCTGCGACTCCGGTGGCTGGCTGGGAAGCGGACCGTCGGTCGTCCCCGAGATCCCGTACTGCCCGGTCCGGCCGGCCGCGTCGGCTTCCAGCGCGTACACCACCGCGATCTGCCCATAGATGGTGTCGGCCGTGTCGACCGAAGACACCTCGCCGGCGAGACCATCGTCGCTGCGCAGCGCGTCCACGACGCCGCGGTCGCCGGCCGCTGACTCCGGCCCGCCGATCACCGCCGACCGGCCGCGCATGTCGAGCTCGCGCGCCAGCGCAAGATACGCGGAGTTCGCTCGATCGACACCGTCGGACTCCTTCGGCGCGGGTCCCGCGACCAGTACCGCCATCGTCGCCTTTGTCTCTGGATGGCCACTTGTCGTGAGGAACCCGCCGGCCTGCAGGCCCGGGAGAACGCCGCCCTCGGCCTCGCTCGGCGCGGAGCCCGCCTGGCTGATCTCCTTGGTCATCACCGCGGAAGCGAGCTCGATGGCCGCCCGGTCGTACGTCGACGAGTCTGGCGGTATCTCGACGGGGAGCGGGCGAAGCCTATTCACCAGATCATCGAGCACCCGCTCCTTGTCGGTCTCGGCGTAGGCGTCGGTGATGCGGATCTGGCCGGTGACCACGGCTCCCGCCGTCTCCAGGATCTTCGTCACCTGCTGGACCGTGCCCTTCTCGGCGCCGGGCAGCGTCACCACGACGGCCTGTTCGGCGGCTAGGCGCTGTCCAACGACGTCGGGCGAGAGGGTCTCTGCGAATTCCGCCGCGTAGCTCTTGTCCCGCTCGAGGTCGCTGATGTCGCCCCTCAGCTGGTCGCGCTCATGCCGGAGCTGGTCGGTCGTCTTGTTCAGGTTGTCGTAGAGCGGTCCCGACAGCACCGAGCTGCCGAGCAGGATGCCGGTCGCCAGCGCAATGAGCACCGCGACCAGGGACACAACGTGGTAGCGGAAATCGATCACTCGAAGAGCCCTTGGAACCAGAAGACGAGGCTGCCCCAGAGCGCGCGGGCCACGGCGAGGATCGCCCGTCCGGAGGGCGACGCGACGAACGCTGTGGTCAGCACGATGATGGTGGCACCTACTAGGAGCATGAGCTGGCCGGTGGAGATCCGGCTGCGATACAGGCGAGACACACCCTTGGCATCGATCAGCTTGTCGCCCACCCGCAGTCGGGTGAGGAAGCTGCTTGCGTTGCCGGCCCGGCCCTTGTCGAGGAACTCGGTCATCGTCGCGTGCGTACCGACCGTGACGATCAAGCTAGCACCGGCGTCGTCGGCGAGAAGCATCGCGATGTCCTCGCTCGTACCCGTTGCCGGAAAGATCACGGCGGCCAGACCGAGTCGCTCCAGCCGGGCCTGGCCAGGTGCGCTGCCGTCCCGGTAAGCGTGGACCACCAACTCGGCGCCGGTTTGCAAGGCCTCGTCCGAAACCGAGTCCATGTCGCCGACGATGAGATGCGGCTTGTAGCCGGCCTCGATCAGAGCGTCCGTGCCGCCGTCCACGCCGATGAGCACCGGCCGATACTCCCTTATGTAGGGACGGAGCGTGGCGAGGTCCTCGCGGTAGTTGTACCCACGCACCACGATCAGCGCATGCCGGCCCTCGAGCCTGGTGGCGATCTTAGGAACCCCGACGCCGTCGAGGAGTAGGTCGCGCTCGCGCCTGACGTACTCCATGGTGTTGGCGACAAAGGCCTCGAGCTGCGTCGAGAGCCCCGCCCGCGACTCGTCCATGGCGGCCAGGACCGACTCCTTGGATTGGAGTACGCCATATGCGAGCGGGACGTCGCCGCTATAGAGGACGTTTCCATCCAAGCGCAGCCACTCGCCGTCGACCGCCCGGGTCATCAGATCGGCGCCGACGTCGTCGAGGAGCGGGATGCCGGCGGAGACGATGATCTCCGGACCGAGGTTCGGATAGCGGCCACTAATGCTTGGCGCAGCGTTTATGACCGCCGCCGGTCGGCAAGCGACCAGCCCCTCCGCGGCGACGCGGTCCAGGTCGAGGTGGTCGATGATGGCGATGTCGCCGGGTCGCAGCCGGTTTGTGAGGTTCTTCGTGCGCCGGTCGACACGCGCCACACCGACGATGCCCGGCAGGTCGGGGGTGCGTTCGCGGCGGCGCAGCGCAGGTACCTTCATCAGTGGTCATCCTGCCACGCTGGGCGCCGGAGACTCGGCCTTCCAAGGGAGCCGGGCGTGCCGCCCCGATCATGTACGGCCTCCAGTACCGCTCCCGGCCGCCTGCCTCCGGGATCGGCAGGAACTAGCCGAGCTGTGCGCGCGGCAAGCGCCGGCGCTGCTGCCTGATCGCACGCTATTGCGTGCGGCCCATGGCTGTCTCGGCACGGGCGGCCGCGGCGAGGGCGAGCAGCTCGTCGGCGTGGGCCTGAGCGGATTCGGAGTCAGCCTGGCCGGCGAGCATCCGCGACAGCTCCCGTACCCGGCCGGCGTGGTCGAGCGGTGTCACACCACTGCCGGTCACCAGCCCATCGCTGGACTTTTCCACCATGAGATGCCGGTCCGCGAACGCGGCCACCTGGGGTAGGTGAGTGACGACCAGGACCTGCGCGGTCGCCGCCAACCGGGCGAGGCGGCGGCCGACTTCGACCGCGGCGGTCCCACCGACACCGGCATCGACCTCGTCGAACACAAACGTGGGGACCGGGTCGGCCCCGGCGAAAACAACCTCGACCGCGAGCATCACGCGGGACAGCTCACCGCCGGACGCCGCCCGCTGGATCGGCCGAGCCGGAGCGCCTAGGTGCGGCTGCAGCAGGATCTCCACGTCGTCGATGCCGGTTGGCCCGTACCCGACCCGGCGGCCTTCGATCTCCAGGCTGTCCCGGCCACGGCCCGCCGGCTCAACCTCGTCCTGGCCGGCGTCGACCTCGTGCTGGGTGACGGCGACAGTCACCGTCGCATGTGGCATGGCGAGCGCGTGGACCTCGGCGGTGACCGCTGCCGAGAACCGCTCGGCCGCGGCCTGCCGGGCGCCGGAGACCTCGACCGCGCGCCGGGCCAGCTCGGCGCGCAGCCCCGCCCGCTCGACATGCAGCGCGTCGATGCGCTCGTCGTCGCCTTCGAGCGCAGCCAGCCGGGCGGCGGCGCGCTCCGCCCAGGCCAGAACCTGGTCGACGGTGTCGCCGTACTTCCTGGTCAGCCCCGCGAGGACGGCCTGCCGGTCCTGCGCGACCGCGAGCCGGATCGGATCGGCGTCGACGCCCTCCGCATATGCGGCGAGGTCGGTGGCCACATCGGACAGGAGGTATCCGACCTCGCCCAACCGCTCGCCCAGCGCTGCCAAGGCCGGATCGTGCGAGCCAACCTGGTCGACCGCGCGCTTGGCCATCGCCACCAGGCCGGCCGCATCGGTGGCGTCGACCACATCGCTCGCACCAGGATCGCCGAGCAACGCGGCATGTGCTGTGGTCGCGGCCGTGCGCAACGCGTCGGCATGAGCCAACCGTTCGACCTCGGCCGCGAGGGCAATGTCCTCCCCCGCTGCCGGGGCGGCCCGCTCGATCTCGGCCAAGCCGAAGCGCAGCAGGTCGGCTTCCTGTGCTCGCTCCCGAGCCCGCGTGGTGAGCTCCGTCAGCTCGGTTTCCAGCGCCTTGAGCCGCTCGTAGCCGGCACGGTAGGCAGCGTGCGGCTTGCCAACCGACTCACCGGCGTAACGGTCGAGCGCGGTCCGCTGTCTGGTCGGCCGGAGCAGCCGCTGTTGGTCGCCCTGGCCATGCCTGGCCACCAGGTCGTCGGCCAGCTCGGCGAGCAGGCCGACCGGCACCGACCGCCCGCCAAGAACTGCGCGGGATCGCCCCTCGGCGGTCACCGTCCGGCTGATGAGCAGACTTTGGAACCCTCCAGAACCGTCGTGGTCGAGCTGGGCGCCCGCCTCCGCAGTTCGGGCCGCGACGGGGCCGGTCGGATCGATCGCGACCCGCCCCTCGACGACTGCGGCGTCGACTCCTGCACGGACCCGACCGGAATCAGACCGCCCCCCGAACAAGAGGTCGAGGCCGGTGACAACCATCGTCTTGCCGGCGCCGGTCTCGCCGGTCAGAACGGTGAACCCGGGAGACAGCTCGAGGACCGCGTCGTCGATGACGCCCAACCCGCGGATCCGCATCTCCTCGAGCACGAAGACCCAACCTATTCGCTCGGTCAGAACCTTTCCCGGTTGCGGGCACCTCGCCAGCCGTGAACGGGAAGGCCGAACTTGGCGACGAGCCGGTCGGTGAACAGCGCGTGGCGCAGCCTGGCCAGCCGGACGGGTACCACCCCCCCGCGCACTTCCACCCGCGCGCCTGGCGGCAACGGTTCCGAGCGCCGCCCGTCGCACCACAGCACGCCGTGCGGCGTCTCCGGCTGCACCTCTACCGCCAGGACACTCGTCGGAGCGGTGACCAGCGGCCGGCTGAAGAGGGCATGAGCGCTAATGGGTACGAGCAGGAGTGCCTCTACCTCGGGCCAGATCACGGGGCCACCTGCCGAGAATGCGTAGGCAGTCGAACCGGTCGGTGTCGCGCAAATGACGCCATCGCAACCCCACCGCGACAGCGGCCGTCCGTCGACCTCGACGACGACCTCGAGCGCCCGCTCGCGCTCTTTCTCTATCGAGGCCTCGTTCAGTGCCCAGGTCTGGGTCACGATCTCACCGTTCCGCCGGACGAGGACGTCGATGGTCATCCGCTCCTCGACCGTGTAGTCCTGACCAACCACCCGGTCGACCACCTCGGTCAGGTCCTCGCGCTCGGCCTCGGCAAGGAACCCGATATGCCCGAGGTTTACGCCGAGCATGGGCGTGCCAGTCGGACGGGCCAGCTCGGCGCCGCGCAACAGGGTGCCGTCTCCGCCGAGGACGATGACGAGCTCGCAGCCGTCGGCCGCCTGGATGTGATCGTCGACTACCTCGACCTCCGGCAGCGCCAGGTGGACTTGCTCATCGGCCAGGACCCGTACCCCGACCCCCGCGTCGGCCAATCGGCCGGCGACGAGTTGGGCAGTCCGCCGCGCCTCGACCCGTCCCGTGTGGGCGAGCAGAAAGATGGTCCGCTCACCCACCGGACCCACCTCGCGCTCCGACCACCGTCCCCTGGTTTGCCCCCATGGCGACGCCACCGCCGTGGATGACGACGGTGCGGAGATCCCCCTCGTCCAGCGGCGGCGCATCGCGGCGCAGCCACAGAAAGTACTCGACGTTTCCGGCGGGTCCCGGCAGCGGGCTTGCCATCAGCCCACGCGTACCGAAGCCAAGCACCGCGGCCCCTGCGGCGACCTCCCGTACCGCATCGGCCCGGACGGCGGGGTCGCGTACCACACCGCCCGACCCCACCCGGCCCCGGCCAGCCTCGAACTGCGGCTTGACCATCGGGACCAAGTCGCCGTCGGCGGAAACGCAGCTGGCGAGAGCCGGAAGGACCAGGCTGAGGGAGATGAAGGAGAGATCGGCGACAGCGAGCTCCACCGTTCCGCCGATGAGGTCCGGGGCGAGGTCGCGGACGTTCGTGCGGTCCAGAGTGGTGACCCGCGGATCGGTCCGCAGTCTCCAGTCGAGCTGGCCGTACCCCACGTCGACCGCGACCACCTCGCGACCACCGCGGCGCAGCAGCACGTCGGTGAACCCACCGGTCGAGGCGCCGGCGTCGAGGCAGCGTCGCCCGGTGATCACGGGCCCGTCCGGGCCGAAGGCATCGAGCGCGCCGGCAAGCTTGTGACCGCCCCGGGATGCGTACCCCGGGCCACGGTCGTCGTCCGCAAGCACTATCGGTGCGGCGGCATCGACCTGGGTCGCCGGCTTCGCCGCCACCTGTCCGGCCACCTTCACCCGGCCAGCCGCGACCAACTCGGTCGCCTGCTGGCGGGACCGGGCGAGTCCGCGCCGAACGAGCTCCGCGTCCAATCGACGCCGGTGTGCCACCGTTACCCGCCTCCGCGAGCGTGCGCCGGGCGCGAGCCGCGTCCGCGGTCGCCGCTGATTCTGTTCGATCCAGCAAGCGGGCAAGACCTGCGGGAGCCTCCGTGAATACAGTGCATTGTCCTCGGGTCTTCTCCGCTTGACGGATCGAACAGCGACGGCCCTGAGGTCACCGACAGCTGTCGGCGGGCCCAGCTACACATCATCGGCAGGCGTCCCTCCGCCGCTCTGGTCGATATCTGTCAACGCGTCCGAGAGCCGCTGGTGAACACCGTCATATACCGCCACATGCTCGGCGGTCGGCAGGTCGGCGAGCTCACCAAGCCCGTCGAGCGTCTGATCGACCAAGGGCTCTCCGGTGACGGGCGGCTCGGGGACGTCGAACTGCGCCTGCTCGATGGCCTCATCGCCTGAATGCGGCCCGTCGCCACTCGCACTCACCGTCTCGTCCTCCTTGCCGAGATCAGCGGCTGGGCTCGGCGTGTCAGCATGCGGTTCGTTCTCGTACACGTTTGGACCTCTCCGGAACACGCTCCAGCGTGACTTGGCCCCACCACGCTACCTGTCGACAACCGTCCGGTAGCCATTCGCGGTCTCGAGCAACGGATCTACTAGCCTGCGGCCATGGCAAGTCTGGAGGAGTGCCGCACCGCGCTGGACGAGTTCGCCGCTTCGTTGTCGGGCGCGGACGAGAAGGCCAAGCGGGCAATGGCCGAGCGCACGCTGAGCTGCTATATCACCGACCTCGACGTGACCTTTACGGGGCGGCTCGACGACGGCCGGCTAGTCGACGTCGAGGAGAAGCCCGGTCGAGTGCCGGGCGATCAGACACAGGTCCGGCTCAGCATGACCAGCGACGATCTCGTCGCGATGACGAACGGCAAGATTTCCTTCGTCCAGGCCTGGCTGACCGGTCGGGTGAAGATCGACGCAAGCTTCCGCGACCTCCTCCGCCTGCGTTCGCTGCTGTAGTGGATCCGATCCAGCATCACAGACCAAGCCGGACGATAGCCGCGCTGACCGCTGCCGGACTCAGCTCCCGGTTGGCGCTCCAGCTCGCCGCGCAGAGGGCGCGGAGGCCGTCGACCGGATCCCCCGCTCCGTCGATCTTGATCGTCTCGCCGACCACAACCATCCAGCCACGGCAGCGTGCTCGGCCGCGCGCCTCGACTTCAACCAGAGGCTGGGAAGTCAGGAGCCCACGCAGGTCGGCAGCGATATAAGTGGGCCGGTGCATCGGATCGGCCGCGACCAGCGTCGCCGGCGACGTCACGCCGGTGAGTACGAGCAACGAGTCCGCACCTACGCGGCAAGCGCCTTCGATGTCGGTGTCCAGCCGATCGCCGACGACGAGCGGTCGCGCAGCCTTGAGTCGCAGGACCGACTCGTGGTGCAGCGGGGACTCGGGTTTGCCAGCGACGATCGGCGTCGCTCCGGTCGCCGTGGCGACGGCGGCGACCAGCGCTCCGTTGCCTGGCGCGATCCCTCGGCTGGTCGGGATCGTTCGGTCCATGTTTGTGGCGATCCACGGGAGGCCTGCTTCAATCGCGTACGACGCCTCCGCGAGCTGCACCCAACCAACCTCCGGGCCATATCCCTGAAGTACTGCGGCCGGCGACTCGGCGAGCGTACGCGCGGGTTGCAGGGCCCGCTCTTTGAGAGCTTCGACGATTCCGTCGCCACCGACCACCAGCACGGCCGAGCGTGCCGGCACCAGCTCGGTGACGAGCCGGGCGCCTGCCTGGGCCGAGGTGACAACGTCCGCAGCGGTCGCAGGAATGCCCAGCTCCCGCAGGTAGGCGGCGACTTGTTCCGGTGTTCGGGAGGCGTTATTGGTGACATAGCCGATTGCCATGCCGCGGCGGCGGAGCTCGGAGACGACCTCGGCCGCGTGGGCTACCGCGGAGTCGCTCCGATATACGACACCGTCCAGATCCAGGAGTGCCGCATCATAGATCTCGGCCAGCGGCCGGTTGCTTCCCCGTGGGGTGCTGGGCGGGGCGGCGCCCTCGCTTCCATCCCACGGTGCCAGGCGGCCCGATGATCTCCGAGCTGGTCCACCGGACATGGTATTCATTGTCCTTCTGGCTCGGCTGGCGGCTGCGCCCGATGGCGGGCCTGGGCCTGGAGCGTGGCCACTACCTGCCTCAGGGCCGAGCCGTAGTGTGCGGCGCTCGGCCGCATCGTGGCCGCGAGCACGAGGTGCTGCCGGGCGGTCTGCAGATCGCCTAGCCGCCACGACGAGAGACCGAAGCCGAAGTGCGCGTAATCGTCGTCCGGCCTGTCCTCGACGAGCGACCGGAACGCGTCGCGGGCCGCGGCATACTGCCCGGAATCGAACCGCGCCCGGGCCAGCGCTTCACGGATGCTGCGCGAACCCGGCTCGGCCTCGGCTGCGTGGCTCAGCAATTGCGCAGCCGCTGCCGCGTCGCCGGCATCGAGCAGGCTCAGGCCGCGGCGATACCAGTCGTAGACTTCGCCACCTGGCCGTCCGCCCGGCTCCTCCGGCTGGGCAGAGCCGCTTCGATCCTGCGCCATCTCGCACCCTTCGTATCCATCTCGGGTTGGGGACGATGTGGGTCGCGTGCGGCGCCGTCGCCGTGAATGACCGGTCGCATACGATGCCCGGTATGAGCACCGCGGTCCGTGACCCGTCCGCCGGCTTGGTGCTCGCGCCATTTCGCGGAGTCCGCTTCGACCCTGCGCGCGTACGTGATCTCGCCGCGGTGACGTCACCGCCATACGACGTGATCGAACCCGACGGGGTCCGCCTGCTCGAGACGCTTGACCCACACAACATCGTCCGTCTAATCCTCCCACGCGACGACACATCCGGCCCGGAGGGGCGCTACCAGCACGCAGCCGGGCTGCTCCGGCGGTGGACCGCCAGCGGAGTCCTGCGCACGGATTCGGCGCCTGCCCTGTACGTTTATGAGCAGGTCACGCCGACGACGGTCCAGCGCGGACTTGTCGGCCTGCTGGGCTTGCGCAGTCCGTCGTCGCGAGTCGTCCTCCCACATGAAGATGTGATGCCAGGGCCGGTCTCCGACCGGCTCGAACTGATGCGGGCGACCCGCGCGAACCTCGATCCGATCTTGCTTGTGTACGAGGGTGGCGGGGCCGCGTCGGAGATCGTCGAGGTGACATGCTCCGGGCCGCCGATCGTCCAGACTCAAACGCCCGACGCCATCACCCATCGGCTCTGGGCGATCACTGAGACCCGACTCGTTTCGGCGATCGGGACCGATCTGGTCTCACGTCGTGCCATGGTCGCGGACGGCCACCACCGGTACGCGGCCTATCGGGGGTTGCAGGCCGAGCTGCACGCGGTCGCTCGGGAGCCCGGACCTTGGGACTTCGGCCTCGCAATGCTGGTCGATTCGGCCCGGCACCCGCTGGAGATCCGCGCGATCCACCGCGTGCTACCGAAGCTGCGTATCGACGACGCGCTTTCCGAGCTGGCCGGCCACGCGCGGGTGTCGGAGATCCACCTAGGCGGGCGGGGGGAGGCCGCCGGCGTGGTCGATGGCGGAGGTGCGGGTCGCTTCCGGCTGATCTCCGAGGGCCGGGAGTGGGTCGTGTCAGACATCGATCTGTCGCTCGTGGCGGATTCGATGCCGGCCAACCGACCGCCGTCATGGAGGGGTCTCGATGCCGCGATCTTGCACTATGTACTCATCGATCGGGTGTGGCGCCAGCAGGATGACCCCGAGCACGTCACCTACCACCACGACGCCGGCGAGGCGACCAGGGCGGCCGAGCATGCGGGCGGTGTCGCCGTCCTTCTGCATCCGCCCGCCATCTCCACCGTGCTCGAGCTAGCCGCGGCCGGCCAGCGCATGCCCAGAAAGTCGACGTCCTTCGGCCCGAAGCCGCGCACCGGCATCTTGCTGCGTACATTCGGGTGACGCGCCGGCTCTAGCAGTTGCGCTGATGTGTCGCTGCCATTGATCGTTCAGCGCCACTCGTGATGATCGCCGAGCGCGCGAGGCGGGACGACATACTGCTTCGAAAGGTCGTTGTTGTCGATGACGAGCGTCGCGGCGAGTTGTGGCTCGCACTCATTCAGGTAGATCCGCTGGCCCTCTAGATAGCGGTGGTTTACCGGTGCAAGCGGGTCGGCTAGCAGCTCGGGTTGGCGTTGGGAGCAGCGGGCGAACGATGTTGCGAAATCAGCCTGGAGGAGGACGGAATAGTCCCAATAGGTTCGCAACTCCGGTCGATGAAGGAAGATGCCGTCGAAGACTAGAACGGCTTGTGGCGGAGCGATCTCTGCCGGAGAATCGACGAAGTCGTCCGCACGATAGTCGAAGGCCGCACGACGGAGTCGCTGGCTGCCGCCTGGGCTGAGCGGATCGAGGAGGAACGTCCGCAGTAGATCGTAGTTGTACGAGTCGCGGAAATAGCCTTCCGGCGACTTCCGACCTCGGTGGTAACGCACCAGGCGGGGGTTGTGAAAGCCGTCGACGCTCGACCTGATGACAGCCTGGCCCTGATCGCGAAGGGCGGCGCCGAGCTCATCAGCGAATGTCGTTTTACCGGCTCCATCAACACCGTCGACAGCCACCCGAAGCACGGGCGACTTGGGTAGTCCGACGAGCTCGTCGGCGATGGTCGCGACGAGATCGCTTCTGTCACCCATGCAGACAAGCTATCCAAGAACTGATCTTTTAGCGATTGAGCGGTTAGGTCAGGGGAGCGATGTCGGTGACCTCGACATTGAACCAGCTGGTCGGCGCGCCGGCTGCCAGTGACCTGGCGAACCGGCGGCGGAGTGCGCCATGCACGGCTAGCCGGTCGCCCGGGGCCACTGCGGCGAGCGAGGGGAGGAGCTCTGAATCCCAGACGGCGCATTCCACGACATCCACACTCTGACGCTTGACGGCCGGAGCCTCGTCCGAGCCGTCTGAGTGCCCGGCCCCGGGTTGGTCAGCTCGGCGTCTGATGATGAGCCGGAAGGTCGTCAGCGTCGAGCCGGTGCGCAGAATCCGCTGGACCGGTGGCGCCGATAACCGTCCGGTCAGGGCTACCTCGTTTCGGTCCGCGACTGGGCTCGCTGGGCTGGGACGGTCCAGCGAGGCCTTCTGTTGCTCCTGGTGGGTCTTGCGGAGCGCGATCATCATGCTCCCCCTGACGTGGGTTCCCGGCCGTCACACATCAAGTGTCTGCGAGATGCTGCGCTCACAGCGCGGCAAGCTAGTCGGCTGTGGACGAAGGCCCACGATTTGTCGACCCTGTGGAGATGCCCTGAGCTCGACGGCGGCTCCGCACGCGGAATGGCGGTATCCGTCGGCAGCGCGAGCCTCGACCCCGCGAACTCACAGAAGTCCGAGGTGTCGGTCACGATTCCGGCGAACAGCGTCGAGACAGGTTCCTCTCGTCGCGACGCGCACCTTCGTAGCGCCGCCTTCTTCGAGACCGAGACGTACCCCACGATCGAGTTCCGTGGTATCGAGCTGCGGCCCACGAAGGAACCGGAGGTGTGGACGGTCGTTGGTAACCTGACCATTCGCGGTGCCACCAAGCCGGTCGAGCTCACGATGACCTACCTCGGCGTGTGGGATGACCCACGGCTCGGCACGTGCGCCCGTTTCGAAGGGACGGCCAAGGTCAACCGCAAGGACTGGGGCGTGGACTGGATCAAGGCGATCGGGGCCTGCGGTGTCGTAATCGGCGACCGCGTCAAGCTCGAACTGGAGCTACAGGCGATCAAGAAGCGCTGACCGCGGGTTGCCGTGTACTAACTATCAGGCCGCAGCTCACGCCTGCTGCCGCGTCTTGGGACGCTGTAAGCGCTCCCGCTACTTCGACCAAGACATTGATCTACCCGCGGACATCAGTCGATGCCGTCGAGCTCGGCCAGCCGCTCTACCGCACCGGTTTCGTCATCCGGATCAACGTCCGTCGCCCGCAGGAACCACTCCTTCGCACCTTCCCGGTCACCCATCTCGAGGAGCGTATCCGCGTACGCGTAACGCAGCCTGGCGCTCCAAGGCCGAACCACATCGGCCAATTCGGGCACCCGCAGTGTTACCAACGCGGCCTCGTACTGTCCGAGGTCACGGCGGGCACCGGCGGTCACGAGCCTGAGCTCGGCGCGGCCGGCGGGATCAAGAGTCTGCGCCTCCGGCGCGCCGGCCATATCAATCGCGCGCCGCGGCCGACCTAGCCCGCGCTCGCAGTCGGCCATCGCAGGCCAGTATTCGTTCGAGCCGGTGAGTCGGCGCAGCGCACGGAACTCCTTGAGCGCCTCGGCGTACCGACCGGTGTAGTAAGCGGTGATGGCAAGAGCCTCCCGGACGACGCCGAGGCGGGCCGCGCGGGCGCGAGCGGCGGCGGCATGTTGGTAAGCCGCTTCGGGGTCCTCATCCACCAGCTGCCCAGCGGCGACCAGATGTTTCGCAACCAGGTCCGCACGCTCTTTTGGAAGGCTCGACAGCTCCTTACGAACCTCGGGGGCCAGCTCGAGACCTGTGATGTCCGCTGGCAGATCCGGCGCCGCCGGCCCATCTCGCCGGTGGTCGGAGGATCCGCCTGCACGACCGGTCGGGCGCCTATTTCTGCCAGGTCGGGCGCCGCCGCCGTAGCCACGCGGATTACGACGCCCCCGGCCGCTGCTCCGGGTCCTCCCGGCACGCCCGCTGGCTCCGTTGGACTGGTCGGGCGGGCCGAACTGCCCACTCCGCCGTCCACGATCGTCCGGGGTCACTGCTCGACGCTCCTCTCGGCCATCTCCGCTCGACTGTTGCACAGCGATCGGGGGGGATGACCAAGAACGGGCCATCCCATGCATGGGATGGCCCGTTCGAACGGATGTCCGGCGGCGTCCTACTCTCCCACGCAGTCGCCCACGCAGTACCATCGGCGCTGAAGGGCTTAGCTTCCGGGTTCGGAATGGATCCGGGCGTTTCCCCTTCGCTATGGCCGCCGAAACCCTATGGAGATGTGCGGTTCTCGCTTGAAGGCAACTCCCGCTCTTGCGCTGCATGGAAAGCGGTGTTGCTTCATCGAGTGGCTCCGACCGTATCTCGGGAGCCGCACAGTGGACGCGGGCATCTTCCTGCTCAACCCGTGCGAGTGAGAAGGAGTGTGGTCAAGTCCTCGGCCTATTAGTACCGGTCAGCTCCATGCGTTGCCGCACTTCCACTTCCGGCCTATCAACCCAGTCGTCTAGCTGGGGGCCTTACCCGGTTAACCCGGTGGGAGACCTCATCTTGGAGCGAGCTTC
>JBKOZJ010000095.1:0-33158 GCA_046725875.1 Actinomycetota bacterium
CTTCTGAACCTCGGCATCGGCGTGGGCGGGTTGATCTCATCCGCCATCGTGAGCGTGGACCGGGTGCGGACCTTCCAGGTTCTGTATGCGCTTGACGCACTGACGTTCTTCGGGTTCGCCCTGATCCTGCTGACGATGCGGAGGGCCGGCGGGCCGGTCCGCCGCGCGGCCGCCGACGCAGGCGGTGATGATCCCGAGGGCGGCGACGGTGAGGGTTGGCGGCTGGTGTTGCGCGACCGGGTCCTGCGCCGGGTTTTCCTGATGGCGCTGCTGGCAATCTCATCCGGCTATGCGCAGTTTGAGGCCGGCTACACGGCCTTCGCGACCCAGCAGGCTGACCTGGAGCCAAAGCTGCTTGGGATCGCGTTCGCCGCCAACACCGGCATGATCGTGGCAAGCCAGATGCTGGTGTTGCGGCGGTTGCAGGGTCGATCACGCACGCGGGCGCTTACCCTCGTGCTGCTGATCTGGGCGTCGTCTTGGGTCTTCGTTGGTGCGGCAGGCCTGGTGCCCGGAACCGGCCTGGCGACCGCGTTGCTTATCGTGGCACCCGCGATCTTCGCGGTGGGCGAGACAATGTGGGCACCGATCACTCCGGCAATCGTGAACGACCTGGCGCCTCCGGAGCTCCGCGGCCGCTACAACGCGACGGTGTCAATGACGTGGAGCGTCTCCTTGATCATCGGGCCTCTCGTCGCCGGCTTCCTTATCGGGTCTGGTCTGTCGGCGGTTTGGATCGTCGTGATCGTCGGCGGCAGCCTCGTCGCCGCCGCGATGGCTGCTCAGCTGCGCCGGCACCTGACCCCGGAGCAGGACGGTCGGTCGCCCCTGGGCTGATCGCCGGCCAACGTTGGCGAACCGCTCGTTATTTGCCCCAGTTGACGCGAGTCCTGGCGGTATGGCGCCGAGCTGTGAACGGCCGAGTGCGATCGGCGGGCCGCGAGTGCAAGGATGGGTGTATGGCCGACACCAAAACGTCGCCAGCGAAGCTGCGTGGTGCGATCGATCGAGCGGGCTACTACCCGGCGCTGGTCGCCGAGTCGATCGAGACCGCCGCGGGCGGCGAGAACGTCGACTCCTACATCGTGCACTTGGAGACGACCTTCGAGCGGGACGAGGTACGCCGGCACGTGACCGTCCTTGCCCTCACACCGACTCGGCTGATCATGGGCCACACCGACGAGCATCCCCCGGAGGAGGGGGACACGAGCTCCTACGCGACTACGTCCACCGAGGCGATCCGACTAGACCGCATCAGTTCAGTAGTGCTAACGCGCACCGTCGACGACCCCGCCGGGCACGTGCCTGGCGCGCCACCGCGGGAGGTCGTGCTCAGCATCGGGTGGGGCGGCGTGAGCCGTATCGACCTCGAGCCCGCTACCTGTGGCGACCCGAACTGCGAGGCGGACCACGGGTATACGGGCACGGTCAGCGCCGACGACATGTCGCTGCGAGTAAGCGCCACCGCCGACGGCCCGGACACAGTGGCCCAGCTCCTGGACTTCGCTCGCGCCCTGTCTGCCGCGACTGGCCGCGGCTGACCGGCCGGCCGACCTGTGGGCGCGAGACACGGCTCGCCTGAACGCGCGTCCGCCGGCGCCTGGCGACGGCCCGGGTATGGCGAAGCCTCGCTCGCCGAGCTCCTTCCCTCCGTACTCGCGTCGCTAGACGTCCCGGGCATGCCGAATCCGCTCGATCTCGCCCAAGCTCGCCGCGCATGCGTGCTGCTGATCGACGGGATGGGGCGCGAACTGCTGCAGGGGAGTCGAGATTCGGCGCCTGTCATCGGACGTGCGCTGGCTGACGCCCGCGAGCTGACCGCCGGCTTTCCGACCACGACCGCGACCAGCCTCGGCACGCTCGGAACCGGCGTCGCTCCTGGGCAACACGGGTTGCTGGGCTACCAGGTAGCGGTGCCAGGGGACGGCCGGTTGCTGAATTTGCTCAGGTGGGACCAGCCGGTCGCGCCCGAGCAATGGCAGCCGGTGCCCACGCTCTTCGAGCGAGCGGCATCGTCAGGCGTGGCCGTCACCCATGTTTCATCGGAGAAGTTCCGTAATGGCGGGCTGACGCGAGCGGCACTGCGGGGAGGCTCCTTCGCCCCGGCGGAGGATTCCACTGCTCGAGCGGACCGCGCGGTCGAGCTGCTCTCGGACAGCCAGCCAGCGCTCGTCTACGTCTACTACGGCGGCGTGGACGAGGCGGGACACATCGAGGGCTACCAGAGCGACATTCAACTCGAGCAGCTGGGCCTCGCGGACCGGATGGTGGAGCGGATCGCCGAGAACCTCCCTGAGGATGCGGTGCTCTATGTCACCGCGGACCACGGCATGGTCGACATACCTGAAGACCGACGGATGGACGCCGACGAACTCGCGCTCCTGAACCGGGGCGTGGCACTGTTGGGCGGCGAGGCTCGGGCGCGCCATGTCTATGCGCAGCCGGGTGCCGTCTCCGACGTTCTCCAAACGTGGCGCGAACTGCTCGGAGACCGAGCCTGGGTCCTTTCCCGTCAGGAAGCGATCGAGGCCGGATGGTTCGGCCCAGTCGAGGACTGGGCCGAACCGCGGATCGGGGACGTGGTCGCCGCATGCCGCGACAAGTGGGCAGTAATCGCGAGCATCCGAGAGCCCTTGGAGAGCTCCCTTCGAGCCATGCACGGCTCGCTGACCGGTGCCGAGCTGGTGGTGCCGCTCCTCGAATACCGCCCCTGACCTCGGCGCCATGCGTACCGGCAGCAGATCGACGCCGCGGTTGAGGAACAAACCTACGGATGGCCGCTCGCGCTGTGGATGACGTTGAAGCCTGCCCCGAAGCGGTCCTGGACGACCGCCATCCGCCCATAGGGCGTGTCCTCGGGCTCCACGAGCACCTGGCCGTCGTGCTCCAGGACCCTCGCCACCGCCACGTCGGTGTCGTCGACTTCGAAGTAGACCGACCAGTGCGGCGGCAGCTCCGGCATGCCTTCCATCGGCCCCATGATGCCGCCGACCTGCTGCGCGCCGACCTGAATGATGTGGTAGTCCATGCCTTCCACCGGCTCGTAGGTGTAGCCGAAGACGGTGGAGTAGAAGTCCCTCGCCGCAGGAGTGTCTCGAGTCGTCAGCTCGAACCAGCTGAACGCGCCATGCTCGCCCATCAGCTCCGCTCCGCGTTGCGCCTTGCCTTGCCACAGGCCGAATGCGGCGCCAGCCGGGTCGATGGCGAGCGCCGACCGGCCCTGATCCATGATGTCCATCGGCTCCATCGTGATCGACCCGCCTGCGTCGCGGATCAGTTTGACGGTGGCGTCGACGTCATCAGACCAGAGATAGATCGTCCACGCGACCGGCTGCTCGGGGCTCATAAGGGGACCGATGCCCGCGACCTGCCTGCCGTTCCTGGTCGCGATCAGGTAGCCGCCCGCTTCAGGGCCGGGATCGAAATAATCCCAGCCGAGGACGGCGCTGTAGAAGTGCTTCGCCGCCTCGAGGTCGGGCACTCCGAGATCCGCCCAGCAGGGAGCGCCTTCATTGAAGGAGGTCGTCTCTGCCATCGCTGCCTCCGTCGCTTCGTTCGTGCCACGCCGGCCGCTCCGGTGGGCTACTCGACGCACACTGCCACCGAGGTCTGACAGAGTCGATAGCCCACGCGCGGGTCACGTTGACCGGCAGGCGTCGAGTCGATTGGGCCGCGTACCACATGGCGGACGCACCTGCTCGACCCCCTCGTCGTGGGCGGTGACCCCGCGCTAACCGAGCAGCGGGCGCCGGCCGCCGAAGCCGTGGTCGGGCCGGTGCCACCAGCCAAGCTCGCGCTCGCCCTCGAGCCAGCACAGCAGGGCGGGAGCGCCGTCGATCTCGGACGGGAAGTCCAGCAGGAGCGGGGCCAACCCCTTCGGCTCGAGACCTTGGCCGACGAACCACTCGATGATCTCGTGAATACGAGCCTCCCAGCCCTTCACCTCGGGCATCCCTCCGAGCGAGGAGCGGGCGCCGGCGTTCATTGCGGCGGCGACCTCGGTCACGTCAGCCCGCAGCGCCACGAACTCGCGCGCTCTCTCCTGGACCTCGGGGAGCAGCGCACGCGCGTCCTCCACCGTGAACAAGCGCCCCACGCTTCCATTCTCTCGCCGATCGGGAACCGTATCAGGTCCAGTTGACGGTCCTCACGCCGCGCCGAGGGGGAGAAAGGCAAGGGCGGTCGCTTGCGCGACGGGGTCGGCAGTAGTCGCCTTGCGCGCGTAGTGCATGGCGTGCGCAAGGTCGTCCCCGGCCCGCAGGCGTTCGTGTACGAGAAGGGAGACGCGCACGGCCGCGTCGTCGTCGACCACGACTGTGCTTCCAAGCAGCCCCGCTGTCCCAAGCGAGATCAGCGCGCTCGCCAGCCCAAGCACCTCGTCCGCGCCCGCCTTCGTACCGATGCCCGACTCGCACGCGGAGAGGATGAGCCGGTACGGCGCCCGCCGGAGGCGTTCGATGTCGTACACCGTCAGCGGACCGTCATGCAGCGTCAGTGCCGAGAACAAGGGGTTGTCCGAGCGAAGCGTGCCGTGTGCCGCGATGTGCGCTAGCCAGGCATTGTTCAGCGCCTTCAGAGCGTCCTCGCACCGCGCTGTGCCATCGGCAAGGACCATGGCCTGGTCGTAGGTCCTCTGCAGCTCTGTTACCTCCGCCCCGCGCGAGCCGAGATCTGGGCCGGCGATGAGTACGACATCCCGCCTACGCGGCGGTCGCCGGTTCTTGGCGCGCAGCCACGCCGCCGCCGAGGGTGCGACGGTGAACGGCCGATCCCGGAGCGCAGGGAGTATGGCCCACGGCAGCGCGTGCAGTTTCGCAGGTGGCACTACGATCACCGGCCCGTCACCGAGCGCACGCACGGCCTTGCCGAAGAGCATCTCCTGCAACCGAGGCGCAGCGACGTCGACCCGTTGCAGCGCAACTCGTGCCCGAGCCTCACCAGTGCCGGCGGCGCCGCGCAACGCGAACCGCGTGTGGTCGACCTCGCGCGCCACCTCCTCGATCCGCCCGGCGTCGAACCTCCGCACCTTTCCGCCACCCGCGACGAGAGCGATGAGCTCCCCGTCGACCTCCACGATCGACACCAGCCGCCAGCCGCCCAGGGACTCCAGCAACTCCCGAATGTGGAACGACGCCGAAGTGGCGCTGCCCCCTAACCCCGGCGTCTGCAGCGTCCGCGCCCGGATAGCCTCCTCCAACCGCCGCCGGTCCCGCTCGAGCTGGGTCGTGGACTGGCCAGCCAGCCTTGCCTCAGTCAGCTTGTGTGTGACGCCTCGAAGTTTGGCGAGATCAGCGACAAGCTGCTTGTCATCCGGCGGCTCCGCCGGCGGAATGGCGGCGATGGTCGCGCGCCAGCGTTCGGTCCATCTGAGCAGCGCACGCGGATCGTTGGCCACCAGCGCCTCGTGGATGGCTATCTCGGCAAGAGCGGCGCCATGGGCAGTCGCTGATGCCTGCATTTCGGCCGCTCCAAGCGTGACCCGGTAAGCGTCTACGATCTGCAGGCCGCGCTCGCACGCGTCGAACACTGATTTACGCCGTCCGGCCGCCTGGGCACGCAGCGCCGACGCGTGCCAACCGAGTACCCGGCTCAGCGGCGCCCCCCGAGATCGGGCACGGGCCGCCCGCAGCAGGTGGGCCTCGGCGGCTGCGCGGTCGTCCAGGCCGGACGCGATCTGCCCAGCCAGCAGGTGGGCGTCGAGCGCCTCAGCCACGCGGTGCCGATCGGCCGTTGCCGCCACCTCAGCCGCAGCTCTGAACAAGCGACGGTCGCGTTCGCCGGACGCATACCGGGCTCGGACAACCACGAGCCGCGCCAGCGCTTCGCCGCGCTCGCGTCCCTGACGCCGGAAGAGCCGAACCGCCTCGATGGCGTCGGTCTTGGCGAGTTCCACGTCATGGGTTGCCAATGCGGCCTTCGCCGCGCGCACCAGAGCGTTCGCCCGGTAGGCCGCCGAACCCCCCTGGCGGCGCAGAATGTTGACCGCCTCCTGCCCGTGGCGAAGGGCGTCGGCGTACAGACCCACGGCGAGCAGCGCCGCACAACGGACCTCCGAGAGCTCGGCCGGCCGCGCCCCGGCTTCGGCATACCTCCCCTCAGCCGCGTCGTAGTGCGCCAGTGCTTCGGGTACCTTTCCCAGCAGCGCCGCAACGATTCCGCGGTTGTGGCGCGCGACAGCTGCTTCGAACTGTTGGGCATTCTCGGTCAGGACGGCTTCCGCTCGGGCGAGAGCCTCCTCCGCGCGGCGGGCGTCACCGCGATCGAGGAGAACGTCCGAAAGGGTGATCAAAGCGCGAGGCTCCCAGACGGTGTCACCTGCGGCACGGAGGGTCCGCGCCGCACGGCGAAACTCCTCGATTGCCTCACCGGTGCGGCCGAGGATGCCGAGGAGGAATCCGCGACGCACCCTCACCCGCGCCGCCATTACCCCCGATACTTTGGCGAGTGCCGCATCCATATGGCGAAGCGCCTCGCGGCTGCGGCCAGCGTAGGCGAGAGTGGCGCCAAGGCTCGCCTGAACATCGGCCTGCCGCTCGCCGCCGCAGGAGGCCGCTGTAACTAGCGCGGCGCGGAGGTGGCGGACAGCTCCGCCAACGTCACCCATCTCCCTGGTCGCGATGCCAAGCGCCTGGACCGCGTACGAGCGGACGTATGGATCACGGGTCGTCGCAAGCACGCGTTGGGCCACCAGCGCGGTCTCCTGGGGCCGAGAAAGCGCGCGCACCGGAAGATCCTCTGCCTGGCCGTCTAAGGTCATTTCGGCGGAGGAGGAATTTGGCTTTGGTTTCTCCAGGACCACTCGACCAAGGCTAGAGACCGTGAAGTGGCAAAGACAGCTCCGCGGTAAGCGGAGATGCACGTAGAGTGATCTCAGGTGTACGGAAGGGGTTACTCGCTTCAGGAGGGGAAGTCGTGTCCCAGGACGACAATGGCGCCCAAACGCCGGAGGCCGTTGAGCAAGCGCGCGACGAGCTCCGGCGGCGATTGGTCCCAGAGGTGCGGACAGCCCTGCAGAATGCCCCTGATGTGCGGGCGTGGCCGCTGAACTGGGATGAGAGAGGGCGGATCGATTACTTCTATCGCAGCCGATCGCTGTTAGCTCGTGACCGAGACCTTCCGCGTGTCCACAGCGCGCTGCGTGCCTTGGGCGTCCAGTTCGGGGACGCCGACACTGCGGCGGCACAGGCCCTGCCCGAGCCTGCCGACCATGCGCTGGTCAGCGGCGTCACCAGGCTCGACGCCCGTGTCCGCGAATCGCAGCACACGCCCGATGTCGTCGACGACCTCGATAGGCGCCTCGGTGTAGGCGTAGTAACGCACGATCACGTGTGCGTGATCACCTACGGAACCGTCTGCCCGGCGACGGAGCCGGAGGAAGTCATTACGCCTCAAGCGGCGGAGAACCCGGCGGCGGTGCGGGAGGCCCTGTGGCCGAGTGTCGGCGACCCAGCGGCGGGGCGTAATGTCAGGATCTCCGTCGTTGATACTGGTCTGCTGTCCGGGGCGACCGCGTGGGCGCCCTGGATACAGGGTGTACGCCCCAACACGAGCGCCGACATCGAGGATCCAGACCAGATCACGGTCGACTCCATGGGCCGCGGAATGGACGGCTTCGCCGACCCGTACGCTGGCCACGGCACCTTCGTGTCTGGCGTGATCCGTTGCGTCGCCCCGGGCTCGCACATTGTCGTCGAGCGCGCCCTCGGAGTCTCGGGCTTCACATGGGAGTCCCGCCTCGTCACACAGATTCACGACGCCCTGTCCCGTTCCCCCGACATCATCAGCATGTCTGCTGGCTGCTACACCCGGGGGAACATTCCTTCACTCGCCTTCCAGGTCCTATGGGAGGAGCGCCTCAGCCAACTCGGCGGTGTCGCACTCGTTGCCGCCGCAGGCAACGACTCGCGGACTGCCCCGTTCTGGCCAGCCGCGTTTCCATGGTGCGTGGGGGTGGGCTCGACGAGTCGCGATGGGCAGCGCCGCTCCTGGTTCAGCAACCATGGAGCCTGGGTCGACGTCTATGCGCCGGGCGAAGAAATCGTGAACGCCTACGCCCACCTGAAGTACAAGACGATCGTCAGCGGCCAGGTGCGGGACACCTCCGCAGGCATCGTCAAATGGAGCGGTACATCGTTCTCGACCCCGATCGTCACCGGTCTTATCGCGGCCCGGATGTCAAGCACCGGAGAGAACGCACGCCAGGCTGCCGACGCGCTGCTCGCCGGGGCGCGATACCAGTTCCGCCCCGGTGTGGGACCTCGCCTTTTCCCCTGACCCTGGCGCCCACACTATCGCCCGCCCAACAGCGACGAGGATCTTCGCCAGTGGCTGGTGGGCGAAGCCTCCGCACAAGTGTGAAGATCACATGGCAATCCCCTGGAACCGTGGAGACTCCTCTTAGCTGATTCGTGGTCTTGGCCGGCACGCGCCGCGCGTGGCCGCGGGCAGGCTGGGCCTGCCTGTCGTTGCTGCTCGTCAGGGGCCACGGAGGCTCCGCGGTCAAGGGCGGAGGCCGTCGCGGAGCGGCCATGGGCCCTTGACGGCGGAGGGGTGGCCCCGTAGCCGCGCGGCGCACCGGAGGGTGGTCATGCCGCCGTCTCCTGTCGGGCCCGTTCGTAGTCGACCGGGGCCACCATGCCGATCGTGGAGTGCCGCCGGTGGTGGTTGTACTCCTCGAGGAAGGCCGCGACGGCGTGCCGCGCTTCGGCGCGGGTGATGAAGTGTGCCTCCCGCAGCAGCTCGAACTCCACGGTGGAGTGGAGCGACTCGGCGACGGCGTTGTCCAGCGCGGACCCGGTGCGTCCCATCGACTGGGTCACCGCGGTGTTCGCGCACGCGGCGGCGAACAGCTGCCCGGTGTATTCGCCGCCCTGGTCGGTGTGGAACACCACCCCGGCCACGTGGCCGCCGCGGATCGCGATGGCCATGCACAGCGCGGCCCGGGCGAGCTCGCCGTTGTGGTGGTTCCCCATCGCGAACCCGACACAGCGGCGGGAATGCAGGTCCAGCACGCTGGCCAGATACAGCGGCCCCTCGTCGGTGGGGATGTCGGTCAGGTCGCCCACCCAGGCCTGGTTCGGCTTGTCCCGCAGGGAGAAGTCACGGCCCAGCAGGTCCGGGGCTTTCCGCGCCGACCGGTCCGGTTTGGTCAGTCCCCGCCGGCGCCGCGTCCGCCGAGCCGCCAGCCCGTGCTCGCGCATGAGTTCGGCGACGGTGTTCTGGCTGACCCGCCACCCCAGATCCCGCAGTTCGGCGGTGATCCGCGGTGACCCATAGCGGCGGTTGTGCTTGGCGAACAGGTACCCGACCGCGGCGGCCAGCGCCCGCCGTCGAGCCCGCCGCAGCGACACGTCGCCGTGGCGCCACTTGTAGAACCACGCCTGCGAGACACCCAGTGCCCGACACGTCACCGCGTGCGGGATGCCGAACTCGACCCTCTGGGTCGCGACAAAGCCGGCCAGGCTCACCGCCCCATCGCTTCCCTCACCCAGAGGGCGGCCGAGCGCTTGAGCACATCGCGCTCCATCGCCAGCTCGGCGTTCTCCCTGCGCAACCGGTTCAGCTCGTCCCGCTCCGACTCGGTCAACGCGCCGTCACCCGCGCGGGCCCGCCGGTCCCTAGTCACCCAGTTGCCCAGCGTGCCCTCGTTGATCCCCAGCTCCCGAGCCACCACAGCGATCGGCTTCCCGGTCTCCCGGACGATGCGGACCGCGCCCTCCCGGAACTCCCGATCGAACTTCCTGCGCCCGTCTGCCATCGCCCACCTCCTCAAGGCGATGTCTCCACGCTACGAGGGGAAGCCCACACAGTCGGGGTCGACGAGCGCTGGTTGCGCGGGTTCATGCCGAGACTGTGGGGGAGCGTGCGGAAGAGTGTGACCGCTGTTGGCTAGATATGGAGCCAGGTGGTGGCTATCGGGGTCGCCGCGCCAGCGGGAGTGGCGACGAGGCTGACGACACCAGGCTCGATGGGATCGGCGATGAAGCGGCCGAGGTCATCGACCGAAACGGTCATCGTTGACCGCTTGCCTGCGTGACGGACCTCTAGCTCAGTCGCGACGCTGGGCGTCAGCTGACCGATCAACCGTCGGCTGTCGCCGGAAATGATGATCTCCATGTCGATCGTCACCGGACCGGCCGCGAAGGTCACCAACCGCGACGCCTGCTCGCTCCGTACACCCGCCAACTCCGCACCCGCGGAGTCCTGGACGAGTTCGGCGAGCTCGGCGTCGATGCGTCGCCAAGTGAGGCTCGCCCGGGCCGCCTCCGACACCAAATCCGGCAACGGGTCGGCGGCCTCCGCCACCTCGCGAAGCGCGGCCAGCAGCTCGCCGTCGTCCTCCCACGCCTCGGTCATCGAGACCCCCGTTGCGCGGATGCGCGAGGTCCGGCGTGGGCCCGCTCCCCGCGCACCAAGTCGTGTACGAGCCTGGAGTGCATCAGCTGACCTCCGCCGCCAGTTGTGCACGCAACTGCTGGAGGCAGCGTTGGCGGGTCGGGCCGATGCTGCCGATGGCCATATTGAGCGCCTCGGCGATCTGCGCATAGTGCGCCTCGGTCGCCGCCGAAAGCGCCCGCAGGAGCACCTGGCACCGGCGCGGCAGCAGCGCCAGCGCTGCCCAGAGTGTTTGGTGCCGCTCGTTCGTCAGGGCCGCCGTCTCGGGCGACTCCACGGGATCAGCGGCGGGGCGCTCGGCCAGCTCAGCCTCCGGTATCTCCCGGCCGCGCGCCCGTACCATTCGCAGTGACTCGCGCTGCGCCACGGTTACCAGCCAAGCGGCGATGCGGGACGGCTCGCGCACGACCGACAGGCTCTCGATCAGGCGCAGCCATACCGTCTGGCTCACGTCGGCCGCGTCGGCGACATCCAGCCCGTACCCCCGCGGAATCGACCAGACCAGCCGAGCGAAGCGACGTACGAGCTCGTCCCAGGCGCGCTGGTCGCCTCCCGCCGCAGTCTTCACCAAGAGCGCAACGTCGGTGTTCGCGAGCGCGTCAGGCGCGCACGGGTAGGTTCCCGCGGAACCCCGGTGATCCGTATTGCTGAGCTCGCCGTGGTCTGCGGGTTTGACCGTCACGGGCGCAATGTAACCGACCCACCGCCTCGACGTCCCCGGCGCGCCACATGTCTCCCGGCGGACCCCACCAGACGGCGAGGCGACTCCCCCGTGGCCGCCCCACCGCTCGGTGCCCCCGCTGGTCGCCGCCGACCGCGGGCCCGGCGACAGAACCCCCGCACTGCCGCCGGCCCACGGCCAGATGACCCCGTAACCCCCGTGGCGCCACGGCGTCCCAGCGCCCCGGCTGGTCGGGCGAACGACCCCCATCGGACCGCCCGACCAGCCGTGGGAAAGTGCGCCGGCGAGCCAGCGCCACCGGGTTGACCCGTGGCGAAGAGCACGACCGCGCAGGACATCGAATCGCGCCACGCCACCCCCTCGGGTCTCAGGTTGCTGGCTCGCCGACTGGGCACCCCATGCCTCGAGAGGCGCCCGATTACAAGAGATCGGGGCGGGCTCGGGTGATACGAGCGACACATCACTGTCCGGTAACGATGTCCCGCTCGATGCGTCATGCCACTCTCCAAATCCCGCCGCCATGTGCGGCCAAGTCAGGCCGCTGCCACGCCGTCCGAGCGCTGGTCGGATGGTTCCGAAGTTGCCCCCCCGGGGACCTAGACGTTTCCCGGCGACGTAACGTGCGATACCAGGCTGGCGGCATCTCGCCACTTGTCCCGCGGGGAGGTGTGGCTAACGTGACCCGCATGGCGACCGACCCGACCGATCAGATGTACGCGGAGAAGCTCGACGCGGCCGACGAGCTGGCCAGTTTCGCCGACCGCTTCATGGTCGATGACCCGGATCTGATCTATCTGGATGGCAACTCGCTCGGCCGGCTTCCGCGCACTACCCGCGACCGCCTCGCCCGCGCCGTCGACGAGGAGTGGGGGCGGGACTTAATCCGCTCCTGGGACTACTGGATCGACCTGCCCACCCGAGTCGGTGATCTTCTAGCGACCGAACTCATCGGCGCCCACACGGGTGAGGTGGTGGTCTCGGACTCGACCACGGTCAACCTCTACAAGCTCGCGGCCGCCGCGCTAACCGCCCGCGCCGGCCGGCGAGTGATCGTGACCGACGACGACAACTTTCCGACCGACCGATACGTGGTCGAAGGGCTGGCCGCGGCCCACGGGCTCACACTCAAGATGGTGCGCTCGGATCCGGTGCACGGTCCTAGCCGCGAGGAGCTCGATGCGGCGATCGACGAGGACACGGCGCTCGTCACGCTTTCGCATGTCGCTTTCCGGTCCGGCGCCCTTTTGGATATGAGCGACATCACGCGGCTCGCCCATGAGCGCGGGGCGCTGATGCTGTGGGACCTGTGCCACTCGGTCGGGTCGGTGCCGGTCGAGCTTGCAGCGGCCGGCGCGGATCTGGCGGTGGGCTGCACGTACAAATACGTCAACGCCGGGCCGGGCGCCCCCGCCTTCCTCTACGTACGCCGGGACTTGCAGGACGCGCTTCGCCAGCCGATCTGGGGATGGTTCGGGCAGCGGGACATGTTCGCCATGGGCCCCGCCTATGACCCAGAGCCGGGCATCCGCCGGTTCACGACGGGCACGCCGTCGATCTTGGGCGTATACGCAGTTCAGCAGGGCGCGGAGCTGCTCGCGGAAGCCGGGATGTACCGAGTGCGAGCGAAAGGTATCGCGCTCACGTCCTATCTGATCGACCTAGCCGACGCCTGGCTCGCGCCGCTCGGCTTCTCGGTGGCGACACCGCGCGACCCGGAACGGCGTGGCGCCCAGGTGTCGCTCCGCCACGACCAGGCGTGGCAAATCTGCCAGGCGTACATCGAGAAGGCCCGGGTCATCCCGGACTTCCGCGGCCCCGACCGGCTCCGCCTCGGACTGTCTCCCCTAACTACCAGCTTCGTGGACGTGTGGGACGGGCTCTCCCGGCTTCGGGCCCTCGTTGAGAACGGCGACCATCAGTCGTACCCAGCATCCGCATCCCGCGTGACTTAGCGGACGCCGACGCATCGTCGGCGGGTATCGCGCCCGCGAGGGTTGTGGTCTGATCCGCCAAGCGTTTGGAACACGAGCCTGGCGTACTGGACCCCGAGCGTACGGCTCGGCCTTGACATGCTTTGCGGATCAATCTGACCCCTGGGCAAGCGTCATCACGCAGCAGATGGTCACGAACCGCACCCGTACCTGTGGACAGGCTGTGGGCAACGTACGTGCGGTGGACGCCGGCGCGGGCATGCTTGTCTGGTCCAATTTGGGGGTTCGGCCATGCATCCAGCTTTGAGCGCCGCGGAGCGCGAGCATGGTGGCGTCTTCCGAGTGGCCGAGGCGGTGGCCTGCGGCTACGCCGATGACGAGATAAGAGGCCTGGTCCGTTCAGGCCGGTGGGTTCGGGTCAGACACGGGATTCTCGCCGAGAGGGAGACCGCGGCGGCCATTCGCGCCGAGCCCGAGGGAGCGCTCGCTCTATCCCTTGCCGGCGAAATTTGTGCCCGGCCCAGCGCCCGTCTGGCCGCTAGCCACGAGTCCGCCGCTCGGCTGCTCGGCCTGGATTTCATCGTCGATCCACCGCGCATGCTCACGCTTACCACCGACACGCCCGGTAGAGGGCGAGGATGGGTGAGCGGGGTTCGCATTAGGCGGGCGACACTACCGCCCGGTCATGTCACGGAGTGCCGTCGGCTACCTGTCACAACCGTCGCTCGCACGGTGGTCGACCTTGCTCGCGAGCAGCCATTCCGCAACGCGGTCGTGTTGGCTGACTCCGCGTTGCGGAGGGGCCTGACCAGCCGCGATGAGCTGGACCAAGTCGTTAGGGCTGCCTGGACCTGGCCAGGCATCCGAGACGCCAGCCGGGTGGTGGAATTCAGCGATGGTCGTGCTCAATCAGCTGCGGAGTCGGTCGCCCGCGTTCTGTTCGCGACCGTGGGGCTGCCCGCGCCTCTGCTGCAGGCAGTTATCTCGGACAGAGATGGCATTGCGGGCCAGGTGGACTTCCTCTTCCGCGAAGAGCGGACGATCGTCGAGATCGACGGGAAGGCCAAGTATCGCGAGCAGGAGGACGCCCTGTTTCTGGAGAAGAAGCGGCAGGACCGGCTGGAAGACCTTGGATACCGGGTCGTACGCCTAACTTGGCGCGAGATCGTTCACGAACCGGAAATGGTGCTCCGTAAGATCGCGTGACTGGCTACCGGATAGCTCACTGCCTTGCTGCTGGCCGTTTCGATCCACCAAGCGCGCCAAGCATGAACATGACGTACCGCGTGCAAGCCGTTAGGTCACCGGTTCGGCAGCTTGGCGGATCAAAGCGTCGAGTGTCGGGGCCGTGGTAGTCGGCGGCGCCTTATTCAGCACGGCTAACGGCATTCAGCATGGCTAACGGCAAGCTTGGCGGATCAAAGCGCCAGCATCGGGGCTGTGGTAGTCGGCGACGCTAAATTCAGCGTGGCTGACGGCAAAGCCAGGGTGGCGCTAGACGGCTAGTCCGAGTTGCGGGTGCGTGTGCCGAAGAGGATCTCGTCCCAGCTGGGTACGCTCGCCCGACGCGGTCGGGGTCCGCTTGGCGGTCGCTCGGCAGGGCCGATGAGCCGCTCCTCGTAGAGGCTCGGCCGGCGGATCGGGGCGGTCGCCGAGGCGGGCACATGCGGGCGGCGGGACCGCCGGGCCGGCCGGTCGCGATCGGGGTCGTTGCGCTGTAGCGGCCGGCGCGGTGGTACCGGAGCCAGCGGCACGAGACCGCCCATTGCGGCGACACCGACTCTCGGAACGACCAGGCCGTCGTCGCCGCTATAGGCGGCGACGCCGCGGTCCGGGCGCTGTCCGACACCCGGTCCCAGGGCACTCGTGCCGTCGGTTCTCGAAGCACCGGCACCGGCGATCCCCGGGCCAATGTCGGCCGCCGGCGCCGGCAGATCGAGAATGTCGCCCGCGCGGCCAGGCTGCTCCCGCCCGTGCCGAGCCGCCGGCGATCCCTTTGCGGCGCGGCCGCCGCGTGGCCCGGCGCCCCCGGCGCTGGCACGGTCGATCACGCCAGAACCGATGTCGATCGCGGCATCCTGGTCGCCGCCCTCGTCCGCCAAACCGGACATCCGCGGCCGCAGGCCGGCCATCGCCTCAGCCGCGAGGGTTTGCTGCTCGGCAACGAGCAGCCGCGCGTTGTCGTTGTCGGGGCTCACGGTGCGACGGGTTGGATCGAGCAGGAACAGTGCCCGTTCGGTTGCGCCGGCGCTGTCTTCGCTCCCTACTTCATCGCCGCTGCCAGCCGGGTTGCTCTCGGCTGGAGCATGAGCGGCTGCAGGTCGGTGGGCGACCGCGACCTGCCAGCGCCCGTCCTCCCGCCGCCATGAATCCCACGACGCGGTATCCGGGTCGATGCCGCGCTCCCGCAGGCGCTGCGCGAGCACGTCGCCGAGCAACGGCGCCGGTCGCTCATTTGGAATAGATGCGTGCATGGCGGTCCGTCGAGCCATCGCCGCCATGTGCTCCCGCTCGGCGAGCACCGGGCCCTCGTAGCGACGGACCCGTTCGAGCGGAATGCCCGACGCCTCGGCCACGTCGGCGGCCGACTCGCCGGCTCGGATCCTGGCCTGGATGTCACGTGGCCGTAGCGGCGTGTCCAACTCGATCTCGAGCTGACCGAGCCGTACCCGGTCCCCACGGACCGCGGCCTTCAGCTTCTCGTCGAGCGGAAGTGCGTACTCGCTGCCGTCCAGGGCGCGGAGCAGGAGCCGGGCACCCTCGTCGATGGCCGTGACCAGGCGCAGCTCTTGCATCACAGCCCTCCCCGGGAGCGTCGGCGGCAGCATTTCAGTCTGGCCCCTTGAACGGCTTGAACCCCGGACCGCCAGGTCGCCCGGCGCGTCGCGGTTCGCCCATTCGGCGCAAGCACCGTCGCCTGCACCGCAGCCCCGGGGTACGGAAGCCGCGCCGACACGTCGATCATGTCGAGTTGGTCAACGGCTAACCGGCGACTCGAGCCGCCGCCTCGGCCGACTCAGGGACGCGGGCGAGGGTGCGACCGGCGCCCAGGGCGACCAGCGCGGCACAGACACCTGACGCCAGCGAGACGAAGAATGCCGCACTCGCACCATGGTCGTCGATCACCTGGCCGGCGAGCGCCGATGCCACCGTAATGCCGAGCCCGATCCCCGTCGTTGACCACGTCAGCCCCTCGGTGAGCTGGGCGGCCGGGACCCGGTCCTCGACCAGACCGAAGGCGGCGATCAGCGTCGGCGAGATGGTGAAGCCGGCAACGAAGATGACCGCGGTCAGCACGGGCAGGTTCGGTACGAATGGCAGCGGCACGATCGACAGCGCGAAGATAGGGCAGGCGAGGAGCAGCCGCCGAGCAAGCGACGCACGCCAATGCATGGCGCCGTACAAGATCCCGGAGATCAGGCTACCGAGCGCCCAGGCTGCCAGGACGAAGCCGGCCGCCCCCTTCCGGCCCTGCTCTTCGGCGAACGCGACGACGATCACCTCCACCGAGCCGAAGACGCCGCCGAGCCCGATCATGATGAAGATGATGAGCCGGAGGGCAGGAACCTGGATTGCGGATCCTCCGGCCTGTCCGCCCGTCCGTTCCCGTCGCGCGGGTGGCTCGGTCGATCGCTGTACGGCAAGCGCCAGCCCGCCGCCGAGCGCCAGCGCGAGGGTGACGGAAAGTCCGGCCAGGCGGTCCACGCCGGTCGCCAGCACGGTCACGAGGACCGGCCCGATCACAAAGATCAGCTCGTCGATCGCGGACTCCAACGAGTAGGCGGTATGCAGGCTGCGACCCGTGCCGGCGAGCGCGTTCGCCCACCGCGCGCGGACGAGCGAGCCGATGCTCGGCGTCGCACCGCCGGCGACGACGCCGGTGGCGAACAAGGTCCAGTGCGGGGCTCCGGTTACCGCGGCGACCATCAGCCCGATCATCGCGAGCACCTGCACGACGAGGACGGGTACCAGCACCGCCGCCTGGCCGAAGCGGTCCACCATCCGGGCGACCTGCGGCCCCACCAAGGATGCGGCGAGCGAGAACGCCGCCGCGACTGCGCCGGCCACGCCATAAGACCCGGTCGCCGAAGAGATCAAGAGCACGATCCCGATCCCGACCATAGATATCGGCATCCGCGCGACGAAGCCCGCCGTTGAGAAGGCGAGCGTCCCCGGCACCGTAAACAGGTCACGGTAAGGAGCGAGCACGACCACGGACGCTATCGCCCAAGACCCACCAGCCCGCCGCCCAAGCAGGGCACGCGGTGCGCCCCACGCTGCCTGATCAATGGGAGGCGACGGGATCCTGGCAGGATGGGCAGACGTGACGGTAAGCGCGGCTGGGAAAGGGCGTCCGCTCATGGGCGGCCCGTCCTCGCCGGCCGGGCGAGGCGCCGCGTCGGAAGGCGTTGGCCGAGCCGCGGGTATCGACGGTGGGGCGCGGGTCCGGGAGACGTTTGACGCACTGTTGCTGCTCTCGTTCGGCGGTCCGGAGGCCCCGCATGAAATCATCCCGTTCTTGGAGAACGTCACTCGCGGCCGTGGCATACCGCGGGTGCGGCTCGCGGAGGTCGGCGAGCATTACTTCCGGATGGGCGGGCGCAGTCCGATCAACGACCAGTGCCGGAAGTTGCTTGCGGCGATCCGCGGCGACTTCGCGGCTAACGACCTTGACCTGCCGGTCTACTGGGGGAACCGGAATTGGCATCCGATGCTTGCCGACACCGTTCGGCAAATGATGGCGGACGGGATCACGCGGGCGCTGGTGTTCGTGACCGCCGCGTACTCCTCATATTCGAGCTGTCGGCAATACCGCGAGGACATGGCGGCGGCCTTGACCACCGTGGGACCGGGGGGCCCGGAGCTCGTCCGGCTGCGGCACTATTTCAACCATCCGGGGTTCGTGGAGCCATTCGTCGACACGACCGTGGCGGCGCTCGGCGAGGTCCCTAGGGGTTCCCGCCTGGTATTCACGACCCACTCGATTCCCGAGGCGTGGGCGGCCACGAGCGGTCCCACGGGCTGGGCGTACGTGGACCAGCACCGGGAGACTGCGAAGCTTGTGGCCGCTGGGGTGGCGGAACGAACCGGTCCGACGCCGGGCTGGGACCTCGTGTACCAGTCGCGGTCCGGACCGCCGTCCCAGCCGTGGCTTGAGCCCGACGTTGTGGACCACCTGAAGCGGCTTTCGGGTACGGGGGTCCCAGGTGCCGTACTAGTGCCGATCGGCTTCGTATCCGACCACATGGAGGTGCTCTACGACCTCGACGTCGAGGCGGCCGAGGCAGCCGCGAAGCTCGGCCTGCCCTTGGCCCGGGCGGCAACGCCGGGCACGGATCCGCGGTTCACCGGCATGATCCGGGAACTTGTTCTGGAACGAATGACCGGGACACCGCCCGCGCAGCGGGTGGCGCTGGGAGCGCTCGGACCGGCCCACGACCGGTGTCCGACAGGCTGCTGCCCGAACCCTCGGGGTCCACGCCCCGCCGTCTCAGGAGCGGACTGAAATGCTCGACGCCGATCCCGAGGCATCCGGAATGGTGCCGGCCGCCGCCGTCGACCACCAGAGCCTGCTGGAGGTCGCACTCGACGCGGCCACGCAGGCAGCCGCGTTCCTGGTCGACAAACGGCCGGCACGGGTCTACGTCGCGGCGACCAAGTCCAGCCCGACCGACGTGGTGACGGAGATGGACCGGGCTGCCGAGCGCATGATCGTCGGTCTCATCAAGGAGCGGCGTCCCCACGACGGAGTCCTCGGCGAGGAGGGTGCCGACCGGCCCGGGTCGACCGGCGTGCGCTGGCTGGTCGATCCGATCGACGGGACCGTCAACTACCTCTACGGGCTGCCCGGGTGGTCGATAAGTATCGGCGCCGAGGTCGACGGGATAGTACGGGTCGGAGTCGTCGCCGTGCCCACCTTTGGGAAGACGTACACCGGCCGGCAAGGCCAGGGTGCCTTCTGCAATGGGGAGGCTATCCAGTGCAACCCGGCCCCTGAGCTCGGCGAGGCGCTCGTTGGGACGGGGTTCGGCTACGAGGCACGGCGGCGCGAGCACCAAGCTGCCGTCATTCACCAACTGCTGCCGATGGTCCGCGACATCCGCAGGTTCGGCTCCTGCGCCGCCGACCTATGCGCACTGGCCTCCGGCAGCCTCGATGTGTACTTCGAGCGGGGGACCCAGCCCTGGGACTTCGCCGCCGGCGCGCTGATCGCTCGTGAGGCGGGCGCTCGGGTGGAGGGCATGCGCGGAGCGCTGCCATCGGAGGAGATGGTTCTTGCCGCGCCGCCGGGCCTGTTCGGACCAATGCACGACCTCCTTGTGTCGATGCGCGCGGACAGCGACTGAGCGCCGCCGGGAAGGAGATCGCGTACACATGGCCAGCAGAGTCACGCCGCCAGGCCCCGGCCGGGTGGTGAGCGAGGACGAGATCATCGCCACGATGCGCGCGGAAGGTCTGACGCCGCACGGCTGGGGCAACGCGCCGGGTGATACGTACGGCTGGCACGAGCACCCTTATCACAAGGTGCTCTACTGCGTGCGCGGCTCGATCGTCTTCCATACACATGATGGCGATCTTGAGCTGCACCAAGGTGATCGGCTCGACCTCCCGCCGGCAACCAGCCACGCCGCGACCGTCGGTCCGGACGGGGTTCGCTGTGTCGAGGCGGCCAATTGACCCCGTTGAGCGCCATGTTTCAGGCAGCACGGTGGCATTGGGGGAGCGGCTTTTGAAGTTTATGGCGCGGCGTGGGTGGGGTAAGTAGCATTCTCCGCCGATGGAACTGGAACGATCGTCTTGAGATTGTGCGATGGCTCGGGAATGTTCCGCCGAGCATCGGTGTTTGCAGCGAAACTCCAGGTCGGAGGCTTTGGTTGCGACACGACGCGTGGATCTTCCAAAGCGGCGCGTTTGGCCGTGATCGATAGGGAACAATCTCCGGCCCAGGAGGCGGCTTTGCGGGCACAAAGCAGGGCCGGCGGGAGTTACAAGCTTCCGGCGATGGCGTCGCCGGGCGACGAGCCCGGCCAAGCGCCGTGACAGTAATAGCGCGGCCTCACGAGGAGCACGAGCCACTTAGAGGGCTCCAAGCCGCATTGGACCCTATGTGGGGGAGAGGGCATGGCGACCGACTACGACACCCCGCGTAAGACAGACGACGATCTCACTGAAGACAGCATCGAGGAGCTCAAGGCCCGGACTCGTCCGGATCTGGCTTCCGGTGTGGTTGACACGGACGAGAGTGAACTTGCCGAGAGCTTTGAGTTGCCTGGTGCCGACCTGTCGAACGAGGAGCTGAGCGTCCGGGTCCTGCCACGGCAGGCGGACGAATTCACCTGCTCCAAGTGCTTCTTGGTCCACCACCGCAGCCAGCTTGCACTGGAGCGCGACGGCCAGCAGATCTGTGTGGACTGCGCGTGACGTCCGGAGCGGCGATCGCGGGCATTCCCTTCGGCGCTCGTCCGTTCGACCGGCTTGCCGCTGAGCTGGTCGCCGACCAGCTCGCGGCGGAGCCGAATCTGGGCACGTTTCTCGGAGTGCCCGACTACGACGACCGGGTCGCCGACAAGAGCGTGACCGCGATCACCGAGCGTCAGCGCCGCGAAGATCTTTGGCTCGAGCGTTTCGGTGCGCTCGACGACGCCGACCTCGATCTTGACGAGCGTATCGACCGTGACCTGGTGCTCATGGTTTTGGCCGGCCGGCGGCTGATGCGGGACTGGTATGGCTGGCAGCGCAGCCCTGATGACTATGCCGGGAACATCCTCACCGGAGTGCAGCTCCTGTTGCTCAACCGGGACGCCGCCGACCCCGGCCGGTCGGCGGCGCTTACCGCCCGGCTGCACGGTGCAGCCGGGCTTTTGGCTCAAGGAGCGGCGAACCTCGATGCCGAGCTGGCAGCACCCGAGCTCGTCCGCCGCGGCATCGGCATGGCTCGGGCCGGTTCCGGCTATGTACGGACGATCGCCGGGCTCGTTCCGGAGGAAGACCGGCCAGCCGTCGGCGAGGCGGGTGAGCAGGCGGGTGCCGCGTTCGAACGGTTTGCTGACGTTCTAGAGGGGCTGGCTGAGAAAGCCACCGGCGCGTGGGCGGTCGGTGAGGAACGCTACGACGGCCTGCTGCGCAATGCCGAAGGTCTGAATTACGGTGCGCGCGAGATGCGCGAGCGCGGCCGGGCTGCTTGGGAGGAGCTCGCTGCCGACCTCCGCGGCCGCGCCAGGGAGCTACGAGGTGACGACGACTGGCGGGCACTGCTGGCGGAGCTCGACCGCGACCATCCGGCGACGCCTGAGCAGATGCTGGCTTCGTACAAGGAGGCGACCGAGGCGGCACGGGACTTCTGCCGCGAGAACGATCTAGTGACACTGCCCGCCGGAGAGGTCTGCCAAGTTCTGCCGTCCGAGCCATTCACCCGGCCGGTGCTTGCGGTCGCCCACTACATGGCGCCCCCGGCATTCTCGGCCCGGCCGCGCGTCGGGACGTTCTACGTCCCGTACCCGCCGGACGGCGCCTCCCCGGAACAGATCACGCAGCGCCTGTCCACCAACGCGTACTCGTCCCAGTGGACGATCGCGGTCCACGAGGCGTATCCGGGCCACCACTGGCATCTCGCCCATCTGACCGCTAACCAGCGCCGACCGCTCCGCTACGTCTTCGGATCGGCGTATTTCACCGAGGGCTGGGGCCTGTACGTCGAGGAGATGATGAAGGAGCAGGGTTTCTTCCCGCACCGGCAGGCCGAGCTGCGTCAGGTTGACATGCGGCTGTTCCGCGCCGCCCGCATCGTCGTAGACACGTCGCTCCACCTTGGCGAGATGACCGTCGACCAGGCGGTGGAGCACATGTCCACCAAGGCGTCGCTCTCCGAAGATACGGCCCGGGCGGAGGTCCTGCGATACTGCGCCTGGCCGACCCAGGCTGCGTCCTACCTGACCGGTGCACTGGAAATCCAGCGGATGCGTGACGACTGGCTGCATCAAGCGCGCGGCAGCTTGCGAGACTTCCACGATCTCGTTGCCGGGACCGGCCGGCTGCCGATCTCGCTGGTCGATCACTACCTTGCCGCGACCGCGCCGAAGGACGCCTAGCGCAGCCGTACTCAGATCTCGTCAATCAAGTCCGCGACGGAGGCGACCACCCGGCTCGGCCGGTACGGGAACCGGTCGACGTCAGCGAGCTTGGTCACCCCCGAGAGGACGAGGATCGTCTCGAGCCCGGCCTCCATGCCGGCGATGACATCGGTGTCCATTCGATCGCCAACCATGGCGGTCGTCTCGCTGTGCCCTTCCACCGTGTTCAGTGCGCTGCGCATCATGAGCGGGTTCGGCTTCCCAACGAAGTAGGGCTCAACCCCGGTGGCCTTGGTGATCAGCGCCGCTACCGACCCAGTGGCGGGCAGTGCGCCGTCAGTCGACGCTCCGGCCGGGTCGGGGTTGGTCGCGATGAACCGGGCGCCGCCGTCCACCAGCCGGATTGCCTTCGTGATGGCCTCGAAGGAGTATGTGCGGGTCTCGCCGAGGACCACGTAGTCGGGATCGGCATCGGTCAGCACATAGTCGATCTCGTGGAGGGCGGTGGTCAGGCCTGCCTCGCCGATAGCGTAGGCCGTGCCATGGGGTCGCTGGCTGTCGAGGAACTGCGCGGCCGCCAGCGCCGATGTCCAGATCGCCGTAACCGGTACCGGCAGTCCGGCCCGGCTCAGCCGCGCATGCAGGTCCCGAGGCGTGAAGATCGAGTTGTTGGTGAGCACGAGAAACCGCTTCCCGGACCGGGCAAGTCGCCGGACGAACTCTTCGGCGCCATGCAGAGGCACCCCCTCGTCGACCAATACGCCGTCCATATCGATCAGCCAGCACTCGGCGGGCTTCCGCTCGCTCATGCCACCAATCGTGGCATCCGACCCGCGGCGAAGCTGTCGCTTGTGTTGCCGGCGGGAAAACTAGTGGCCAAGCCCCGCCGCGGACCGGCGGGGCCGACCGAGCGGTAGTGTCGGCGACCGTGACCCGCGCAATGCCAGGTGGACCAGACTCGGTGGCCAATCCCGATGTCAAGGACGCGGAAGTGGACGTGGCTCACCGCCATCCAGACGCGCCAGCACCCGGCGAGCAGATCAGCTCCCACTATCACCGGTGCTTCGGATGCGGCGACGACCACCCGACCGGGATGCACATGCATGTCACAGCGGGGGACGGCCTCACCATCACTGCTAGCTTCGCCGTCACCGAGGACCACCAGGGCGCGCCGGGATTGGCGCACGGTGGTGTGCTAACCGCAGCGTTCGATGAGGCCCTCGGCTCGCTGGCCTGGCTGCTGCGCAAGCCCATGGTCACCGGCCGGCTGGAGACCGACTTCCTGCGACCGGTACCCGTCGGCACCACCTTGTCGATTCTCGCCCGGGTCGACGCGGTGGCCGGACGTAAGATCTACACGAGCGCGGTCGGCCGACTGGGTGGCCCGGGCGGTCGGGTGGCCGTGCGGGCAACCGCGGTCTTCGTAACGGTCGGGATGGAGCATTTCCTGGAGCACGGGCGCAGCGAAGAAGTTACGGCCGCGCTCAACCGCGAGGACGTGCGTGCGGCCGCCCGGAGGGCCTTCGATGTCAATCCCTGACCAGACATATCCCCAGAGCAGCCGCGTCGACGTACTGGTCCAGCGACTCGACCCGGACCTTCCGCTCCCGTCCTACGCGCATCCCGGGGACGCCGGGGCGGACTTGTGTACGGCAATCGACGTCGAGCTGCCGCCCGGCGAGCGGGCGCTGGTGCCGACCGGCGTCGCGATTGCACTGCCGGATGGTTATGCGGCCTTCGTGCATCCGCGCTCGGGGCTCGGTCATCGACTCGGTGTCAGCATCGTGAACACACCAGGCACCATCGACGCCGGTTATCGTGGGGAGATCAAGGTCATCCTGGTCAACCACGACCTGCGCGAGCCGGCCGCATTCAAGCGCGGTGACCGGATTGCCCAGCTGGTGATCCAGCGGGTGGAACGGGCTTCCTTTCATGAGGTCGCCATGCTTCCCGGGTCAGCCCGGGGCAATGGTGGGTACGGTTCGACCGGCGGCTTCTCCGCGTCAGGAAGCCCACACGCAGCCGTGACTGCCCCCGCACAACCGAGGAAGTGAGAGAAGTGGTCTTTCGCCGGCGCCGGCAGCGGGATGCCGAAGGCGCCCCGGACGCGGGCGCCGATTCGTCCGACACATACGACGAATCGATGGCTGCCGATGACCTTCTGGACGCTGACCTTGCCCGGCCCGCCCACGGGCCATGGGACGTCGCCGACCTGGACGATCCGGCCAAAGGTCGGGTCGACCTGGGTGGCCTGCTCATCCCGGCCGTTCAAGGAATGGAGCTGCGCGCCGACATCGCCGACGACCGCGTCGTTGCTGCGACGGTCGTCCTCATGGACAGCATGATCCAGCTGCAGCCCTTCGCCGCGCCGCGAAGTCAGGGGATCTGGGACGAGGTACGCGGCGAGCTCGCAGCGAGCGTCACGAAACAAGGTGGGACGGTCGACGAAAGTACTGGGCCGTTCGGTCCCGAGCTTCGAGCGCGAGTGTCGGTGACCTCACCGGATGGTAAGAAGGGAACGCAGCTCGCTCGATTCGTGGGAGTGGACGGACCTCGTTGGTTCCTCCGGGCCGTCATCACCGGCAAGGCAGCCACCGAACCGGCGCCCGCCCGTCGGGTGGAGGACCTGCTGCGCGACGTGGTCGTCGTCCGGGGCGGGTCGCCGATGGCGCCGCGGGACGCCATCCCGCTCCGGCTGCCCGAGGAAGGCGCGCAGTCCTCCCTCGGCACCACCGAAAGCGGAGCCCAGCGCCCACCCTTGGACCCCTTCCGCCGTGGCCCCGAGATCACCGAGGTCCGCTGAGCCGCCACTATCCTTGACTTTATGGAACGTCCGCTGCGAAAGATCTTCAAACGGCTCACCTCAAGCGATGAGCAGCTCGAGGCGGAGGAGCTGCTCGAGGAGACGCAGGAACGTGGCGCGACCCCGGTAGTCCGCTGTCGGGACCGCGACCGCGTGACCGTTTCCGGCACCTTGCGTACTGTGACATTGCGCCCTCGGGCGGGCGTGCCCGCGCTCGAGGCCGAGCTGTACGACGGATCCGGCACAGTGTCACTCGTGTGGCTCGGCCGGCGGCGGGTGCCGGGGATTGAACCCGGACGGGTCATCGTCGCCGAGGGCCGAATCACTTACCATCAGGGCGGGCCTGTGATCTACAACCCTCGGTACGAGCTGCGTGCGGTCGGTGCTGCGTGAGGGAGCGTGGCGACCGAATAACGAGCAGGTCACTCATCACCTCGCCCAGGGGAGGGAGGCACCGTGAGCGAGCGCAGCGAGCGAACAATCGAGCAGACAATGCGTCACCTAGCCTCCGGAGGAGCTACGTGACTGACGTCCGGAGCACGCCCGCGACCCAACCGATCGGTGTCGACACCGTCGAGGCGATCGTGCGCCAGCAACTCGGCAAGGCGCTCGGCGGCAAGCGCGGCTCGATCGAGGCGGCGGTGCCGACGGCTACCTTCGCCCTCGCCTGGGTCGTCACCCACCAGCTGCCCCTCGCCCTCGGCCTCAGCGTCGGGGCCGCGGTAGGTCTGCTGGCTGCCCGGCTCGTCCAGCGGCAGACCACGCAGTTCGTAATGAACAGCTTGTTCGGCATCGGCATCGCCGCGATCTTCGCGCTCCGATCCGGTCGCGCCGAGGACGCCTTCCTACCTGGCATCCTGTACAACGCCGTGGTCGCGGCCGCGCTGCTCCTGTCGATCGCGGTTCGCTGGCCGCTTATCGGCTTCCTGCTCGGGTCGGTCACGGGCGACCCGACCAGCTGGCGCAAGGATCCGGCCATCGTCAAGCTATGCACGAAGCTGACCTGGCTCTTTGTGCTCCCGAACGTGATCCGCGTGGCCATCCAATGGCCGATTTATCTCACCGGCAACGTCGGCCTGCTGGCGGCCGCCAAGATCGCGCTCGGCTGGCCGCTGTTCCTCGGCGCGTTTACCCTGATGCTCGCCGTGCTTGCTCGCGGCCAGACCCCGGTGGCAGCCCAACCGTCAAACGCCGAGCCGGCTCACTGACGGCCGGCGCCGCTAATGCGGGGCCAACAAGCTTTCTAGCTGCTCTTCGCGGTCCGCCGTGGCGACGAAGAGAAGCTCGTCGCCGGCTTCCAGCGGGTGGTCCTTGTCGGGGACCAGGACGCGGCCCTCGCGGATGATCGTGACGAGGGCGGTGTCGGTCGGCCACTCCACGTCGCCGACCCGGGTACCCACAATGGGCGCACCGGGCGGAAGCGTCAGCTCGACGAGGTTGGCCTCGCCCTGACTGAAGCGGAGCAACCGGACGAGGTCGCCTACGCTGACCGCCTCCTCGACGAGCGCCGAGAGCAGCCTGGGGGTGGAGACTGAGACGTCGACGCCCCACGCCTCATTGAACAACCATTCGTTGTTGGGATGGTTCACCCGGGCCACCACGCGCGGGACTCCGAACTCGGTTTTGGCGAGCAGCGAGACGACCAGGTTGACCTTGTCGTCGCCGGTCGCCGCGATGACGACCTGGCAGCGCTGGAGGGCCGCCTCATCCAAGGATGAGATCTCGCACGCGTCGGCGAGCAGCCATTCCGCGTTCGGGACGCTGTCTACCTTGATGGCGTGCGGGTCCCTGTCGATGAGCAGGACCTCGTGGTCGTTCTCGAGCAATTCGGTGGCGATCGAGCGGCCGACGGCGCCCGCTCCGGCGATGGCGACGCGCATCAGTGCTCCTCGGGCCCCTTGCCGAATACCCGTTCCACCGTGGCCGCGTCCGACTCCCGCATGATCACATGGACCAGGTCGCCGTCTTGAAGCACCGTGTCGGAAGCCGGAACCAGGCCGGTTCCGAGCCTGGTGACGAAGGCGACCCGGCAGCCGGCGGCGGCTTCGAGGTCGCGGAGGGGGTGGCCGATCCACGCTTCGGCGATGTGGACCTCGGCCAGCCTTATGGTGCCGCTCGGGTCCCGCCACTCCGGCACTGAGCCCTCCGGCAGTAGGCGGCGCACCATCTGGTCGGCAGTCCAGGGAACGGTGGCGACGGTCGGGATGCCGAGCCGCTGATAGACCTCGGCGCGACGGGGGTCTTTGATGCGAGCCACTACGTTCTCGACGCCGAACGTCTCCCTTGCCACCCGGGCGGTGATGATGTTCGAGTTGTCACCGCTGCTGACCGCCGCGAGCGCGGCGGCCCGCTCGATGCCCGACTCGAGCAGCGTGTCGCGGTCGAACCCGACACCGGTGACCCGCCGGCCGTTGAAGTGGCCGCCGAGCCGGCGGAACGCGTCCGGGTTCTGGTCGATGATCGCGACCGAGTGTCCGCGATCCTCGAGGATGTGGGCGAGCGTGGACCCGACCCGGCCGCATCCCATGATCACGATGTGCACAGCCGTCCTTCCGTCCTCATCGCCCCCAACCGCGGGCGCGGCAAACCGGCCCGCGTTTTCTTTCGTACAACAGATCTGGCTTGACGCTACACGCAGCGGGCACTAGCAGAGCCGTGGTCAGGCTGGAACATCCACTGGCGCGAAGCGCCAGCTTGCGCAACGACCTCCGACGCGTGGCAGAACGCTGCCGGACCGCTCTGGACAGGCAAAGCGGTCCGGCAGTGTCCTAGCATCCAGACGTGTCGAAGTTGACCGACATCCCGAAGCGCATCCTCGTCGGCCGCGCGCTGCGCAGCGACCGGCTGCACGAAACCCTGCTTCCGAAGCGGATCGCGCTTCCGGTCTTCGCGAGCGACCCACTCTCGTCCGTGGCATACGCTCCGCAGGAAATCTTCCTGACCCTGTCGATCGGCGGGGTCACTTTCTACCACTACGGGCCGTGGGTCGCCGCGGCGGTCGTGCTTCTCATGGCCGTGGTCGTGGCCTCCTACCGGCAGAACGTGCACGCCTACCCGAGTGGAGGCGGCGACTATGAGGTCGCGACGACGAATCTCGGCTCCGGGGCCGGCCTCACCGTGGCGAGCGCGCTGCTCGTGGACTATGTCCTCACCGTTGCCGTGTCGGTCTCGGCGGGCATCGACAACCTGGGCTCCCTGAACGGCTACGTCGCGGATCACAAACCGCAGATCGCACTCATCGTCGTTCTCGTCCTGACTCTGGGGAACCTGCGCGGGGTACGCGAGTCGGGCACCGCGTTCGCCATCCCCACCTACGGCTTCATGATCGGCGTGCTCGGGCTGGTGGCGTGGGGGCTGTTCCGGAGACTTGTGCTCGGCGATGACCTGAAGGCGCCGTCCTCGGCACTCGAGATTCGCCCGGAGGTGGGTGCCGCCAGCCTAACCGGCTTCGCGCTGGTTTTCCTGCTGATGCGAGCGTTCTCGTCGGGCTGCGCGGCGTTGACCGGCGTCGAGGCGATCAGCAACGGGGTCCCGGCCTTCCGGCACCCGAAGAGCAGGAACGCCGCCACGACGCTGCTGCTGATGGGCACGGTCGCCGTGACCATGTTCGTCGGAGTACTGACCCTAGCGATGATCTCCGATGCACGGTTCGCCGAGAACCCGGCCAAGGACCTGTTGCGCAACGGCGGGCCGGTCGGGCCGGCATACCACCAGCAGCCGATCATCACCGAGGTGGCCTCGGCCGTCTTCGGCGAGGACGGTATGGGCGGCCTCGCCTTCGGCTATATCGCCCTGGTCACCGCGCTGATTCTCGTCCTTGCGGCCAACACGGCGTTCAACGGCTTCCCGGTGCTTGGGTCGATCCTCGCCCGGGACGGCTACTTGCCGCGCCAACTGCACACCAGGGGTGACCGGCTGGCTTTCAGCAACGGCATCATCCTGCTCGCCGCGTTCGCCGCACTGTTGATCTACGCGTTCGACGCGGACGTCACCCGGCTCATCCAGCTCTACATCATCGGGGTTTTCGTGTCGTTCACCCTCAGCCAACTCGGCATGGTGCGGCACTGGACCCGGCTGTTGAAGACGGAGACCGACGGCGCGGACCGGCGGCGAATGATGCGCTCCCGGGTAATTAACGCGGTCGGCTTCACCTTCACCGGGCTGGTGCTCGTGATCGTACTGATCACCAAGTTCACGCACGGCGCCTGGATCGTGTGCGTAGCGATGCCGATCATCTTCATCGGGATGCGTGGAATCCGCCGACATTATGACCATGTGCGGCACGAGCTCGCCGTGGACGAGCAGGACGATGTGACGATGATGCCCTCCCGGGTCCACGCGATCGTGCTCGTGTCGAAGATCCACAAACCGACGTTGCGGGCCTTGATGTACGCGAAAGCAAGCCGGCCGACGACCGTCGAGGCGGTGACGGTCAACGTCGACCCGGCCGAGACGAAAGCGTTGCAGGACGAGTGGGACCGGCGTGGAATCTCGGTGCCGCTCAAGGTGCTCGACTCGCCTTATCGAGAGGTCACTCGGCCGATCACCGACTACGTCAAGTCGGTTCGTCGCCGCAGCCCCCGGGACCTGGTAACTGTGTTCATCCCCGAGTACGTCGTTGGGCGCTGGTGGGAACAGCTGCTGCACAACCAGAGCGCGCTCCGGCTGAAGACGCGGCTGCGGTTCACCCCTGGGGTGATGGTGACCAATGTGCCGTTCCAGCTCCACTCGTCGGCCGCGCGCGTGAAGCGACCTGAGGGACCGGCTCCAGGCCAGGCCCGGCGCGGGGATCCAGGCGAGGGGGCGGCACCGGTCGGTGCGGCTGGCCCCGCCGGGACCGAAGATCGTCGCAACCCATGAAGTCGCCAGCAGCACCGGCCCTCGTCAGCCTTCGCGCACGGTAGCGGCGACCGCGAGCTCCCGCAGTGCCTCGCGCGCTTCGGCATCGACTGCGCTGCCTTCGAGTGCTTCGAGCGCGCGGCCGGTGAGGTCGCCGATGAGTCTCTCGACCTCCGCCAGGGCTCCGGTCTCGGCGAGGACGTTGCGGAGGTCGTCGAGGCCCTCGTTGTCAACCGACCGGTTGCCGAGGCGACCCTCGATAACGGTCCGTTGGCGCTGGTCGGCCCGCCGGTATGCGAGCGCGACGAGCAGCGTCCGCTTTCCCTCGCGCAGGTCGTCGCCGGCCGGCTTGCCGGTCTCTGCCGGGTCCCCGAAGACGCCGAGTACGTCGTCGCGCAGCTGGAAGGCCTCGCCGATCGGAACGCCGTACTCGCTATAGGTTGCGAGGAGCGCCGGCGGCGCACCAGCCAGCAAGCCGCCGAGGTGCAGCGGCCGCTCCACGGTGTACTTAGCAGACTTGTAGCGCACCACCCGGAGCGCGCGCTCGGTGTCGGCGCCGCCGGTGATCTGGGCCAGTACGTCCAGATACTGGCCGGCCATGACTTCGGTGCGCATCCGCTGGAAGACCGGTTTGGCCCGGAGCATCACCTCGGCGGGAAGACCGCAGCTCTCGATCATCTCGTCGCACCACGATAGGCATAGATCCCCGACCAGGATCGCCGCCGCGCTCCCGAAGTCGGCGGCCTGGCTCTGGCCTGCGGTGCGGCCGGGACGGTCGAGAACACGCTGAGCGAATCGGCGGTGGACAGCGGGCTGCCCGCGCCGGGTATCGCTGCCGTCCATCAGATCGTCGTGAATCAGGGCCGCGGCGTGCAGCAGCTCGAGCGACGAGGCGGCAACGACGATCTCGGGGCCGTCCGGGGCGCCGGCTCCGCGCCACCCCCAGTAGCAGAATGCCGGCCGCAGTCGCTTGCCGCCGTCCAAGAAGTCGCGGACCGCCACAGCTACCGCTGACAGCTCCACGTCGATGGTCGTCAGTGTCGTCGTCTGATCGGCGATGAAGTCATCGAGCGCCTGCGCGACCCGGCGCCGCAAGTCACCCGACGAAGTAGCCGTCACCGCCACCTTGCGAGAGTATCTGCGCCGGTCACGGCCATCGAGGGATCAAGCCGGGAGCTGCCAGGCCCGCCTGGTCCAGGCCGCCGAGCTGCCGGGGATCCCGCTGCCAGGTACTCTCGCGGCATGGCACTCGGGATCCCGTCGACCATGCCGGGCGGCGCGACCACGATTCGCGAGCTGCTCGCGGCCGGCGGGCGGTCGTACTCCTTCGAGTTCTTCCCGCCGCGCACCGACGAGGGGGAGCGGCAGCTCTGGACGGCAATCAGGCGGCTGGAGCCGCTACGGCCGACATTCGTTTCGGTGACCTACGGCGCCGGTGGATCGACCAGAGATCGCACCGTCCGCATCACCGGGCAGATCGCGCAGGACACGACGCTGACCCCAGTCGGTCATCTGACCTGTGTCGGCGCGCCGAGGTCGGAGCTGCGGACTGTGATCGGGGCATATGCTGACGCCGGAGTGCGCAACGTGCTCGCATTGCGGGGCGACGCGCCGCGCGGCGCCGTGGAGTGGACCCCGCACCCCGAAGGACTGCGCCACGCCGACGAGCTGGTACGGCTCGTCCGCGAGCTCGGCGACTTCTGTGTCGGGGTCGCCGCGCACACGGACGGTCATCCGGAAGCCCCAGACCCGGAGACCGACGCGCGGTATCTCGCCCAGAAGGCCGCCGCCGGGGCGGACTTCGCCATCACTCAGCTGTTCTTCGACGCCGGTGCCTACTTCGGCCTGCTCGAACGGGCCGGGCGGCACGGCTGCACGATCCCGATCATCCCAGGCATCATGCCGGTGACGAACGTTCGCCAGATCCAGCGTTTCGCCGAGCTATCGGGCACGCCCTTCCCGGCCGATCTTGCCGAGCGCCTGCTGGCTGTCGAGGACGACCCGGAGGCTGTGCGGCGGATCGGCGTGGACCATGCCGTCAACCTTTGTGAGGAGCTGCTCGATGGCGGCGTGCCCGGCTTGCACTTCTACACGTTGAACCGGTCGACTGCCACGCTGGAGATCTACCAGGCGCTCGGGCTCGGCGTATCCGTTTGATCTCAGGCGCCGTCCCGGACGCGGAGGTGAGCCAGTGGACGAGGGGATCACCGTCACGGGCGTCGGCACGGCCACGGCGCCGCCGAATACCTTCCGGCTCGACCTCGGGTCACAGATCACCGCCGAGACCGCAACCGGGGCGCTGCGCGGCGCCGGCGACGCGCTCGACCAGATGCGCAAGGTGCTCATGGACGGCGGCGTGGGCCGGGAGGAGATTGAGAGCACCGGGATCAACCTCTGGCCCCAGCACTCCGCGGACGGTCATGCGGTCACCGGTTATACCGCCATGCTGCGGCTCACCGTCCGCGTCCGCGACGTGGAGCGGGTCGGTGCGCTGCTCGCCGAGACGGTGGCCGCGGGCGGGGACGCCAGCCGACTCGAGGGGGCGGATTTCGAGTACGACGACCCGGGCGGGCTTCTCTCCGGAGCGCGCGAGGCGGCCTGGCGGGACGCCGAGGCGAAGGCGTCGCAGTATGCCCGGCTGGCCGGCCGGTCGCTGGGCGCGGTCGTGGCCGTCTCCGAACGGGTCGCCGACGGCGGCCCGGCGCCGATGCCGCGCTTCAAGCTCGTTGCGGCGGCCGCCGACGCCGTCCCGGTGGAACCTGGAACGACCTCGGTGACCGTACACGTCGACGTCCGCTGGACCCTCACCTAGTCCCCACTAACCGCAACCTCCCCCGGACACGTTCTAACCTGGTCGGCGCCTGGTTGGGGTGGGGGTTGAGGAGGCTGGCCCGTGGCGCTGTACGCGATGGTCGCGTGGTACAGCTTCCGGCGGAAGACCACATACCGTGCGGCGACTGCACGACGTGCAAGACCTGACGGTGGAAGAGCCGGCCATCGAAGATGTCGTCCGCCTGCTCTATTCCAAGAGTCGGCAAGACGGTCGTCAGTCCGCGAGCGGTCGGTAAGGACCGCAAAGCCAGCGTTCCCGGTGGCTGAGCGCTTCCGTGCGCACAGAGGCTTCAGTCGGGGACCACGTCTGCCACTCGCCCGTCACTTAGTCGTACGAGCTCTTCGAACGTCGTAGGGAAGACCCAGTGCGGGTGTCCGGCGGCAGCCCACACGACCTCATGCTTCGCGAGCCACGCGTCTACCAGCGTCTCGATTCGTTCGGGGTGCCCAATTGGAGCGACGCCACCGATGGGGAAGCCCGTGTGAGCACGCACGAAGCCGGCGTCGGCTCGCTCGACTGCCGTAGCGCCGAGCTGGTCGGCGATGTGCGCTGCGTCGACCCGATGCGCGCCGCTCGTCAGGACCAGCAGCGGCTTGCCGTCGGC
>JBKOZJ010000096.1:0-6184 GCA_046725875.1 Actinomycetota bacterium
AACACGTGACCGCGGTCATCGACGATCTCGACCGTGGCCGACCGCTTGTGCGGTCCATCCCGATGATCACGCCCACGCGGAACCTCCCTGCTTGAGTTGGCCAGACTTGAGCAAGGAGGGCACCGCTACTTCGAGCACAACGAACCCCTTTTGAGCCTCTCCTCGCGGTGCCCGGCGAGGCCGCAGGCCATGTGAGCGCCTGCGGCGGTTAGAGGCGGTCGGGCCCGAAGATCCCGATCAGCGGAAACCAAGCCAGTCGGGCCGGAAGGCCACAACCTTAGGGTCCAAGGTCCCTGGTGTTCCCCATGCGGCGCACCCACTGTTGGCATGAGGGCGACCGGAAGGGGCTGGCGATGGCGCTCCGCGACCGGGGTCGACGGGTCGACGCCGTTCGGCAGCCGAGAAGGACAAACGCTGGCAGACGCAGCGCCCAGCTCGGGCAGCACTGCCATCGGGCAGTCCGTCCGCAGAGGAGCAGCCTCGATCGGCAATCGACGCAATCCAGGGAGGAATCATGGACTTTTCCGCACGACTGGATGAGCTCCAGCGGCACGTCGCGGGGGCCCGCTCGGCGGTGCAGGTGCCCGCCACCGAGTCTCGTGAGCAGCTCAGAAGTGGGATTGACCAGACCCAGGACGACCTCGACCAGGCCGTCAAGAACGCCCAGCAGCGCGCCGAGCAGGCCGCCGCCGGCGCGCGCAGCAAGTGGGCGCAGATGATGGCCGACGCCGCCGCCAAGAGGGACGACGTCAAGGCCAAGATCGACAAGCGAACCCGACAGCTGGACGCCAAGGCCGCCGCCGACGAGGCGAACGCGGCCGAAGCGGACGCGGCCGACGCCCTCGACTTTGCCGAGTGGGCGATCGACAACGCGAAGCTGGCCATGCTCGACGCCATCGACGCCCGCGCCTACGCCGACGAGCGCGCCAAGGCGGCGGGCTCCTAGCCCTGGCCCTCCCCGGCCCGTGACGGGTACGGCCCAATAATGAGCGTCTCCGCCACGGCGGGCTGGCAGAGATGGGGATCGGGCCCGCGGCGGCGGCCGGAAAGCAAGGCGCTAGCAGGAGCGATGTGAGGCCATACACGCACCGCGGGACACCATCCGGACCGGCGCACGGGGGGTGCCGGCGACGTGTGGGGGTCCTGCTCCTGGGGGTCCTGTGAACCTGGTCCGGTATGTTCATGCTGTCCTACCGGGTGGGCAGCCCGGCGGCAGTGGCCGCGTTCGTGGGAATGGCCGAAGCCAGCGCCCGCCCACGGGGAGCGGGCCGGCACCGCCGGGAGCGGGGATCCCCCGGACGGTCGCCTAACTCACATGGTGGCCGAGGCGGGTGAACTCGCCGCGCACCCCGGCGGTATCCCCAGGCGGGATTCTCCCTCGCCAGCCGCAGCACCAGGGCGCGGATCTCCTTGCTGGTCGCCGGCCGGCCCGGCCGTTCGGATAGGCCCACTTACGCGCGAGGAGAGGCCGGGTGCCAGGCCAAGGGTGACAAGCCGACTGCCATGCAGTACGGCAGGCAGCATGTGCCCGGACAACGTCATGTTCCGCCGAAGGGGAGGTCCGATGACTGAACCGCGTGACTGGCCGATCGACAGGCCTGCAGGCCTGCGCCCGTGGTTCCTTTCGGCAACGGGCTATCTCGGCGTGTTGTTCGAGGAGCATGCGGAGGCTCAGCGGGCTCAACGAAGCCTCGTCGAGCACGGCGTGCCCGGACAGGACATCCGCCTGTACACCTCAGAGCAGATCCTAGACACGGAGGCACGGCTCAAGGCCGAACGTTCCGGCCTGGCTCAGGTCATAGCCACCGTGACGGCCGATCATGAGCTGAGAAGACGCTACCTGGACACCGCCGCTGCCGGAGGTGCGGGACTGTGGCTTTACGCTCCCACCAGGCAACGGGCGAACCAGCTCATCCAACTGCTGGCCGGCTACGACTACCGGTTGCTGCTCTACCTCGGCGATGAAGGTTCAGAAGCGATCGTTCGCGATCCCGACTGACGCAGCATTCGGACATGGATCGCGGCGGCGGCCAGCACCCGTCCGGGTCGATGCCCGATGTTCACCGGCCGGCCCGATGGCGTCTGGAAGCGGCACGACGGTCTAGGCGTTTGGGCGGGTGGTTGTCGGCGGATCCGCCGTGTCGCATCCTGGGCCCTTGGCCACGGGACGCCCGAGCGGGCCGGAGGCGGCGGTGAAGCGGATCGAACGTGTGCTGCGGGCCGTCGACCGGTTCCAGCAACGCCACAGCGTGCTCGGCTTCCCGATCGGCGTGGTCAAAAAGTTCGGCGACGACGAGGCCGGTAAGCACGCCGCACTGCTCGCCTACTACGGGTTCTTCTCCGTGTTCCCCCTCCTGCTGGTGTTCACCACGGTGCTCGGGTACGTGCTCGCCAACGACGCTGAGCTGCGGCAGCGGGTCATCGACACCGCCATCGACCAGTTCCCGGTGTTGGGTCCGCAGCTGCGCGGCAGCATCGAGACCATCCAGGGCTCCGGCATCGGCCTGCTCGTCGGCATCGTCGGCACCCTGTGGGGCGGCCTCGGGCTCACGCAAAGCGCCCAGGACGCCATGAACGCGGTCTGGAACGTCCCGCGCAAGGACCGCCCGGGCTTCTGGTTCCGGCTGGCCCGTGGGTTGGCGGCTCTCCTGCTGCTGGCTGTCGGCATCGTGGCGGCCACCGGCCTGGCTGGTCTTGGCACCACCAGCCCTGGCGTGTTCGGTCGAATCCTTCCGCTTGCCGGGTCGCTGCTATTCAACTTGCTGCTGCTGGCCGTCATGTTCCAGGCCCTGACCGGGATCTGGGTAGGGTGGCGGCGGCTGCTTCCCGGCGCCGCCATCGGGGCCGTGGGCTGGAGCGTGCTGCAGGCCTTGGGCGTGTACATCGTTGACCGCCAGCTGGACCGCGCCAACCTCGTGTACGGCGTGTTCGCCGTCGTTATCGTCCTGCTCTCCTGGCTGTACCTGAGCGCCCAGCTGCTGCTGTATGCGGCGGAGATCAATGTGGTGCTGGCCCGGCGGCTGTGGCCGCGCAGCCTGGTGCAGCCACCGCTCACCGAGCCGGACAAACGCGTGCTGACCGCACTCGCCGAAACGGAGGAACGCCGGGCCGGCCAGACCGTCGAGGTCAGGTTCTCCTCCGAGACGGCTGCCCGCGACGACCAACCCCAGCAGGGCGCGAGCTAGGTCGGGCAACCCGGATCGACACATCCTGAACTCGTGTCGTCCCGGCGGACATTGCCAGCTCCATCGGGATCGCACGGTGGCCGGCTGCAGCGCGACGAGGAGTGGTGATCTTCGCCGCACGGGTGGCGGCTGCGCCAGGTCGCCGGGTTCGGCGACACCCCTACTCGCGGGACATCCTTTGTCGCCGCTGGCGTCGTCCACGTGGGTACCGACGCCGCTCGGCACTCCGCGTCCGCGATGCCCACCCGTCGGCGTGGATGTTCGGATGGTCGCAGGAGATTCCTCGGCCACTCGTCCTCGAGCCTGACTCGGGACGTGTGCCAGCACGTCGCTCCGACGTCTCTCGCAGGCCACCGCGCCGCTCGTCGACGAACCCCTCTTGGGCGCCGGATAGGTAATGAATCGGGCGTTTGGGCCGTAAGTCCCTTAACTCGAGCCCACTCGGCCCTCAACGTCTGCCCGCCCGATAGGGCACCTTTGGTCTGGAGGCGTCTTTCGGCGTCGCATCGAAGGCCCGGAAATGGGGGTCGGGCGATGAGGGCTTGCTTGCCGCTCAGCTCCGCTCGGTTCGGTCGGCGCCGACGGACGGTTTTGTAACACCGGAGGGAGGCCCGTTATGGCATCCGTCATGGGCAAGGTCGTCGTCGGTGTCGATGGGGCACCCGCCAGCCTGGGCGCTCTAGGGCTCGCCGTCGAGGAGGCGCGCCAGCGGTACGTCTCGGTGCAGGTTGTCCATGTCGAGGCCGGCGGCGAAGTCGGATCCTGGATGCTCGACGGGATGGCGACGATCAGTTTGGGTTCGGCTGACCGGAGTAGTCGCGGTATCCGTCTGGTCGAGGATGCGCTCGTCGAACTCTTCGGTGGCGTCCCTGCCGACGTGCCGATCGGTATAACGATCTCCGCCCCGCCGGTTGGGCCGGCTCTGGTAAGAGCGGTAAGCGCGTCCGATCTGCTCATCGTCGGGCGAACCAGGCGTGGGCTCGCCCGCCGCCTGTTCCTCGGGTCGGTGAGTGCCTACTGCGCCGCCCATGCTGCGTGCCCAGTTGTTTGCGTGCCGGCGCCCGAGCCACCGCGGCGCTCGTACGCCACCAAGGGACCGCAAAACAAGATCATACGGAACTGATCCCGGCAGTCCGACATCTTGCAGCACGACCTCCCAGTCGTCCTGAGTCAGAGAGTCGCTGTCAATATGCGGGGTGGCTCGAGGATCTCGTCGGCGGTCTTGGCCCAGCCGTAGGGCTTGGGGTTGTCGTTCCACTGCTGGGCTCGGTCGGTGATGTCCCCGGGCGAGGTGGCGCACAGGGCGATGCACGCCGCGGCTGGTGTAGCGTCACGACGGCGCTCGCCGGGATCGACGACCGGGGCGGGGTCAAGACGGTCACGTGCTTACCATCAAGGACGAGGTCGCCAAGAAGCTGGCTGCGCTCCAGGTGCGACAGCAGCACAGCAGCCCGCCTACTGAGCGAGGACAAGCGCGAACACGATCGGCATCCGGCCGAGGTCGTCCATGTGCGCGTCGTTCGAGGTGTCGAGCGCGACGCGTCCTCTCCCCGCGCGAGGCGCATCGGGGCCGCCGCGTATCGCCTGCAGGGCGCCGGTGAACGGCTGGAGGCAGCGGCGGTCGTATCGGGGCAGCGGATTGGCAGCACTGGCGGCGACGGTTCTCCCGATTCGGCGTCGACGGAAGTCGACGGAAGGAGATTCCGTAGACGACCACGACGATGGCGGAGGGCCGACGGCGCGGCTGCGCGTCGGGAGCGGTGATGGCGACGGCCGACAATCAAGACGAGCGCACGACCGGCCGCGAAGCGCCGATGGTGATCACGCCGCGGGAGCTGATTCGCCCGGCACGGCAACTCGCCGGCGCAGCCCGCATTCCCGTCTGGCGGGCGTCGATGCGCCCCCGATCATTTCCCACGGCTGGTCGAACGGGGCACCAGCGATGGTCGGGTTCCGCTGATCATCGGAATCCTGTGGTTGATCTACGCGTTCATCCAAGATTAGGCTGCTGGACCGGCTTTGCGAGGAGCAAAGTGACCGTCCAGTCCGAGCGAGCAACCGCAGTGCCGGCGAGCAACATGAGTGCCGGCACTCGTCGGGCAGCACGGTGAAGGGGACAAGCTCATTGACCGCCGTTGCATCTTCGGGCGCCTTGTCGTCACGGTAGCGGCCGGGTGAAGCGCAGGGCAGCAGGTGCCCAGTCCGTGGCAGCGGTGTGGCAGGCGCGCGCGGGACGCTTTGGTGGTGAAGCCCGGCCAGGGAGAGGCTCCGGTGGCGACGGCGTCGGGCGAAGGGAGCCGTCGGGGCGCGGGCGTCGGCGACGGAACAGTGGTCGGGCGCAGCGCCGGAGACAGTCGCCGCGAGGTCAGCGTCTCGATCTCGATCCGGACGATTCTGCTCGCTGCCGTCGCCGTAGCCCTCGCGGCGGCGCTGGCGTCGATCAGGAGCGTCCTGCTCGTCATCTTCGTCTCCGTCTTTAGCGTCGCCGTCCTCTCACCGTTGGCGACGGGAATGGAGCGGCGGCTGGGCTGGAGCCGGCGGCGGTGCTCGACGGTGCTGGTGCTGACGATCGTCGTCGTCATCGCCGTCGTCGCGCTCGTGATCGGGCAGGCGGTCAGCGGCGCGGTGCGCGGCCTCAGCGACGACCTGCCGCAGATCGTCGACCAGGCCAGGCACAGCGATCTGGGCAACATCATCAACAAGGGGAGCGGCTCGCTCGACACGTTGGCCGAACACGCCGGGGACATCACGAGGGGAGCGGGCCAGGCGTCGGGCGGCGTCGTCCACCTCGGGATCTCGGCCTTCGGAGGAGTCACGGCCGCCTTCTCGGTGATCTTCCTGACCCTCTTCGGGCTGATCGACGAGCCGCGCCTGCGCGACTGGATCGGGGGACTGATCTACCGAGACAAGCGCGAGCGTTATCTGCGCGTCACCGACCGGATCACCCACACCACCTCGCGCTACATGCTCGGCAACCTGGCGATCTCGGTCGTCTGTGG
>JBKOZJ010000097.1:0-17741 GCA_046725875.1 Actinomycetota bacterium
CAACGGCAAGACCCACTGCGGGTGGCGGCTGGCCCAGCCCAGGCCCGGGCACCTGCGCTGGCGATCACCCACCGGCCACCACTACCAGCGCGGCCCCGAACAGGTCGGGCCGATCACCCAACCCGATCACCAGCGGACCAACCAGCCAACCGAAGATCCACCACCGTTCTAACAACCGACGCAGCTGCATGGACTGGTCCATGCCGATCCGACGCCTGAGCATGGAGGGGGCCGGTTGCCTTGATCGCCGTTTGAGCCAACCTACTCACGGTCGCGGGCGCGGGTTCGGCGGCGGATGGTGCTAGCGATGACGGCGTATGCAACGAGCAGGACCAGTGCGACGGCACCGGCGATGACGTAGGCCCTGACATCGCCCTCGTCGGTGTAGCCGCCTTCGCGCCCGGCGTATGCGATGGCGATGGCGGCCGGGATGCCGATCAGAGCGAGCACCCAGACCGCCACATTCCACAAGGCGCGTCGACGATCTTCGAGCCGCCATTCGGCGCTTGCGACGGCGACCAACTCTGCCGCGACTCCCTGTGCCAGCCGGCTCAGCATCCGCCCGACCGCCAACGCCCGACCCGACAGGTCGAGGACGCGCACCAATGTGCGGTGGTAGCTCTCCACCGGACGGTAAGGGAAGACCGCGCCCGGATCGGTCGCGGCATCGACCGAGAATGCCAATTCAGCCTCGAGATCGCCGATCCGGTTCGTGATGGTCTCCAGAAACCGGCGGCTCCCATGTGTGCTGCGAAGCTCGCCCGCAGCGGCGCGGTAGCTGCCCACGGCGTCGTAGGCGGCTGCGCGAACTTCGCGCAGCCTCGTCGCCGCACCCACCGCAACGACGGCCGAAAGCACGAGCGCGTTGCCCAGTCCCGTTGGCTGCCCGGTGGCGACGGTGACGTGGGGACTCAGCCATACAGCTCCGTCGGCCGCCAGCTCGGCGGGTCGATGGACGAGGAGCTCGGCCGAGCCGTTGACTTGTGACGCTGGGTAGAGCAGGCTGCGGACGCCTTCGCGGTCCAAGCCGAGCCCATTTGGTTCGCTGAACGAGGCGATCACGTGACGTTCCGGCGCAAGCCCTCCGCTGCCGTGCCCACTCATGGCGAACGCCTCGGCCAGCGTTTGGCCGCCGACCTCGGCATCGCCGTCCACGAGGTCGGCGAGGAGCGGCCGCAGGTCCTCCGCGGTGCCAACGACATCGAGTGCGAGCGCCGCGACTAGGCGTCCAGACGGCAGGGCGAACAGCCACGTCGTTACGCCGAGCGACCGCTCTCCAGCTTTGCCGCGCGGCGTACGTAACGACGACGGTTCATGGCTCGCTTGCCCCAGCACTGTCGGCAGCTGCACCCCCCGTGATGCGTCCGCGAACCCGGCAATGTCGAGCTGGTCGGCAACCGGGGTAAGCCGGCCGCTCTCCGGTACGCTCCAGGAGGTCCCGTAGATCGCGACTACCCGAACGGTCGGCCGCTCTCTCTCGTCGGTCGAACCCGCCCCTTTGCGCAACGGCAGAGCCGTGGATGTGCTCACAGAGTACGCAGCGTTCCGGATCATGTCGTTGCGGTCAAGGGGGCGACCTCCTGATATCGCCGTACCACGAGGCGAGACGAGGTCGATGACGACGGCATCCGCCATCGAGGACGCGACCGTCAAGCCGTCGCCGAAGGTTTGCGCTGCCCAGGCGACGATCTGCTCGGCCGTCGCGTCCTCGAGGTCGTACCGCGCTCTCGGAACGAGAGCACCGACCGCCTCGGGTGGCCGACGCGACTGGTCCCCGGCGCGAGATCCCTGTCGCCCGGCACCGACGATCGGCTAACGGGCCCGTCCAGCTGAACGCTTGCCGTCTTCATGCCCGCGCTCCGATGCCGGGGAACCTCATAGAGAAGACTCGAAGACCCGAGCGTGGGGCAAAATGATCAGTCGTCGCCGTGGTCTTTATCTGGGATCAGGTCGTGGAGGTAGTCGATCAAGTTGGCCACGTCTCGGTAAACGGGCGTGGCGATCGTGCCCTCCTCCTTCTGCTTCTCCAAGCGAGCGGAGAGGCCGTCGAGCCGCTCGCGCGCGTTCTCGTACTTGCCTCGCTCAACCAGGCCGACGACGGTGGTGAGCGTCCGCCCGATGTCGAAGGCCGCTCGCGGGGTGATGTCCCCCGCGGCGAAGGCATCCTCGACCACGGCTTGAAGCTCGGCGAGGGCCGCCTCGGGGTTGTCCGGGTCAGCCGGCCCTCGGCTGCTTGGGGTGGGGGCGGTGGGAGGCGCACTGGTCGCCGGCTGGGTTGCCGGTACGGGCCGTTCGCGGTCGGCTCGAAGCAGCTCGGCGATGAACAAGCCGCCGCCGACCGCGAGCAGCACAACGGCGAGGAGGGCACCGGCCTGGCCCAGCCCGCCGGAAGCGGTGCGGCGGCCAGGCGGGGTTTTGGCTGGAGCGTATGCAGTGGACGGAAGCACCAGAGTCCCCTGATGGCGGCCCGCCGCGCGGTGGCCGGTGGCAGCGACCGGAGGGTGCCGGCCCGACGAAGGCTGTGTCGGATGGGGGATCGCCAGCGGCGGGATGGCCGCCGTGCGGGCGGCTTCCAGGGGCGAGAGGGAGCGCAGTGTCCGCGCCATCTCTTCGGCGCCGGGACGCTGCGATGGATCCTTTGCGAGACAGCGTCCGAGAAGCTGCCTCAGCCCCGGTGGCAGGTCGTCGAGCGCCGGACTCGCGTGGAGGTGGGCGTACGCCTGGTCGCTCCAGGTGCCGGGATAGAGCTGACGCCCGGTCACGGCATGGAACAGCACCGCCGCCAGCGCGTAGACATCGACCGCCGGCGTCGCCGGTTTCCCGGTGAAGCGTTCCGGAGCAAGGTAGGGCGGTGTGCCGAGCGTCTGCCCGGCAACTGTCACGGCGGTATCTCCGGCGACTGTTGAAATTCCAAAGTCGAGCACCTTCACGCGGATTGCGGAGGTTTCCACTTGGATCGAGTCTCCAGAACGCACGGCCGGGATCAGCATGATGTTGCCCGGCGTGACGTCCCGGTGGATCACGCCCCGGCGGTGCGCGGCGGCGAGCGCCTCGGCGACCTGGGCCGCCATGCTCAGCGCATCCGGTATCGCCAGTGGGCCGTCCTTCAACCTGTTGCTGAGGGTTTGCCCGGACAGAAGCTCCATGACGAGGTACTGGACCGGGCGACCGTCCTCGTCAATCTCGCCGTAGTCGTACACCCGGGTGATGTACGGGTGGTCAAGCCGCGCGGCCGTCCGTGCCTCGCGGCGCAGCCGTACTCGGAACTCAGGGTCGTCGGTGAGGTGGCCGGCGAGTACCTTGACTGCGACCTCGCGACCGAGGACCACGTCGGCGGCGCGCCAGACGGCGCCGATCCCACCGATGCCGATGGGATCGAGCAGCACATAGCGCTCGGCTAACCGAGCGCCCGCGGCGACGTTCACATTGCTCCGCTACCGTACGGTCCAGCCAGGCATCGGGAAGCCGAGGGCGAACTCGCGTACCTCCGCGGCGATCCGGTCAAGCGCAGGCTCGTCCTCCTTGCTGGCGGCGGTCACCGCCTCGTCCATCCAGGCGGCGATCTGGGGCATATCCGGTGGGGTCATTCCGCGGGTGGTGATCGCCGGACTGCCCAGCCGGATACCCGACGGGTCGAACGGCTTCCTCGGGTCGTAGGGCACCGTGTTGTAGTTCAGCTCGATGCCCGCCCGGTCCAGCCCGCGGGCAGCAGGCTTGCCACCGATGCCTTTGCTGGTGAGGTCGGCGAGGATCAGGTGGTTGTCAGTACCACCCGACACGAGGTCGAAGCCGCGCTCGAGCAGGGCGTCGGCGAGCGCTGCGGCGTTGGCGACGATTGCCGCCGCATAGTCCTTGAACTCCGCGGTCGCCGCCTCGCGCAGCGCAACCGCGATCGCGGCCGTGGTGTGGTTGTGCGGTCCACCCTGCAGGCCCGGGAAGACCGCGCGGTCGATCGCCTTCGCGTGCTCGGCCCGGGACATGAGCATCGCGGCGCGCGGGCCGCGCAGCGTCTTGTGTGTCGTGGTCGAGATGACGTCCGCATGCGGAACTGGAGACGGGTGGACGCCGCCGACCACCAGCCCGGCGATATGGGCGATATCCGCGACCAGGATCGCGCCGACTTCGCGGGCGATCTCGGCATACTTCTCGAACTCGATCACCCGTGGGATGGCGGTGCCGCCGCAGAAGATCAGTTTCGGCCGCTCTGCCAGCGCGAGCGAGCGCACATCGTCGAAGTCGACGCGGCCGGTGTCTTTACGCACGCCGTACTGCACGGCCCGGAACCAGACACCCGTCACGGAGACGTTCCAGCCGTGGGTCAGGTGTCCACCCATCGGCAGTGCCATGCCCATCACAGTGTCGCCAGGCTGGAGGAAGGCGAGGTAGGCGGCGAGGTTTGCGGGCGACCCGGAGTAGGGCTGTACGTTCGCGTGGTCGACGCCGAACAGCTCCTTGGCACGGGTGATGGCGAGCTGCTCGACCTGGTCAATGACTTGCTGGCCTTCGTAATAGCGCCGCCCGGGGTAGCCCTCGGAGTACTTGTTGGTCAGCACGGTGCCCGTCGCCTCGAGGACGGCACGAGAAACGTAATTCTCGCTCGGAATCAGCCGGATCTTCTCCGCCTGCCGGCGAACCTCCGCGTCGACGAGCCGGGCGATCTCCGGATCCGCCTCGGCGAGGCCGGCGAAAACGAGTGCGGTCTGAGTCATGTGCGCCTCCCGGGTCGGCTGGTTCCCGGACACCCAGGCGCGCGATGCCCGATGGACGGATAGCCGCTCCCCGGTGGTTTGTCTCCACCTGATAACGCCAGTCGCAGCGTCCCTGAGAGTAGCGCACGCAGGCGTACGATCACTCCCGGCAGGAGGGCGAGGATGCCATGAAAGTGAGTGCCCGGCATGTGTGGCTCGCGGCGCTTGCCCTGAGCCTGGCCGGGTGCGGAGATTCCGGCGAGCACGCACCCGAGGAGACTTCTTCGCCCGCGCTCCCGCCGATCACCGTGACAAGCAGCGCGTTTACCGCGGGGCAGCCGATCCCGCAGAAATACGCATGCGAGGACCGTGGAGGGCAGAACCTCTCGCCGCCGCTCGCTTGGGCGGGCGCACCCAGCGGAACCGTAAGCATCGCGGTTGTGGTCACCGACCCCGACGCCGACAACTTCATCCACTGGGTGCTGGTCGACGTACCACCTCAGGTGATGTCTCTGACCGAGGCACAGGTGCCGGCTGGCGTGCGAAAGGTCCAGGAGTGGTTCGGCCCGTGCCCGCCCAGCGGCGTCCACGACTACGTGTTCGCGGTGTACGCGCTCAATAAGCGAATCCCGACAGACGTAACCGAGCCGGCGCCGGCCATCACCGCCGTCCGGGAGGCGGCGATTGCCAAGGGCGAGCTGACCGGCACCTTCGCCAAGTGAGCCGCCTGGTAGAAGGTTCCCGTGTTCCAATCGGTTTGAAGCGGGTCCTTTATATCTCCTGGTCTGGAGCTAGAGGCCCTTCTACCGGGGGAGACTGAATACGTGATCTGCCGGGAGTGCCGCGAACGCCGCCACGACCGGTGTCGAGGCGGTTCCTGGTGCGACTGCCAGCACCTGCCACCCATCCGGGAAACCGAGCCGGCTACCAGCACTGCCGGACCATAGGCACGTCCACCGGCCGTTGATCGCGTCTGGGCTCTCGGGGAAGCCGTTGCCTCAGGCAGCCGGCCCGGCGGCAAGCCCGGTGCACATGCGCAACGACCGCCAGCTCGCGATCGCGTCCTTGGCGGCCTCGTCGACGACCGCAATCGGCAGCCCACCGCCGGTCTGGATTCTGGCCGGCCGCCAATGCGGCTTCCCGATCTTGCCGTCCTTCACGGTCAGGGTGAGGACGCCGGTCGTGGCCTCGGCCAGGGAGTTCGTGCCGTACCACATGAAGTTGCCGAGTCCGTAGTCGACGAAGGTGTCCCCGAGCCATCCGGCGCCGAGCGGAACGTGCGCGTGCGTTCCGACCACGATGTCCGCACCGGCTTCCGCCAATGCGCGCGCGAGCATGCGCTGCTCTGCGGTCGGGCAGCCGACTCGTTCGGTTCCCCAGTGCAGGAACACCACCACGAGGTCACTGCTCTGGCCGGCCGCTCGTACCCCATCCAGCAGGCGCTGCGGGTCGCGCGCCGACGCAACCCCGGCTTTGTCCGGGCCGGCCGCCCAGACCGCCGCGGTGTGGTCCGGGACCTGAGTGGCGGCGAGGATGGTGATCTTTTCGTCGTCGATGGTGGTGGAGTACGGGGCAAAGGCCGCGTCGGCGTCCCGCCCGATCCCGATCACCGGAATCGGGCTTTCCGCCTGCGCCGCCAATGTGTCCGTGAGCCCCTCCATGCCGTAGTCGACGGCGTGGTTGTTCGCCATCGAAACCGCGTCGACGCCCGCCTGCATCAGCGCGGTCAGCGCCGCGGGCGGCGTTCGAAAGTGGTATTTCTTTGGCTCCGGCGTACCTCGGGCAGTGATCGCCGTTTCGAGATTGACCATGGTGAGATCGGCCCGGCCGAACATCGTCGAGACCGGTGCCAGGCCCTCCGGATGGTCCAGGTAGGGCTCGAGCTCCTCCTCGAAGTGAACATCGCCGGCGAACGCCAGGGTGATCGTCCCGTCGTCTCGGGTGCTCGGTCTTGCGTTGGTCTCGTTATGAGGCTTGACCTTGGTCACCGCAAGCGTCGCGGTCGAGGTGGATCGGTCAGTAGACCCACCGCCGGAGCTACAGGCTGCCACGGTGAGCGCGGCCACCAGCGTTAACGCTGTTCCCGGCCCTCCTCTCATGGGCGGAGAGCGTAACGCTCAGCGGCCGAGTTCAGGCGTCGCACGGCTCACGATTGCGGCTGTGTCGATGCCGCGGGGGAGGGTGCCGAAGGCGTAGCCCCAGTCCCGGTCCAGCCGGGAAGCGCAGAACGCGTCGGCGACCGCCGGGGCGGCGTAGCGCAGCAGCAGCGATCCCTGGAGGAGCACGGCCATTCGCTCGGCCAGCCGGCGCGCTCGCGCCTCCATGCCCTCGAGGTCCGCGAGCGACTGGAGGAGGTCCTTCACCGCGGCGTCGAAGCGGCCGTCGGCACCGGCGGCGAGCTCGACCTCCGCCAGGTAGGCGTCGAGCGATGCGGGTGACCGGCGCAGCGCGCGGAGCAGGTCGAGCGCATTGACGTTGCCGGAGCCTTCCCAGATCGAGTTGAGCGGCGCCTCCCGGTAGAGCCTGGGCATGCCGCTCTCCTCCACGTAGCCGTTGCCGCCCAGGCATTCGAGCGCTTCACCGACAAGGGTAGGACCACGCTTGCACACCCAGTACTTGCCAAGCGCCACGGCGATGCGCAGGAATTCGTGATCCTCGACGGCGGCACGGCCGGAGCCGTTGGACCCCGATCCGCCGCCAGCCACAACGTCTGCGGAGGAAGGTGCAATGGCGTCCACGGCGGTCGCAAGGCGCATGGCCAGGATTGTTGCGCCCTCCGACTCCACGGCGAGGTCGGCGAGGACGTTGCGCATGAGCGGTGCGTCCGCGAGCAGCGTGCCGAAGGCGCGCCGGTGCGCGGCATGGTGGGTGGCCTCGGCCACAGCGCGGCGCATGAGCGCTGCGGAACCGAGCACACAGTCAAGCCGAGTGGCCGAAACCATCTCGATGATGGTCGCCACCCCGCGGCCCTCGTCGCCGAGCCGGCGCGCCCACGCCTGCTCGAACTCGACTTCCGCGGACGCGTTCGACCGGTTCCCGAGCTTGTCCTTGAGGCGCTGCAACCGAAATCCGTTGCGGGTACCGTCGGGCAGTACCCGCGGAAGCAGGAAGCAGGTCAGGCCACCCGGTGCCTGCCCGAGTACCAGGAAGACGTCGCTCATCGGCGCGGAGCAGAACCACTTGTGGCCAGTGAGCAGGTAACCGCCGTCGCCGGTCGGTTCGGCCCGGGTTGTGTTCGCACGCACGTCCGAACCGCCCTGCTTCTCCGTCATTGCCATACCGGCGAGCGCGCCTACTTTGGTGACCGGTGGCCGCAGGCCTGGGTCGTATCTCGGTGCTGTCAGAAGCGGCTCCCACACCGCCGCCAGGTCGGCGTCGACACGCAGCGCTGGGATGGCCGCATATGTCATCGAGATGGGGCAGCCATGCCCGGCCTCGACCTGGCTCCACAGATAGAACTTCGCGGCCCGGATAAGGTGTGCCGGCCCTGCATGGTCGCGCCACGGTGCGGCATGCAGCCCGTTCTCTACCGCTACTGTCATCAGCCGGTGCCACGACGGGTGGAAGGCAACCTCGTCGATGCGGTCGCCATACCTGTCGTGCGTCTGCAGCACCGGTGGGTTGCGGTCCGCCTCGCTCGCCCACTGTTGTGCTTCCGCCGAGCCCGCCAGCCGACCGAGCTCGGCCAGCTCGTCGATGCGGTCCTCCGATTCAGCGCCCACCAGATATCGGCGCACGGTTTCGACGAGGACGGGGTCGGCAGCGAAGACGTCGTACTCCACCAGGGGCGGCGGCTGGTTCGCCGGGGCTGTCTGCGGGGGTCGTCCCCCCGGGGCAGTTGAGGTCCGGGGCATCGTGGGAGGTCGTCCGGCCTGGCCGCCTGACGGCATCTCCGGCGTACTCATGTCCCGAGTATCGTCCCCTGCCTGCCCCCGCGCTCCGCTGGGAATGCAGCCGCGACCTTAGTCGGCCGGAAAGCGGGTACGAGACCAGCCGGAGCGCTGCCGATGACCTAGTTACGGATGGGAAGGCGGTAGGCGATGGCAGGTGCAGGTGACGGCAGAGGCCGGACCGTGACGGACGAGACCGAGACGATGCGATTCGAACGGCCGCGACGCGTGGGTCGCGCGCCCTGGTCGTGGCCGGCCCGCGCGGTCGCCGTCGCCGCGCTCATTACCGCGGTCGTGCTGGCGGCCGCCTTCGCGGGACTCATCCGCTTGCTGCCGCAGCTGCACAATCCGTTCGCTGAGCGCGAGGTTGACCGCAGCGGCCCGGCGGTCTTGCAGTCAATCCAGGACCTCAGCAGGTACGAGGCGGCGGCCGGCTCCTTCCAGGTCGTCATCGACCTGGAGAAGGACGTTCCTTTCATTCCAGGAGTGATCAAGGGTCAGCGCACGCTATTCGTCGCCGTCGGAACCGTCGGCGCTTATGTCGACTTCGGCCGCATCGGCCAAGACGCGATCGAGGTCAGCGAGGACCGCCGCACCGCGACCATCACCCTTCCGGCGCCGGCATTGGACCGGACCAACCTGGACAGCGAGCACAGCTACGTCTTTGCTCAGCAGCGTGGCATCCTCGACCGGCTCGGTTCGGTCTTCTCCGACAATCCCGATGACCAGCGAGAGCTGTACAGCCTGGCCGAGCAGCGAATCCAGGTCGCTGCCCAGCAGACGGGATTGGTGGACCGCGCGGAGCGGAACACCCGGGCGATGCTGACCGGCATGCTCAGCTCGCTGGGCTTCACCAACGTGATCGTGAGGTTCGAACCGCCTCAGCCGTGACCAGAGCCTGAGGCGGGCGCGCCCGATATCGAGGCGACGCGCCGGTCGGGTACCCGTACACTTATCGAGTGGCACGAGCGTGCCCCTAACGACCGAACTCAGTCGAGCCGCCGCGCGAGCCGCGATCGGAGGGAAGGAGGTGGGTCCTATGGCCGTCGTCTTCCGCATGCCCACGCAACCCACCCCATCTTCCTGGGCCGGCTGCGCCTGAGCGTGTCCGCTTGACCACGAGAAATCCGTCGCCGATCTTCTCTCTCGGGTAGAACCGGGCGCGCGCAGCCTCTGATTCGAGCACGACAGCGCAGGCCGCCCTTCAATGCGAAGGGTTCACTCGATCGTGACTTCGTTGATCGATCTTCCGTCCCTCGGTTGGGACGACAACTTCGCGGGGTCGTACGCCCCGTACAACACCGTCGGCAACGCACCCGCGCGGGTGACCAGGGTCGACCGCGGCCAACTCGACGCCATCCGCGCCGACGGAGCGGTCCGCGCGGTCATCCCGCCGAAGCTGCTGATCGCTGCCAGCGAGGATCCGACCCAGTATCCGTGCACCGGCGACTGGGTGGTCATCGGTGCCTCTAACGGGCCCGGCTTCGGATCCGCGGACGGGTCTCGCCTGCCCGCCGTCGAGGCTGTGCTGCCTCGCCGCACCGCCCTTGTCCGGGCCGGCGCGGAAGGTCGGATCGCGCTCGGGCAAGTGCTGGCGGCCAATATGGACACATCTGTCATCGTCGAGGGCCTGTGGCCGGAACCTGACCTAGGCAGAATCGAGCGGCTTCTCGCCCTGTCTTGGGAGAGCGGTGCGCAGCCAGTCGTCGTACTCACCAAGGCGGACCTCGCACCCGACGCTGGGCAGCTCCGGGACGACGTGGCGGACGCCGCGCCCGGTGCGTCCGTCTATGCCGTGTCGGCGGTCAGCGGCGATGGGGTCGATGCGATCGTGCCCTATGTGACGACCGGCCGGACCGTGGTCTTCCTCGGCCCTTCCGGAGCCGGGAAGTCCACCCTCACCAACGCCCTCGCCGGGGAGGATGTGATGGCGACCCGAACGACGAGGACCGACCACAAGGGCCGCCACATGACCGCGCACCGCGAGCTCGTCATACTGCCGACCGGGGGCATGGTCATCGACACCCCGGGGCTGCGCGCGGTCGGCCTGTGGGAGTCCACCGCCGCGCTCGACCTGGTGTTCGCCGACATCGAGGAGCTGGCTGGCTCCTGCCGGTTCGGCGACTGCCGGCACGCCGGTGAGCCGGGTTGCGCTGTGCTCGCCGCGATGGATGACGGCACGCTGCCCGAGCGGCGGCTCAAGAGCTGGCGGAAGCTGCAGCGGGAGGCGGCCTGGATAGCCTCTCGGTCGGACGCCCGGCTCCGCCAGGAACGCGGGCTGGCGTGGAAGCGGATCCACCGCGAGATGCGGCGCAGCGGGCGGATCCGGCCCTGACGAACCGGTTCGGTTGAGGAGCCGCGCTCGATCCGGCCGAGCGCCTCTAGCCGTTACAGCGCTGGTCGTCACGGTGGAGATGCCGTACGGTGCTCGCGTGTTCGTCCGGGTCAATGTGGTCATCGGCGCGATCGCCGCAGCCGTGGCCGCCGTGCTCGCCGTGGTCTTCGTGGTTTTCGGATCCGGCGATGACGAGGCCAAGGACGAGGCGACGGCGGCGGCGGCAACATTCGTCTACTCGTGGGCGGCCGAGGACTTCGACCGGGCTGGGAGTGCCACCGACGCACCCGAAAAAGCGGCGGGGGCACTCGAAGAGGCGGCGGTGCGGCTCTCGATGAGCTCAATCGCGGTTACCGGGCTCGACGTGTCGCTTGACAACAGTGCGCATGCCGGCACCGCAAGGTTCACGGTCAGGAGCACGCTTTCCGGCCTGGGGGACTGGACGTATCAGAGTGCAGCGCCGCTGGTGAAGACCGAGGATGGCTGGACCGTTCATTGGGAGTCGCGGATCATCCACCCCCAGCTGACGGCGCAGACCCGGCTCGGGCGCGAGCGGCAGATACCGGAGCGAGCGCCGATCCTCGACCGCAACAGGACGCCGCTCGTCACCGATCGGGCCGTCATCACGTTCGGAATCTGGCCGAGCAAGCTGACCGACCCTGATCGCGCATATCAGGAGATAGGCGACAACCTCGACGTGGACGTCGCCAACCTCCGCGACCGGGTCGCGAAGGCGCCCAAGGACCAGTTCGTCGAGATCATCACGTTGCGCGAGTCCGCGGCCGCGACCGCCGCCGCCGCGCTGGACGGCATACCGGGCATCGTCCAACGCCCCGGCACCCGCCCGCTCGCCCCTACCCGGGAGTTTGCCCGTGCGGTGCTGGGCACCGTGCTGCTCGCTACGGCGGAGACGCTTAGGAATGCCGGTCCGACCGCGTCCGCCGCTGACCTGGTCGGCAGCTCCGGCCTGGCTTTCGCCTACCAGAAGCAACTCGCGGGGGTGGCGAGCGGCAAGGTGGTGCTGGTTGATCGCGAGACCGACGAACCGGTGGCGACGCTCCACGAGTTCCGCGGAGCCTCCGGCAAGCCGCTGAAGACCACGCTCGATCTCAGAGTGCAACAGGCTGCCGAAGCTGCGCTCCCCGATACTACGAAGCCAACGGCTCTCGTCGCCATCGAAGCGACGACCGGGAAGATCCTCGCCGCCGCGAACGGACCCGGGGCGCAGGACCTGAACCGAGCCTTCGTCGGGCGCTATCCGCCCGGATCGACCTTCAAGGTCGTTACGACCGCGGCGCTGCTGGCCAATGGGTTGTCTCCGACCGAGTCGGTGAACTGCCCGAAGACGGTGACCATTGAAGGCAAGGACTTCGGGAACTTCGAGTCGTTCGAGCTGGGCAGGGTGCCATTCCGCACCGATTTCGCGCATTCATGTAACACCGCCTTCGTCAGCCTCCGAAATCGGCTGGACACGGACGCGCTGCCCGAGACGGCGGCCCAGTTCGGTCTCGGCGGCGACTGGAGGGTCGGCCTCCCCGTCTACAGCGGCTCCGTGCCGCCGCCCGCCGGCGCGGTCGACCAAGCGGCCGAGATGATCGGCCAGGGCAAGGTGCTCGCTAGCCCGCTAGCCATGGCAAGCGTGGCCGCAACCGTTGCAGCCGGGGAGTTCCACCAGCCCTTTCTAGTCGACGACGGCTCCGCCCGTTTCCGGCCGGCGAACGCAGTGCCGGCCGGGGCGCTCGAGGAGCTGCGGTCGCTGATGCGGGCCGTGGTGTTGGAGGGCTCGGGCTCGGCGCTTCGCGCCATGCCGGGCGAGCCGGGTGCGAAGACGGGCACCGCGGAGTACGGGGACGAACAGCCACCGCGGACCCACGCCTGGATGATCGGGTTCCGCGGGGACCTCGCGTTCGCGGTCGTCGTCGAGGACGGCGGCATTGGGGGGAAGGTCGCGGGCCCCATCGCCGCCCGCTTCCTCAGCGCTTTGCCGGCGTCCTAGGCGGCCGGCTCAGGCTACAGCCTGATCAGCTTCGTGTCGGGGATCGGAATGCGTCGCACCCCCGTCCCGAAATCGACCACCACGGCCGTTTCACCTTCGGTTGCGACCACCGTGCCTAGGCCGAAGCTGTCGTGATTCACCCGGTCGTCGACCGAGAAGCGCGGAGCGGGAGGCTGCGCCTTCCGCGCCACGTTGAACGGGCTTCCAGGCAGGACGCGCCGCGGGGTCGCTTGACGAGGGCTCATTTGCCCAGTCTCCCCCTTCGAATGTCCCACCGCGACCCAATCGACCAGACTGACAACCAGAGTCGTCAGACGGGCGGGCCGCCGGCGAGCCTACCCGTGCCCTCGCACTGATCGCAGGCTTGCGGGATTCCCGCGGTCACGGTGCGCGGTTTGCCGTCATCGGTCCTGATTACCGCGGCGAATGGCGCGAGCCGATGACCCCGACCGCGGCACTCGGGGCAGAGGAGCCTCGGCGCACGCGCTGCAGGCGGCCCAGGATCGCGGTCCGTCACGACGAACACCGTAGCCAGGAGCTCCCATTCCGCCGCGACCGCCCGCACACCTCGGGGTCGGTTACTCGTCGTCGGGCAGTGCCCGCAGGCGGTCAGGATCGTCGGTGACCCGCACGATGCCCGGACCTACGAGTTCTGCCTCGACCAGCCACCGCCTGTGCTCGGGGAGCCTGACCGCAGCCACCGGCGGGAGCAGCGCCGTGAGCTGTCGGCCGGTGGCGTCTTCCAGAACGGGCGGGTTGCCGGGCATTTGATATACGGCATCGACCTGGATGGTGCAGCGGGCCCAGCCCTCGGCCGGGCCGGCCGTGCACTCGCCGACCTGCGTACAAACCAACTCCACGCGACCGCCGCGAGCGCTCACCATGGCACGCATTCTCCATCAACCGGGTCGGGAACCCGTACTCGGTCCAGGCGCGGTGTGTCATCACCGCTTTTGCGCGGCGGGGTCGGTCAACCGACAGGTGGGAGGCCCGATCCTGCATTCTGGAGCCTGGTGACGGAGGCCTCAAGCGCGCTGATCCGCTCGTCGAGCTTCCTCATCTCTTCACCGATTTCACCGAGATCGGCCGGCGGCTGAACCGCAGCCTCCACTCCGAGCCGGACTGTCATGGCCTGCGCGGCTTCCGGGACCTCCGTGATCGATACGCCGGTGGACACGCCCGCGTAGGACCTGCTATCGGGGCTGGAGACGTCGGTGAACGCCGTGTTGTTCGCCGATCCTGGGTAGGGGTCGCCACCGTCGCCCTGGTTTGCATTGCCCTCCATGTCCTTCCGGCCATCGGCTTGCACGAGCGCAACCTTGTAGTGGCGTTCGTCGCGATTGGTCGAGACGGCATCGTCGATATGCCAGACCAGCAGGCCGTCGCCGGGAAGCGACGCGTCGTAGCCGGATCGCTGTCGGTTCTCGACCAGGAAGTACTCCGTGCCGATCGCGCCTTCCTTCCACAGCCGGTAGACGGTGCGTCCGGTTTTGACCTCGTTGATCGTCACCGCTGCGTTTACCGTCTGGTTGACAACATCGACCCAGCCCTGGGTGAGCTTGCACCAAGCCGACGGGTGGACCGGCCGGTCGCCGCCGAGACCCCAAGAGCCCGCGGCCATCAGGCACCAGTCACCGACGCCGGCCGATGTGTAGTCGGTGTCGTAGAGGTCGGGCCAGCCAAAGAGCAGGTGGCCGAGCTCATGAGCGCATACGCCGATCTTTGCGTCCTCCGGAATGGTCAGGTAACCGAAGACCCGCGTGCCATCGACGGCGCGCTCCGCCGGCAGAACCCACTTATGCGACCAGATGTCGCCGGCCGCGCCGCTTTCCTCCGCCCCGCGTCCGGCGTGTACGACGATGAACGCATCGACGTAGCCGTTGCCGTCGTTGTCGTACGGCGTGAAGTCGATGTCCGGGTCGGCCGCGCGGAGTGCATCGGCGGCCATGGTCCGTGCGTTCGGCTCGGTGGCTTGGGTGCCGTTCTCTGCGCCGGCGTAGACGGCGATCCCGCGGGGGAGTGTGTACGGCCCGGCGACCTCGCCGTCGAGCGTGATGAGGCCACCGGTGACGTCCGAGTAGTACTCCTTCACGCTTCCGTGCTCGAGCACGCCAGTGGAGAAGAAGAGGTCGCGGAGACGGCCGGCGGTGCCTGCCGCGATCGGCTTATCGGGGAAGTCGACGAGGACGACCACGACACGAACCGTCCCGCGCAGCGGCGCCCGGTCGAGTGCCGCGCGCCGGGCCACCTCGGCCGGCGTCCCGGCCGGGTAGCGCGTCCCCGGGATTATGAGACCGTCGTTGAAGCCCGGGCGATCGGTCTCGCTTAGCCGCAGCCGCGGGGCCAGGAAGCTGTCCGCGCGGTTGCGAAGCTCAGCGAGTTCGGTGACGATCCGCCCCCGCAACTCCGCCGCCGGCGGCATTACGCACAGATCGTCGACCTGGTGGTTGCGCACGACGAGGTGCCGTTTCTGGGCAGTATTCATGCGATTCCCCGCATGCTCGCGAGCAGGCGACCCCGGTGGTCGCTGCTACTTGCCCTCACACCTAAACCCTCAGCCAGGACGCGTCAATAGCTCGGAACACAACGGATCCGCTGATTCCTCGGACCATCCGGCGATCGCGCTCCGCCGCGTCTTGTCGGTAGTGGGGGACACCATGGCGACGTCAGCATTCGTGGAGGGAGCCCCCTATGCAGTGGCACGAATTCGAGGCAGCGTGTCCGGAGTTGGCCGGGCTCGCGGTCGAGCGCTTCACCAAGGATCAGCTTGTGCTATTGGGCACGAATCGCCCCGATGGCTGGCCGAGGATCAGCCCGTGCGAGCTCGACTTTGCGGCCGGTGAGCTCTTCCTTGGCATGATGTGGCAGTCGTGGAAGGCACGGGATCTGCTGCGCGATCCGCGAATCTCCGTCCACAGTCTTCCGTCGGGGAAGGATAATCCGGCGGGGGATATCAAGCTCTACGGGCGGGTAGTCGACGTGACCGATCCCGAGCAGCGCTCGGCCTTCATCGAAGCTATCACCGCGCGGATCGACTGGGCTCCGACGGAGCCATACCACCTCTTCGCGCTCGACGTGGCGCATGGGGGCCACATCCGCTTCGGAGACGGGATGATCACGACGTGGGTTTGGGACCCGGAATCGGGTCTCGAGCAGGCGCAGCGACCAGACACCACCTGAATGCGGAGGCTGAGTGGCCGTGGATAGGAATTGTTCGGCGGCAGCCAGCCGACTCGCCGTAGTCGGGCATCGCGCGGCCCCGCCTGGACGCCCCGCAGCCCACGCCGAGAACGGTGGACCGCGGCCTCGAAAATCAGGGCGGATTCGAAGATCAAAGGACCGTCAGCTTGACGAATCTGGCTGCTCAGTCGATGTCACGGTCCATTTATCTTCGAATCGCCTGATCATCTTCGAGCTCACGGTCCAGTGTTACGGCCGCAGCCGCCGTCGTAGCCGCCGAGGCATGTGCTGGCGTATGTGGGACCGCCGGGCACGTTATCCGCGTGCTTCCGCAGGTCTACTGCCTGCCGGAAATGGTGGCAATTGGCCGGATCCGGCGTGCTGCCCTGTTCTATGCCGGAGACGGCAGCGCGCTTAGTCATCGGACCGCCCTCGCGGTGTGGGGGCTGCGGCCAGCTGCTCCTGACGAGCCGATCGACGTGCCGGTGGCCGGCAACCGTCGCCTGCGGAACGGGCCCGGCGTGGTCATCCACAGACGGGTTGGTTCCGAAGGTCTGGCCAACGGCACCGTGTGCCGCCACGGTCTCCCGGTCGTCCGGCTGGAACGCGCGGTGGTGGAGAGCTGGCCGCAGCTCGACGCGGACGAGCGGCGGGCGCCGGCAATCGTGGCGGTCAGGAGCAGGCGAACTACGGCGGGTCGGCTGCTCGCCGCGGCGAAGCAGCTGCCCAAGCTGGCTGGAAAAGCAGAACTGGTTCGGCTGATCAGCCTCCTCGGTGGAGGATGCCACAGCAAGCTCAAGCGTCCCGTTTACAGTCGCGCCGACCCCACGAACGACCCCTTCCTGTTCACAATTTGTTTCAGGATGGCGGGCAACCTTTCGAACGCGGCCGGGCTAGGACTGAGTATGAGGGGTTTCCGGTTCGACCGGGAGTTCGTCGAGTACGTGGCCGGGGATCAGCGTCGGCTGCAGCGGCTGGCGTTCGCGCTGACCGGTAGTCGGGAGGACGCCGAGGACCTCGTCCAGGAGACGCTGCTACGTCTGGCCGGGGGCTGGCGCCGGATCGATCAGCGCGGCCCGCACGGCTACGCCACGACGGTGATGGGCCGGCTCGCGCAGCGGCGGCATCCGCGAGGTCTGCGCGCGTGATCGCGACGACCACGCCGGACGGTGGCGACGTGCTCGTCACGGGGCTGCCGATGTCCGGAGTTACCAGCACCGTTTGGCGGACCGCCGCGGTGGCGACCGCCGTGGGGATAGCCGGCGTTATCGCCGTTGGCGCCCTCGGCGCCGTCATCGTCCGGCGTGCGCTACGGCCGCTGGGCAAGGTCTCCGCGACCGCGACGCAGGTCACCAGGCTGCAGCTCGACCAGGGCGAGGTTGCTCTCGGGGTACGGGTGCCCAACCGAGAAACCCATCCCCGAACAGAAGTCGGGCAGGTCGGGAGAGCCCTTAATCGGCTCCTCGAACATGTCGCCGGCGCCTTGAATGCTCGGCACGCGAGCGAGACCAGGGTCAGGCAGTTCGTCGCCGATGCGAGCCACGAGCTCCGAACCCCGCTCGCCGCGATTCGTGGCTATACGGAGCTGACCAGGCGCAGTCGCAGCAGCGTCCCGCCCGATGTCGCGTACGCCCTGCGCCGAATGGAGTCGG
>JBKOZJ010000098.1:0-7823 GCA_046725875.1 Actinomycetota bacterium
GGCATCGCGCGGTGCCGCGATCCGTAGGCCGGGCACGACCTGCAAGACCGACATGTCCCACATTCCGTTGTGGCTCGCCCCGTCCGGGCCGGTCACGCCGGCCCGGTCGAGCACGAACGTGACGCCGCAGTTGTGCAGGGCCACGTCCATCAGCACCTGGTCGAATGCGCGATTGAGGAACGTCGCGTAGACGGCGACAACCGGGTGCAGCCCGCCCATGGCAAGCCCCGCCGCCGAGGTCGCCGCATGCTGCTCGGCGATTCCGACGTCGAACACCCGCCCCGGGAATGCCTCGGCAAACTTGTGCAGCCCGGTTGGCACGAGCATCGCGGCAGTGATCCCGACGATGTCCTCGCGCTCGGCCGCGATCTTCAGGATCTCGTCGGAGAAGACCGATGTCCAAGTACGGGCGGCCGGGGCAACCGGCTCGCCGGTCTGCGGGTCGATCACGTCGACTTGGTGAAACTGCATTGCCTCGTCTCGCCGGGCCGGCGGGTAGCCGCAGCCCTTCTGGGTGAGGCAGTGGACGATCACCGGGCCGCCGAAGCCCTTCGCCCGCCGCAACGCAGACTCCACCGCGGTGATGTCATGGCCATCGATCGGGCCGACATACTTCAGCCCGAGATCCTCGAACATGCCCTGTGGAGCGACGACGTCTTTGATGCCTTTTTTCATGCCGTGCAGGGCGTCGTAGATCGGGCTGCCCACCACCGGAGTCTTGCCGAGGACGGTCTTGCCCCACTCGAGGAAGCGCTCGTAGCCGCGGGTCATCCGCAGCGTCGCGAGGTGGTTGGCGAGGCCACCGATCGTCGGCGAGTAGGACCGCTCGTTGTCGTTCACGACGATGATGACCGGGCGGTCCTTCGCCGCGGCGATGTTGTTCAACGCCTCCCAGGCCATCCCGCCGGTAAGGGCGCCGTCGCCGACCAGCGCTACCACGTTCCGGTCGGTCTCGCCGCGGAGCTGGTGCGCCTTGGCCAGCCCGTCCGCGTAGGAGAGTGCCGTCGACGCGTGAGAGTTCTCGACCAGGTCGTGCTCCGACTCCCGGCGGGAGGGGTATCCGGAGAGGCCACCGCGCTGCCGCAGCTTCTCGAACCCGCCGGCCCGGCCGGTGAGCAGCTTGTGCACGTAGGCCTGGTGCCCGGTGTCGAAGACGATCCGGTCCCTCGGCGATTCGAAGACCCGGTGCAGCGCGATCGTCAGCTCGACCGCGCCGAGGTTGGGGCCGAGGTGACCGCCGGTCTTCGCGACCGCCGAGATCAGAAACTTCCTGATCTCATCGGCGAGTGTGCTGAGCTTCTCGTGATCAAGGTCGCGTAGGTCTTGTGGCCCGCGGATGCTCTCGAGCAGGGTCACCCCGCCGCCTCCTTAGCCCGGTGCCGCCCTTGCCTGGTAAACCCAAGAGTGTAGGACGCACACACTCCGCGTTGATCCGGCAAGCGAACGAAACCTTAGCGACCCGGTTGGCAGGCGATGCGCAAAGGACGAGCTTCGGTGAGCTTGCCGGATCAAAGCGGGCGAAGGAGGACCGGAGCGGCGCGGGGCCACTCGAGGCGGGGGCTAGTCGAGGAGGGTACGGAGCACAAACGGCATGATGCCGCGGTGGCGGTAATAGTCCGCCTCGCCCGGGGTGTCGATCCGGACCAGCGCTGCGAACTCCTTGTCCCCTGCGCGCACCGTCACCTCGGGCGGGGTAGCGCCGTCGTTCAACGCGCTAATCCCGGTGATCGTGATCTCCTCCTCGCCGGTCAGTCCAAGCGAGGACGCCGTCTGCCCGTCGCGATATTGCAGCGGCAGCACCCCCATCCCGATCAGGTTCGACCGGTGGATCCGCTCGTACGACTCGGCGATGACTGCACGGACACCGAGCAGCACAGTCCCCTTAGCAGCCCAGTCCCGGGACGAGCCGGAGCCGTACTCTTTGCCCGCGAGGATCACGAGCGGGATGCCCGCGGCGGCATAGGAGGTGGCGGCGTCGTAGATCGTCGCCTGCTCGCCGCCTCGAGTGAAGTCCTTTGTGAACCCGCCCTCGACGCCCGGCACGAGCTGGTTCCGGAGCCGGATGTTGGCGAAGGTCCCGCGGATCATGACCTCGTGGTTGCCGCGGCGCGAGCCGTATGAGTTGAAATCCTTCCGGTCGACGCCGTGCTCGGTTAGGTAGCGGCCCGCCGGCGAGTCCGCCTTGATCGCCCCAGCGGGTGAGATGTGGTCGGTGGTTACGGAGTCGCCCACCATCGCGAGCACCCGCGCACCGGTGATGTCGGTGACCGGCTCCGGCGTGCGCCGCATCCCGTCGAAGTATGGGGGTTTCCGCACATAGGTTGAGGCCGGGTCCCAAGCGAAGGTTTCCCCGGTCGGCGTGGGCAGCGACTGCCACCGCTCGTCGCCGGCGAACACGTCGGCGTAGTCGCGCGCGAACATCTCCGCCGCGATCGCCGAATCGATTACCTCCTCGACCTCCTGGTTGCCAGGCCAGATGTCGCGCAGGTAGACCGGCTGTCCGGCGGGGTCCCGGCCGAGCGCCGCGGAGTCGAGGTCGATGTCCATCGTGCCGGCCAGGGCGTAGGCGACCACGAGCGGCGGCGACGCCAGATAGTTCATCTTCACATCCGGATTGATCCGGCCCTCGAAGTTTCGGTTGCCGGACAGCACCGAGACGACGGCGAGGTCCTGCTCGTTCACCGCTGCCGAGACTTCATCGAGGAGCGGCCCCGAGTTGCCGATGCACGTCGTGCAGCCGTAGCCGACGAGGTTGAAGCCGAGCTTCTCTAGATACGGCGTGAGCCCGGCCCGCTCGTAGTAATCCATGACCACCTTCGAACCGGGCGCCAGCGTCGTCTTGACCCACGGCTTGCGTGCCAGCCCCCGCTCGACCGCCTTCTTCGCGAGCAGCGCAGCGCCGATCATCACCTGCGGGTTGGAGGTGTTGGTGCAACTCGTGATCGCGGCGATCACCACGGCGCCGTGATCGATCGTTGCGGGCGCGCCGTCGATGGTGATATCCACCCGCCGGCTCGGCCCCTCCGCTGCTCCGGCGGTCACCGGTTCGATCGGCGCGCCCAGACCGTTCTCGCCGTGGAAGGCCGGCGAGTCGCTCGCCGGGAAGGATTCGGCCGACGCCTCGTCCACGCCCGAGTCGATGCCGTTGCCGTGCCCGTGGTCGACGTAATCATGAAGGGCGGCGCGGAACGACTGCTTGGCGGACCGCAGCGGCACTCGGTCCTGCGGACGCTTCGGCCCGGCGAGGCTGGGTTCGACCGCACCGAGGTCGAGTTCCAGCGTCTCCGAGTACGTCGGCTCCGCGTCCGGGTTGTGCCACAACCCCTGCTCTTTGGCGTACGCCTCGACAAGCTCGACCTGCTCAGCGGGTCGGCCGGTGAACTGCAGATAGCGCAATGTCTCCGCGTCGATCGGGAAGATCGCACAGGTCGATCCGTACTCCGGCGACATGTTGCCGATGGTCGCGCGGTTGGCCACCGGCACGGCGGCGACGCCCGGCCCGTAGAACTCCACGAACTTGCCCACGACGCCGTGCTTGCGCAGCATCTCGGTGATGGTCAAGACCAGGTCGGTCGCCGTGGATCCCTCCGGCAGCTCGCCAGCGAGCTTGAAGCCCACCACCCGGGGCACGAGCATCGATACCGGCTGGCCGAGCATCGCGGCCTCGGCCTCGATCCCGCCGACGCCCCAGCCGAGCACGCCCAGTCCGTTGACCATGGTGGTGTGTGAGTCCGTGCCCACCAGGGTGTCCGGGTAAGCGAACCGCACACCCGCCACCTCCCGGTGGAAGACGACCCGGGCGAGATGCTCGATGTTGACCTGGTGGACGATCCCGGTGCCCGGCGGAACGACCTTGAACTCGTCGAAGGCGGTCTGTCCCCAGCGGAGAAATTGATACCGCTCCTTGTTCCGCTCGTACTCCAGCTCGACGTTGCGCACGAACGCGTCCGGGGCGCCGAACACATCGGCGATCACAGAGTGGTCGATGACGAGCTCGGCGGGTGCCAGTGGGTTGATCTTGGCAACATCACCGGCGAGGTCCCGCACCGCCTCCCGCATCGTCGCCAGGTCGACCACCGCGGGCACGCCGGTGAAGTCCTGCATGAGAACCCGCGCCGGGGTGAACTGGATCTCTTTGCTCGGCTCGGCGATGGGGTCCCACGCCGCGAGTGCCCGGATGTCGTCAGCGGTGATGTTCGTGCCGTCCTCGGTCCGCAACAGGTTCTCGAGCAGGATCTTCAGGCTGTAAGGCAATCTGCCCGCACCCTCCACTGCGTCGAGGCGAAAGATTGCGTACTCCTGACCGGCGGCGCGCAGCTCGCTGCCCGCCGCGAAGCTGTTCACTGACACCTGGTGGCCTCCTCCGTGCGGACCGGCTCCCGGTCAGTCAATTTATCTTGACGTCAAGATATCAGATCACATCTTAGCCGCCCGACGGACGCTGCGTTGAGCAGTCCAAGATCCGCCTCAGGCCTGCGTAGGTCCGTCACCGCTTGGATCGCGAGGCGGGGGCTGTCCCCACTGCGGCCGGGCGCGGGCCGGCGGCGCGAGTACCGGCGGCACAGCCGGCAGCGGAGCCACATCGAGTTGCGCACCGGCCGGTGGCGACGGTGACGAGTTGCCGCCGGCGGGCCGCGGCGGCTGGAAGTAGGAGCTGGGCAACGGCGGACGCGCCCGCTCAACCTGCGACGGATCTGATCGGGTGGGCCGGTGCGGTGGGCGGGTGCCGAAGCGGCGGTCGAGAAAGTCGAGTAGGGCGCGTCCCTGCTCCGTGACAATCACGCCCTCGCCGGCGCATTCCGGGCACGTCACCTGCTCCGCTTCGGCCGGCGCCCGCTGGACATGGTCGGCAAGAGCGCGTAGGCGGTCCGCGAGATTGGCGATCTGGGCCAAGCGGTCGTACTCCTCCTGCCATCGTGCCCATTCCGGCACAACGGCCCTCCCGGTGCCGTCGCAGGAGGAACAGATCTCCTCCCACGGCTCGGCCACGCCCATCGCGACGCCCTCGCCCCACCTCGAATCGCTGCCTGCCCCGAGTTTGGAGCGCCCTCGCCGAGTACGCTCCAGCCGTCTTGGCGGGCTGAAGACAAACCGGCATCTTCCCACGGTTGGCGGACCTAATGGTGTTGCTTTCACCGATCGGCGGTTGAATGCCGGGACCTGCGGCCGCCATCGCCGAGCGACTGGACAGCGCGGAGGCCGCTAATCCGGTGCCGGGTCGAGGTCGGCATCGGCCGCATCCGCTCCCGACTCGGCCGCTTCGCGCAGGCGCTGGGCGAGCTCGGCCGCTGCGGCTGCCGGATCAGCCGCCTCTGTGATGGCCCGCACGACGACCACTCTTCGTGCCCCAGCATCCAATACCTCCTCCAGCGACTCGCGGTCGATTCCCCCGATGGCGAACCAGGGACGCGGCAAGACCCCGGCGGGTCCGGCCTCGTCGACCGCCCAACGATCCGCCCGCCGTGCTGTGTACCTCAGCAGGGCCAGTCCTGGTGCCGGGCGCCCTGGCTTGGTCGGGGTCGGCCAGACCGGCCCCGCACAGAAGTAGTCCACCCCAGATTGCACAAGGGCCAGGTCGACCTCGGATTCGCTGTGCGTCGACCGGCCGATCAGGATCTCGGGACCGAGCAGCTCCCGCGCCAGCGGGACCGGTAGGTCGTCCTGGCCGAGATGGAGTACGTCCGGGCGCGCGGCATAGGCGATGTCGGCCCGGTCATTCACTGCGAGAAGCGAGCCGTGCCTGGCGCATGCGTCCGCGAAGACCTCGAGCGTGGCCAGCTCGGCTCGTGCTTCCATGCCCTTTTGCCGCAGCTGGACGATGTCTACGCCGTTCTGAAGTACAGCATCGAGAAATGCCGGCAGGTCGCCCTGAGCTTCCCGAGCGTCCGTACACAGGTAGAGCCGGGCGCTCGCCAGCCGTGCTCGCGACATAACCATCCCGACCATCTCGACCTCGGCCGGCGGCCGGCGGCGGCCCTCAGAAGCCCAGCGCCTGGGCGCGCCGTTTGACTTCGGTACCGCGGTTCTCGCGCAGCGCGATAATCGGCGAGCCGGGCAACGAGTCGTCCTCGGTGAACAGCCAGCGCAGCGCCTCGCCGTCGGAGAACCCGCTATCGGTGAGGAGCGTGAGAGTCCCCGCCAAACCCTTCAGCACCTTGTCCCCCTCGATGAACGCCTCCGGAATGTGAAGCGCGTGTTCCTCGCCCCGGCGAACCGCGAGGAGGTGCCGATCCCGGACAAGTTGGCGTACTCGGGTGACCTCGACGCCCAGCCGGTCCGCTACGTCGGGCAGGGACAGCCAGGAGGGAACCAAGCTCTCCGTTCGTGTGTCGATCTCGGTCACCCGCTCAGCCTGCCACGCCGAACCGACAGGGCATACGGTACGGTCCCCGGCCATGGAGCCCAGGCGCGGCGACGATCCCGAACCAGAGCGCGAGACTTACAGCAACGAGCCGGTATTCGACCTCGGAGATGTGAGCGAGGACCAAGCTCCCGGGGGCAATGGCACCGCCGCAACCAGGGCCCTCCGGTCGCCGGCGCTGGAGCAGCTCTCGACCCTCTTCCCTCCGGGCGCGCTCTCGCTTGCCGGTGTGATCGTTGCAGTGCTGGCCGCGCTCGGTCCGCTGTTCGGGACGGCAGCGCTGCTGAACTACGGCTTCGTCGGGGAGCGGCCGAGCGGCGGCTGGGTGATCGGACCCGTCGCCGTCAGCGGCGCGATCGCGGTGGGTCTGGGCCTCGCTGCCTGGCGGCTAGCCCTGGCGAGTCAGACCGACGTCCCGCGGACTGCCGGGACCTCCGTTGTACTTGGTGCGCTGCTGCTGATCGCCGCGCTCGTCCTCTGGACCCGCCCGGAACCGGGACAGCAGGCGATCGCGGCGACCGCGACAGCAACGCCAGGCGCAATCTTCACGGCAGTGGCCGCGAACGGGCCCGAAGGCCAAAGCCAAGTCTGGTGACCGTGGTGCTGGCGATCGTGACCGAGGGCCTCCGGAAGCGGTGCGGCGACATACGGGCAGTGGACGGCATCGATCGGGGCTAGCAAGTCGATCGATCAGAGTGAGCTCAGGCAGATGGATGATGGACGGTCCATCGACCTCGGCGCGCGAGAGTCGATCCGAATCGCCGCGGTAACCTGGTGGCGGACACGGGAGCCCGGCGGTACCGGGCTGAGAGGGCGGTACGCCGCCGGTGGAATGCGCCTTCGGACGGAGGCACATTCGCCCCGCGGCCGGCCGCCGACCGTTAGGTCGCCGCTCGGGCGATCTGAACCTGATCCGGGTAATGCCGGCGAAGGGAGGCTTCTGGCGTGCCGGATGTGGTCGTGATCGGCGGCGGCTTGATCGGCATGGGCGTCGCGCGGCGCTGCGCGCAGCTCGGGCTGCGGGTGATGGTAACGGACCCCTCGCCGGGCGGCGGCGCTTCGCGGGTCGCGGCCGGGATGCTGGCACCCGTCGCCGAACTGCACTATGGCGAGACTGCGTTGCTGCACCTCAACCTCGAGTCGAACTCGATGTTCCCTGACTTTGTGGCGGAGCTGGAAGAGGTGACCGGTCTGCCGACCGGCTTCCATCGCAGCGGAACACTGCTGGTCGGATTCGACAACGACGACATGGCGGTGCTGGCGGATCTGCACGACTTTCAGAGTTCGCTCGGGCTCGCCGTGGACCGGCTTGACAGCCGCGCGACTCGCCGCCTGGAGCCGCTGCTCGCCCCGACCGTACGAGGCGGGATTCTGGTGCAGGGCGACAATCAGGCGGATCCGCGGCGGCTGCACACCGCCTTGTTGACGGCCGCGGAGGCGGCTGGCGTGGAGATCCGCCGAG
>JBKOZJ010000099.1:0-37537 GCA_046725875.1 Actinomycetota bacterium
CTCCTCGGCCTTGCGATGCATCCACCTGACCACGAATCTACGCACCGAATTTCTGGCTCGGCCCACTCCGCCGGGATGCCCTCAGTTCTGGATATTGGTAACGGTTCGGTCACAGAAGGCCTCCCTACCAACCGACACGGCGAACGGCGGCGAATCGAGTCCGGCGGAGGCGAACGCCCCGCCGACCGCATCGGGCGGGCAGGTGCGAGGCGCCGGCACCGTCCCGCCCGGCGCGGTGATCACGGATCGGCCTGGTCACCGAGGTCGAGGATCTGCCGTGCAAATCAGCGGCTTCGAGGCTTGGTCCGTGCGCGAATCGCCTGGAAGGGGGCACTCGTGACCCCCCGTAAGCTCATCCGCCCGCGCTCGCATGCCGCGGCCGGGCTCGCTCTGGCCGCGGCGGCCATGATCGCGGCAGCCGCGCTTCCCGCTCTGCAACCGGGCCCCGGCAGCGCGACAGCACCGGCAGCCGCCTACTGCGGGTCGACGCTGGGGTCGTCGCACTCGCAGCCGTCGGGGGGCTCAGCGCCATCGCGATCCGCCAGCAGGACCGGTGGTCGCCAGGGCGCCCGCCCGGGGCCGAATCGCTCGCCGTGACCATCGAGCCCGCCGGTGGTTCTCCCGCGCGTACCTCCGACCCCGTACTCCTCGTCACCCTTCCGGCGTGACCTCCCCGTCAGAGGTCTCGGCCGCTTTGTCGAGCCGGTCCATGACCATGATCATCCCGGTTGCCTCATCGTTGCCCGCCAGCGGCGATACCGTGACCCTTATGGTCAGCGCTCGACCACGGCGCCTCTACGCCGCCGGCGGACGCGACCACGACGACGATGTCCACGCCCGCCTTGGTGATCCACAGTCAGCCCTTGCCCCGGCGAGACCCTCGGAAGCAGGGTGACGTGCGGGCGGCACTAGATGGGGCCTTGGCGGCGTTCATGGCAACGAGCCATCGCTTCCGACCCGAGGCAATAGACACCAGACAACCTTGCCTCCGTCGACGGTGGGGAGAACACCCCAGTCGGCGGAGAGCCGCTCCAAGGTGGAGAGCCCGGTCGGACGACTTATCCGAGGCACCCCGCGGCGGATCCGAGGCAGTTGCGGGGAGCTGTCCTTGACCGAGATGCGCAGTCCGCGGTTTGACAGCGTCCCCCGCACCTCGACCGTACTCGAATTCGTGTGCTGGACAACGTTGCCGACGAGCTCGGTCACCGCGATCGCTGCGTCGGGGGAAAGCTCGTCTATCTGCCATTCACAGCATATCCGCTCCACGAACCGGCGAGCCGCTCGGCACGCGAACGGACCAGCCGCGACCGCGGCGGAATCGACGCGAACGGCGGGCCGCCGGTCAAGATGTCGGGCAGCATCAGCAACGGACGGATAGACGGGCAGCCGTTCTGCGACCCGCAACCGCATCAAGCGGTCAAGGAGATCGCCGTCATGTGCGACCAGAAGGATCGACGTCTCCGGCCACGACTGGGCCATGTCCGCCATCAGCAGAAGGACGCTGAGACCGGTGCCGACCGGGGTGATGTCACCCAGATCGCAGATGATTCCGGGCGGTTGATCGGCGAGCGCCTTCCCCATGGATTCGCGCAGACGGACGGCGCCAGTCGGGTCTAGCTGGCCGACTGGCGTCAGCACAATGGACCTGTCACCAATGGTGCGGTTTACGATCATGAGCCATGCCGCCTCCGATGCTAACTCAGCGACCTACCCATTTAGCTGTGAAAGCACCCGGACCGGGCATCAAATTCGCGGGGGACGGGCGGCGAATTATCGGAGTACGCTCAACGGGCACTGTTGGGACCAGCTGTGCAGAGCCCGAGCTGCGAGGCCACCATGAGCGCGGACCAGGTCCTCCACGAGAGCCACACTTGCCGGATTCTTGAAGACCAGTAATCCGCGCGGTCTGAAGCTCTATGGCAGCATCGACATCGCCGCCCGGTCGGTACTGGAACACAACCTCAAAGCCGCGCTCCGCGAAGACGGCGACCTCTATGTCGATCTGTCCGAACTCGAGTTCATCGACGTCGGAGGAATGCGTGCTCTCCTGGACGCCGCGGCCTACCTTCGGGTCGATGGATGGTGGCTCTACCTAGTCAGCCCGACCCTGACCGTCCTCCGGATCATCAGGATCTGCCAGGACACGGCCGCGAACAACATCACCGTTGTCCCTGCCTAACTCCGGCGACCATCTGCCCGAACAGAAGGGTGGGGGCTAGCGTCCCTCGCTAACGACGCGGTTGCCGCTCGCGCTCCGACTCGCCGGGCGCGACGGGTACGTCCTCACCCGGCTCGTGCTGTTGCGGGACCTCACCGTCCTTCGGCACCTCGCGAGCCGCTGGAGTTGGTCCGCCATCCGGTGCGGTGCCGGCCGCGACCGGGATTTCTGGCGCCTCCGCACTGACCGCCACGCTGCGGCGCTTCGAGAACCAGATCGCCCCGATGATCACCAGGAGCGCGATCGCCGTTACCACTGCCCGTACGGTATCGCTCTTGTCGTCGCCCACGCTGTACTGGACGATCGCGGTGACGATCAGCAGCGAGACCAGGTTCATGACCTTGATCAGCGGGTTGATTGCGGGGCCGGCGGTGTCCTTGAACGGGTCGCCCACCGTGTCGCCGATTACGGTCGCCGCGTGGGCCTCGGACCCCTTGCCGCCGTAGTTGCCGTCTTCGACGAGCTTTTTTGCGTTGTCCCAGGCTCCGCCGGAATTCGCGAGGAAGACCGCCATCAGCGTGCCGGTGGCGATCGCGCCAACCAGATAGGAGCCGAGCGCCCCAACGCCGAGCCCGAACCCGACTGCGATCGGCGCCATTACGGCCAGCAGGCCGGGGGTGATCAGCTCACGGAGCGAGTCCTTCGTGCATATGTCCACGACCCGGCCATACTCCGGACGTCCCGTGCCTTCCCAGATTCCGGGGATCTCCTTGAATTGGCGGCGCACTTCGAAGACGACCGCGCCGGCCGCCCTCGACACCGCGTTGATCGCCAGCCCGGAGAAGAGGAACACGACCGCGGCCCCGACGAGCACCGCCACCAGGTTCTTCGGGTCGGCCACGTTAAGGATGCCGTTGTACTGGAGGAGGTTGGCGACAGTGTTGTCACCCTCCCCCACCGTGCCCACGTCCCCGACCGCCTCTCTAATCGACCCAGTGAACGAGCCGAACAGCGCTGTGGCAGCCAGCACCGCGGTAGCGATCGCGATGCCTTTTGTGATCGCCTTGGTCGTATTGCCGATCGCATCGAGCTTGGTCAGTACGGTGGCGCCCTCGCCGTGGACATCCCCGGACATCTCGGCGATGCCCTGGGCGTTGTCGGAGACCGGGCCAAAGGTGTCCATCGAGACGATCACGCCGACGGTGGTGAGCAAGCCCGTGCCGGCCAGCGCGACGCAGAAGAGCGAGAGGATCGCGATGCCGCCGCCGAGGAGGTAGGCACCGAAGACGCCCGCACCGATCAGCAGGGCCGCGTAGACGGCCGACTCGAGGCCGACCGACACACCGGAGAGGATCACTGTGGCGGGGCCGGTGAGCGACGTTTTGGCGATGTCCTTGACCGGCCGCCGGTTCGTCTCCGTGAAGTAGCCGGTGAGCTGCATGATCGCGGCCGCGAGGACGATGCCGATGAGTACGGACAGGACTGCGATCAGGCGGGGGTCGCCGTCCGAGGTGACAATTTCCTGGTTGGTCAGGCCCTCGAACTCGGCGAACGAGTCGGGCAGATATGCGTACGCCGCGATGGCGACCAGAACCGCCGAGATCACCGCCGAGATGAAGAACCCGCGGTTGATCGCCGTCATCCCGGACCGATCGCCCGGCCTGGGTGAGACGCTATAAATACCGATCACCGCGGTGAGCACGCCGATGGCCGGGACGAGTAGCGGGAAGACGAGGCCCTCGGTGCCAAAGGCAAGCTTGCCGAGGATCAGCGCCGCGACGAGCGTGACGGCATACGACTCGAAGAGGTCGGCGGCCATTCCTGCGCAGTCGCCAACGTTGTCCCCCACGTTGTCCGCGATTACCGCCGCGTTCCGCGGATCGTCTTCTGGAATGTTCTTCTCCACCTTGCCGACCAGGTCGGCGCCCACGTCGGCGGCCTTTGTGAAGATGCCGCCGCCGACCCGCATGAACATCGCCAGCATGGCCGCGCCGAAGCCGAAGCCCTCGAGGACCTTCGGCGCGTTCTCCTTGTAGATCAGGACGACGAGCGCGGCACCGAACAGACCGAGGCCGACCGTGAACATCCCGGCCACACCGCCGGTCCGGAACGCGATCCGCGTCGCGGGCTGCGTCCCAGCCTCCTGTGCGGCGGCGGTGACCCGGACGTTGCTGCGTACGGCGAGCGACATGCCCACATAGCCGGTCAGCGCGGAGAACAGCGCCCCGACCAGGAAGAAGATCGACCGCCCCACCCGCTCGCTCGTACTGTCCGCTGGCAGCAGGAAGAGCAGAAAGAACACGCCCGCCGCGAAGACACCGAGCGTCCGGAACTGGCGGGTGAGGTAGGCGGCCGCACCCTCCTGAATCGCCGCGGAGATCCGCTGCATGTTCGCGGTGCCTTCGCCGGCCGCGAGCACCTCGCGGACGAGGAGCACCGCCACGAGCAGGGCGGCCAGCGCGACCGCAGCAACGACATAGAGGTAGGTCAGGTTGCTGCCGGTTAGCGATATCGACGCGCCGACCTGCGCGGTGAGGTGGGCCCCGGACATCCGTCCTCCTTGACGATGGGCAAGAGACCTGCCCCCAAGGTGGCCATCCGAACACGTCGGGCGACCACCCGGATCACGGGGGCTGCACTAACGATCGCTGCGGCCCCACCGGCGCACGACGGTCAGGCCGCTGCTGGTGGGCTCCACCCCCGGCTCGCGGCCCTGCTAGTCGCCTGACAGCGCCCAAGTTGGCCGCAAACAGGGGTAGGCGTCGGAGTCTACGCAGGGTGACAGACGGTAGCCAAGCTGGCGGTGCCCCGCGGACCGGATCGCCCTATCCCGTCACCGGGCTGGACCGGGGCAGCGGCGGCCGGACACCTGTTCGCAGACGTCCGGTCGCCGGCCAGCTCATCGTGATCTCGGACCCACCGTCCAGCTTTTCGATCTCGAGGTCGTCGACGAGCCCGGTGAGCACAGCGAGCCGGATCTCGGTCTCGACGGGTTCTTGGTCTGGAGGTTCGGGCAAGCGGTCCCTGACCGACACGATGAACCGGCCGGGTGCGTCGGCGAATACCACGGACACCGGCACCTTGGGTGCAGCTTGCGCGTGGAGTTCGACCGCGCGGGAGCAGGCCTCGCCGACTGCAAGCCGCACCTCGTCGAGCACCGCCTCGTCGACCCCGCATTGCCGGGCGACCGCCGATGCCACCAGCCGGGCGGTACGGACATGCGCCGGCAGCGGGGTGAATTCGATCTCTACGGTCTCCATCGCGCCAGGTCAGTCGTCCGCCTCGACGGCCTCCTCGACAGTGCTATGGATCGGGAAGACCTTGGTCAAACCGGTGATCCTGAAGATCTTGAGAATACGCTCCTGTGTGCATACCAGCCGCAGCGATCCGTCGTGTGCCCGTACTCGCTTGAGCCCTCCGACCAGGACGCCAAGGCCGGTGGAGTCGAGGAACTCGACGCCCTCCATGTCCACGATGAGGTGGTAATTGCCGGCGGTGACGAGGTCCACCAGGCGCTCCCGGAGCTTGGGTGCGGTGTAGACGTCAATCTCGCCCCCGATCTCGACGATGGTCCGGTCCCCTTGAGTGCGGGTGGACAGTGTCAGATCCACGAATCCTCCATGCTTCGAGCGTCAGCCAGACCCCATGGCATCGACCATATGCGCCGAGGCGACACGGCGGTGTGGCTGGTGCGGCGCCGGGTGGGCGACCGCCCCAGCGATTCAATCACCTAATGCCGTCGAAGGCAGACATCCCACGAAATCCTCGCTTCAGTTCCTGCGAGTCCGACCCGGGTCGAGACATCCCGGCTCCGTTCCAAAATGTTCTTGAGCGGACCGACAACCGCGAAACCTGTCCGGCGTCCCAGTCAGGCGTGGCTGCGAGACTGGGTCGTTGTGATGCCCGCCTCGGCGACTCGTGCCACTAGCGCGACGACCATCCTCGATCGCCTGCTCCTGCCTTCGGGCCGCCGCGAGCGGGTGACGCACGTGGAGCACGTTCCGGCCCGGCCGGAGGTGCTGGCCGACTGGCCTAGCTGGTCACATCCGCGCTTGGTGGACCGACTGGGCGCGATCGGCATCGAGCACCCCTGGACGCACCAGGTCAGCGCCGCCGAGCACGCTTGGGCAGGCCGTTCGGTCGTCCTGTCCGCAGGCACGTCGGCCGGCAAGTCCCTGGCCTACCTCTTGCCGGCACTCTCGGCGATCCTCGCCGCGCCGCGCGCCGCCGCAACCCCGACGGTGCTCTATGTCGCACCCACCAAGGCCCTCGCTGCAGATCAGTGGCGAGCCATCCGCGAACTCGACCTAGAAGGTCATGGCGTCCGGGCGGCCACCCTCGACGGAGATACCACCCCGGAGGGTCGGGACTGGATCAAATCGCACGCCGGCTACGTCCTCACCAACCCCGACATGCTGCACCGGACGATTTTGCCGGGGCACCAGCGTTGGGCGCGCCTCTTTCGCTCACTGGCCTTCGTCGTGATCGACGAGTGCCATGTCTACCGCGGAGTCTTCGGCTCGCACGTGGCGCAGGTGCTGCGCCGGTTGCGCCGGGTCGCTGCTCGGTACGGCGCCGCGCCGGTCTTCGTCCTCGCCTCCGCCACCGTCGCCGAGCCCAGCGTGTCCGCGAGCAAGCTGACCGGGCTGCCCGTGGCGGCGGTCGCCGATGACGGTTCCCCGCGCGGCGAAACCGCCTTCGTCCTCTGGGAGCCGCCATTGACGAGGCTGTCCGGTGAGCACGGCGCCCCGATCCGGCGCTCCGTGGTAGCCGAATCGGCCGACCTGCTCGCGGATCTCGTGGCGGACGGCGTCCGTACCGTCGCCTTCCATCGTTCCCGCCGCGGCGCCGAGATCGCCGCCCTGCTTGCCAAGCAGGCGCTCGCGCCGGTCGACCCAGACTTGGTCAACCGAGTCGCCGCCTATCGCGCGGGCTACCTCGCCGAGGAGCGGCGCGAGCTTGAACGCGCACTGCACCAGGGCGAGCTGCTGGGTCTCGCCGCCACCAGCGCCCTCGAGCTGGGGGTGGACGTGTCCGGGCTGGATGCCGTGGTTCTCGGCGGCTACCCGGGCACCCGCGCCTCGATGTGGCAGCAGGCCGGGCGGGCAGGCCGCGGCGGCCGGGACGCCCTCGCGGTCCTCGTCGCCCGGGACGACCCCCTGGACACCTACCTCGTTCATCATCCGGAGGCACTGTTCGGTGCGCCGGTCGAGGCGACCGTGCTCGACCCCGACAACCCTTACGTCGTGGCGCCGCACCTTTGCGCTGCCGCGTGCGAGCTGCCGCTGACCGAGGCCGACCTGGAGCATTTCGGTCCGGCGGCACCGGGCCTCGTGCCCGACCTCGAGGCCCGTGGCCTGCTGCGCCGCCGGGCGGTGGGGTGGTTCTGGACCCGGGCCGAGCGGGCGAGCGACTTGGCCGACATACGCGGAGCCGGTGCCCGACCGGTCGAGGTCGTGGAGAGCACGACCGGGCGCCTGCTCGGCACGGTCGACGCGGGCGCCGCCCACGCCACTGTTCACGACGGCGCGGTCTACCTGCATCAGGGTGAGACATATGTCGTGGAGCGGCTGGATCTGGCCGAGGCGACCGCATTTGTGACGCCTGCCATGCCCGACTACACCACCACGGCTCGCGACATCACCGATATCAGGGTGCTCGCGACCGAGCGCACCGAGGCGTGGCGTGCCGCTGGGCTGTGCTTCGGCACGGTCGAGGTGACCAATCAGGTCGTCTCCTACCTCCGCAAGCGGGTGATCTCGGGTGAGGTGCTCGGCGAGGAGCCGCTCGATTTGCCGCCACGCCACCTTCGGACCCGGGCCGTCTGGTGGACCTTGAGCCAGGCCCAGGTGGGGTCGCTCGACATCGAGTGGCCCGACCTTGGCGGCTGCTTGCACGCGGCAGAGCACGCGTCCATCGGCCTGCTGCCGCTCTTCGCGACCTGCGACCGGTGGGACATCGGCGGGGTGTCCACGGCGTTGCATGAGGACACCGCGCTGCCCACGGTCTTCGTGTACGACGGACAGCCGGGCGGGGCCGGTTTCGCAGAACGCGGTTTCGGTCGGGCCCGCGACTGGCTGTCCGCCACCCGCGAAGCCATCGCCGCCTGCGAGTGCGCCAGCGGCTGTCCGGCATGTGTGCAGAGTCCGAAATGCGGCAACGGCAACACGCCGCTCGACAAAGCCGGTGCCATCCGCGTGCTCGACGTCCTGCTCGCCGGCGCCCCCGCCTTATGCCCAGTACGGGGATCAGAATCGGACAATTCGGTCCAATGATCACGGTTACCTGGCGCCAAGCAGCGGGCACAGGGCGCACTGTGGCGGGGGGCCGAACCGCTCCGGGTTCTGTTGGCCGTCGGGCACCTCGGTTTTCTGACCTGCGACTCTCGTGTCGGCTCAGGCTGACAGGGTAGGTTTCTCGACGATCACATTTGTCGGCCCCCTGCGGAGCCGGCTGGCGTAGGAGGTCGTCATGATTGTGATCGCGATCCTGCTGCTCGCTGCCATTGCGATCGTCACCGCCGGCGTGATTGCTGGATCCGAACAGGACGCCGTCTTCGACGTGTTCGGCGAGACCGTTCACGCGTCCGGCTGGGAGATTTTCGCGCTCGGCGCCGCCTGCGGTTTCGCGCTGCCGATCGCAATTTGGCTACTCCGCGTCAGTACCCGGCGGGCTCGGTTGCGCCATCGCGAGCAGCGCGAACTCCGTGCTGCTCATGAGAGGCAGCGCGTCGAGCTGGAGCAGCAGCGCCAGGAACTTGAAGAGGAGCGCGAGAAACGCCGCAACGGCGGCCTGGTCCGGCCGTACGTCGGCAGTGGCGCCCCGGGCGACCAATCAGCGGACACTGGTCCCGGCGGCGGCCCGACGTCCAGCCCCGTCGGCGATCGCACGGGCGAAGGCCCGGCCGCCGAGCGCCCCGTGAGTCCGTCAGATGCGGACCGGCCTAGTGGCGAGCGCGAGCCGCCGACCGCACGGTTCGACGTACAACGGCCCGGCGTCCGCCCGTACGGCACGACGAGCAGCGGGCTCGGCCCGCCGCCGGCAGACAGCGGGGGCTTCGGAGCCTTCGACCGTCCGCCCGGCTCATAGCGCAGATCGTCGATCTAGTCCACTGAGCACCACACCGGCGCTGTGGACAGGCGCACCGGCACACTTCACTCGTCCAATCGGCGAGGTACGAGGCTATTCACCAAGGCATTTCCCGATCTCTACACTGACGACCAACGGCCGAGGGTGTCCCGAAGGCAGGTACTGGACGGTCCGACGCGGGGGAGGGGCACCTGATGAATGCCTCAGGATCTGGCGCTGCGCGTGGGTGGCTGCTCGTCGTCGAGGGAGACCCGAAGGCGCGTCATCTAATCAGCGAGCAACTGCGGCGCCGCTACGGGGCTGATTATGACGTTGTCGCGAAGAGCTCCGGCGCGGCCGCACTCGCCACCCTGCAGTCGTTGAGAGACGAGAACGCCCAGGTTGCCGTCGTGTTGTGCGACGTTGGCGGCTCCGACCAGGTTGACGAGGACCACTTCTTCGGGCGGGTCCGGGCCCTCTATCCGGAGGCAAAGCGCGGCCTTCTGGTGGATTGGGGCGCCTGGGCCGATCCGCCGACCGCGGAAGTGATTCTGCGCCTCATGGCGCTGGGCAAGATCGATTATTACGTGCTCAAGCCGTGGCGACCTGCGGACGAATACTTTCATCGCACCATCACGGAGTTCCTGCTGGAGTGGGAGCGGGCCATCTCCCTGGTGCCGCGAGAGGTGTCCGTCATTGGCAGTCCTTCCTCGCCGCGCACTCACGAACTGCGCAGCCTGCTCGTTCGCAACGGCGTTCAACACGTCTTTCATGACAGCGACAGCCCGATCGGCCGGCGAATGCTCGCCGAGGCGGACCAGTCCGGCACCGCATTGCCAGTCGTGCTGCTGCTCGATGGTCGGGTCCTGGTCGATCCGACGAACGCCGAACTCGCGGATGCATATGGCGTCCGCACGCATCTCGACGGGGATGCCGACTTCGACCTGATCGTGGTCGGCGCCGGCCCGGCTGGTCTGGCAGCGGCCGTGTATGCGTCCTCCGAGGGCCTGCGCACGCTCGTCGTGGAGCGCGAGGCGATCGGCGGCCAGGCTGGCTCGAGTTCGCTGATTCGCAACTACCTTGGCTTCTCCCGCGGGGTCAGTGGTGCCGATCTGGCCCAGCGGGCCTATCAGCAGGCATGGGTGTTCGGGACCAACTTCCTACTCATGCGCGAAGCGGTGGGACTCAGCAGCGAGCCGCGCTGGCACACCGTGGCCGCCGCGAACGGCCAGCGGGCGCGGGCTCGCGCGGTTGTTCTCGCGACCGGCGTGAGCTATCGGCGTATCGGCGTTCCGGACTTGGAGGCGCTGGTGGGCGCGGGAGTCTTCTACGGTGCGTCGGTGTGGGAGGCTCGGGCGCTGGCCGGCAAGGACGCCGTCGTTGTCGGCGGCGGCAACTCGGCCGGGCAGGCGGCCCTGCACCTCGCTCGATACGCCCGCAGCGTGACCGTTCTTGTTCGCGGGTCATCGCTGGCCGAGAGCATGTCGCAATACCTGATTGACGAGATTGCCGCAGCCGGTGTTCGAGTCGACCTGGAAACGGAGGTTGTCGATGGCGGCGGCGACGGCCGACTCGAGTGGATCAGACTGCGCGATCGCCCGTCCGGCGAGACGCGGACCGCGGAAGCCAGCGCGCTCTTCATTCTGATCGGGGCTACGCCGCATACCGCCTGGCTGCCGCCGGACATACAGCGTGACGAGTCGGGCTATCTGATCACTGGACGCGATGTCATCGCAGGCCTCCCGAGCAGGGATTGGCCGTTGCCGCGTCCGCCGCTGATGCTAGAGACCTGCGTTCCGGGCATCTTCGCTGTCGGCGACGTCCGGCATGGCTCGGTCAAGCGGGTTGCCTCGGCGGTCGGCGAGGGGTCGATCGTTGTTAGCCAGGTGCACGAGCTGCTCGCTCGTGACTCGTCCCCGGACATGTCCGCCAAGCGCCCGGCCGCGACCGAAACAGGTCGATGAGGAGCGGCCGCCTCGCCCTGATCGTCGCCTTGGCGCTGCCCATGGCCGGCCTCGCACTGCTGATCGCTCGGCCGCGTCTCGATGTTGCCTGGGAGCACCATCCGGCTCACTTCTGGCTTGTGCTTGCTGCCGGTGGGTTGAGTGCCGCGCTCGCCTATGCGACGGGTACGACCGCGCAGCGGCGCGGTGACGCGCGAATCTTCCTGATTTCGCTCGCATTTCTCGCGGCCGCAGGCTTTCTCGGGTTGCATGCCCTCGCGACTCCGGGCGTTCTGCTCGCCGGCCCTAACACCGGCTTCACGATCGCTCCCGCAATCGGATTGATCGTTGCGGGTGCTTTCGCCGCTGCGTCGAGCATGGAGCTTCCGCCCAGTCGAGCCCATGAGCTGATGCGTCGGTCGGGACTCGGGCGAGGTCTGCTGCTCGTCGTCCTGGTTGGGTGGGGGGTCGCGTCGGCCGCGGGCGTTCCGCCGCTCGGCAACTCGGCCCCACCCGAGCGAGCATCGGGGCCGCTGGTCGCCCTTGCCGTCGGGGCAACCGTGCTGTACGCGATCGCGGTGGCGCGTTACCTGCGCGTCCCGCGGCGTCCGGGGTCGGTCCGACTGCTGATAGCGGTGATCTCCGCGTTCACGCTGCTTGCGGAGGCCGCGATTGCCGTAGCGGTGGGCCGTAACTGGCATGCCAGCTGGTGGGAGTGGCACCTGTTGATGCTCGCCGCCGTCACCTTGGTAGCTGCCAGTGCGCACCGCCAGTGGTACGAGGAGCGCTTCGCGGCCCTTTATTCGGAGGACACCACCGCCGGTATGCGGGAGATCAGCATCCTCTTTGCTGACCTGCAGGGCTTCACCGCATTCTCGGAGAAGCACCCGCCGCATGAGGTGACGACAATGCTGAACGAGTACTTCACGGTGGCCATCCCTCCGATCGTCGAGCGGTTTGGTGGTCAGGTCGACCGGATAATCGGGGATGCGTTGGTGGCAACGTTCAATGTTCGCGGCGATCAACCGGATCACCCGCTGCGGGCAGCGCGCGCGGCGCTCACAGTCCAACAGATCACCGCGGAGATCGCCGGCAAGCATCAGGGCTGGCCGCGATTCCGAGTCGGGGTCAACACCGGCGAGGCGGCCGTGGCCGTACTCGGAACGTCGGGCGGTCGCACCTTCACCGTCATCGGCGACGCGGTGAATCTCGCTGCCCGGCTGGAAGGCGCCGCACCGGTCGGGGGCGTGGTGATCGGTCCGGAAACTGCACGCCGCCTGCCCTCGGCCCGCACCGTACCGATGGGGCGGGTCCAGGTGAAAGGAAAGACAGACGCTGTCGAGATCTATCAGCTCCTCGATACCTGACATCCTCGCGCGGCCAAGTGGCGCTCGCGCCCGCGAATGCGGGATCACTCGTGGTCATCAACTGGCGGTTGGTCCAGCGCGGGCCTGACCTGTGGCTGGACCGAGGCGAGAAAGCGGTCCTGGCAGGCTTACCTGGACGGTTACGGATGCGATCGCTCCGGCAAGCCGGCAGGACGTCAGGCGTGCGCCTTGAGCGCTCGCCACATGCGCCGCCGTTTCGCAGGCAGCGCCACCGCGCTCGAGCACATGCGCGGCCGCCGAGAGCGCGCTCAAGTCCGCTGCCGCGGCGGCGCGGTGGCGGGCGACGAGTCCCGCACCGAGGCTGACGCCCGTCATGCCAAGAAGGACGACGATTGCGATCAGCCCGAGGACATAGACGCTCCCCGATCCGCGCTCACGACTCGCCCGCGACGGGAATGACGACGAGAGCGCGGTGCTGACCGCGGCGGCGCCGCTTTTGCCGCATCCACAACTGCGCATTAGCAGGACTCACCGGCGCAGCCTGGTTCCACCGCGACGGTCGCATCGGCAGACACCGTCAACGTCGGTGCCGGAACAGCCCCGCCGAAGGGGGCTGTCCTGGCGCTAACTTCGACGTGCACCAGTCCGCCGCTTTGCGTCACCGCAATGTGTGCGCCTTTCGGTGCCAGCCGGTGGCCTGCCGCCACGCTTGCCGCCACGCCATCGCCGCGCGCGGCCGCTCGGGCGGTGGCTCGGGCCGCATCGACACACCGCAGCTGCGCCGTGACCGCGAGAACGGCCCACAGCATCAGCCCGACGACAAGCACGAGCGCCGGCAGGGCCAACGCTGTCTCAGCAACGACCATGCCCCTTTCCTGGCGGATGCGGTCTCGCCGCAGCTCGACTTGATTTCTCCGGCGCCGGCGTCTGCGAATCTTGGCGTGGCCAAGGACAACCATCGACCCACCTCCCGGTCGGACTGGACTGCAGGCGCGGGAGCCCAGGCGCGACCGGCGCGCCTGGCTCCCAGTCAGTGACACGACCGAGTGGCCGCTAATTCATGCGCCTGTTGTGCGGCCATCGAGCGCTAGATCATCGCCGTTAGGACAGCGACGTGAGCGCGCGCTTGACGATCGAAGTGACGAGCCCGGTCACCGCGCCACCCGTCACAATCTTGTATAGGACTACCGCGAAGGCCGCTGCGGCGACCGTTCCTACCGCATACTCCGCCGTCGCCATGCCGGCCTCGCACGCCTTAGCGCGGACCCGTCGCCGGAGGGATGCACCCCCCGCCCAGTGCAAGACGAGACAGATCGCGACTCGGCCGCCGTGCGCGGCGTTCGCCAGGAGCCGAAGCACCGCCCCGGGCCGCGAGGCGGGTGGGACCCCACGACGCAGCGCTCCCGGCATCTCGCGGATTAGCCTCCAGCATTCTTGAACCCTGCGAATCATGGCACCTCCCCTGATCCGGCTGGCCGGCCGGCTCGGGCATCGAGCGACTTCCCGCTGCGACTGCAAGCCTTCTCTGATCCGCGCTGGTCGACTTGGTCGCTTCATTACCTGGGGACTAAGGCCGCAAATATCTCGACCCTGTGGACGGTTGGCGGCGAGGGTCAGATCGAAAGACTCTGGACGAGTCCGGCGACGATCGGTACCAGCCCGATCAGGACGAAGGCCGGCAGGAAGCAGAGACCGAGCGGTGCCGCCGCCCGGATCGCGACCCGGCGAGCCTCGGCCTCCGCGGCAATCCGCTCCCGCGAGCGCAGTTCGGTCGCGAGCTCCGTGAGCAGATTGACCAGAGGCGCACCCGTGTCAGCCGACCGCACGAAGGCCGCACCGAGCGATTGCAGTGGTCCCTCCGTGAGCCCGGCCCAGGTCCGGACCGGATCACCGCCAAGGCGTAGCGTCGCCACGACTCGCCGAAGCTCTCCGGCGAGCGGCTCGTTCACTGCTCCTGCCACCGCTTCGGCCGCCTGCGGCGGCAGTGCGCCGGCGGCCAGGCACGCCGCCAGCAGCTCGGTCGCGAGCGGGAGATCCACGGCCAGCCGACGACTTCTCTGGCCGGCGGCCGAGACAGCTGTGCCGTGCAAGACGCGGCGGGTGAACACGCCGGCCGCGCAGCCGAGGAGTATGCCAAGCCCACCGCCGACCGCCGCTGCGACCAGCACTCCGATGCCGACGGCCACGATCGTCGGTGCCCGGGCAACCGTTCCCCTAAGCGAGCCGAGCCACTCAGAGCCCGGCCGGACGAGTCGGGTATCGAGGTCGCGGAAACCCTCCCGTCCGGATCGGCCCGCACGATCCACCTGATCGAGTCGGGAAGCCGCTGCTACTCGCGGCGCGAACCACACCAGCACCGCGGCACCGAGACACAGAGCGGCCGACGTCGCTGCCATGGCTAGTCCGCCTCGGGTGGAGTGGCGGACGTCGCGGCCATGGCTAGCCCGCCTCGGGTGGAGTGGGGGATGTTGCGGCCATGGCGGGCCCGCCTCGTGCGGAGCGCGGCGAAGCCCGGCCTGGTGCCGTCCCATCACGGGGACGCGAGATGCCCACCGCCAACCAAATCAGGGGGTTGGCCATCAGCGGAGTGGCAGGAGAGAGGAGGGCTGGCCCTTTCAGGTAGCCGGCGGGCCTGTTCATGGTCGGCCTCGCGCAAGTGCTCGGGCAGTAATGCGCGACATCCACCAGAGGCCGGCGACCTCCAGGGCTATCCCGGCCACGAGGAGCGTCCTGCCCAACGACGAGCCGAACAGAAACGGCAAGGGAGCGGCGCCCAACGCTTCTCCCATGGTGATCCCGACGATTGGCAGCATGGCCAGCAGCCGAGTCGTCGCGCGCGGACCGGCAAGCTCCGCCGCGATGCGGCGGCGGTGCTCCTCGTCGGCGCGGAGCGAGCCGACCAGCCCCGCGGCCGCGTCGGCCAGGCCGGGACCGTGTTGCTCGGCCACCTGCCAGCAGGCTGCGAGTGCGCGTAATCCTTCCCGCCCCGGCGTCTGAGCGTCCAACCGCAGCCCGCGGAGGACGTCGCCGTCGGCCAGCGCGGATTTCACGCCACGTGGCGCACCCAGATGGTGACTGCGTCCCGCCTGGGCGAGCGCTTCAGGTGGATTCCGACCGGCCCGAAGTTCGGCGACGAGCGCCGCGCACAGCCCGATGACCTCAGCCCTGTTCTGGCTCTCGACCCGACGCGAGCCGAACGCCTTCCACCCCGTCACCCAACTCGGGTGCTCACCCGAGTCGGACGTCGAGTCAGGCCCACTGTTGGCACTGGCTCCGCGGCCTGCTGCCTGCGGTTGGGCCGGCTGCTGTACGACGGGAAGAGCGCGGTCCAACCGCACGATGGCCAGAATCCGCGTCAACCCCCCAACAGCAGCGAACGCCGCGAGCCCGAACAGGACCGCAGCCACGAGACCCACCTCGGAAGTCCTTCGAGCAGCACTTCAGAGCGGTGTGGTTGCAGGCCGAGGCGACGGCGGGACCGAGACCGGCAGCGGTCCGATCATCTCGGCCAGCCGGCCGCCGCCCGGGCCGGCGACCGGCTCTGGCATGAACTCGACTGCAGGCACGACATGCACCAAGCCGGCCCGGGCGCGGTGTAGTACACCGATCGACGCGACCCGACGCATTCCCTCCCGGTCTCGGGTCAAATGAACAAGGACCCGCAAGCCGGCGGCGAGCTGGCTGTGGACCGCCGCCCGATCCAGGCCGGCGGCGACGGCAAGCGCCTCCACCCGAGCGGGGACATCCACAACCGAATTGGCGTGGATCGTCCCACACCCGCCGTCGTGCCCGGTATTCAGCGCGGCGAGCAACTCGACGACTTCGCCGCCACGAACCTCGCCGACGACCAGCCGATCGGGACGCATTCGGAGGGCCTGCCTCACCAGGTCACGCAGCGCGACCATTCCGACCCCGTCGAGGTTGCCGGGCCGGCCTTCAAGGCGTACGACATGCGGGTGATCGGGCCGCAGCTCCGATGAATCCTCCACCAGAACGATGCGCTCTCGAGCGGAGACCAGCGACAGGAGGGTCGACAGCAGCGTGGTCTTGCCGGTGCCCGTACCACCCGACACCAGGAACGCCACCCGGGCGTCCACCAGCCGGCGCAGCAGGGACGCACCCGCTGTCGCCACGGTGCCCGACTCCGCCAGCTCGCCCAGAGTGAAGCCGCGCCGGCGCGGAACCCGGAGCGAGATGCACGTCCCGCCCGGCGCGATCGGCGGGATGACCGCGTGAACCCGGACGCCGCTTGGCAGCCTCGCGTCGACGAACGGGCTCGCGTCGTCGAGCCGCCGGCCGCCGGCCGCAGCAAGACGCTGGGCGAGCCGGCGGACGGCCGCCTCGTTGGTGAACCGGACGGCAACTCGCTCCAGCCGGCTGCCGCGGTCCACCCACACCTCATCGGGCGAGTTGACCAGCACGTCGGTCACCTCCGGATCAGCGACCAGCGAGTCCAGCGGCCCGATGCCGGTCAGCTCCGGACGCAGCGCCTCGACCACGTCGAGGACCGCCGCATCACCCAGCACGCCAGCCTCCTCTCGGACGACAGCGGCAATCGCCGCCGGCGTCGCCGCCATCCCGGTCTCGACGAGGCGCATGCGTACCCGATCGATCAGGCCAGGGTCGGCGGCACGGGAGTTCCATGACGCTCGAGCAAGCCGCTGATCTTCGGCGCCACGATCTTCGGCGCCACCGCGGGGGTGGGTTGGGGACCTCACGGTGGAGGACCCTTGGTGTACGCGACGATCCGCGACATCACCTCGTCTTCGTCGGGCCAGAGATCACCGTCTGCCTGCGCCGGGCGGTCGCCCGGTGGCCGGGCCGCGGTTCCCGCCTCGGGTGCGAGAAGGGGATCGCCCGCCATCAGTGCCGGTCGCGCGCCGATGTCATCGAGTATCAGGTGACTCAACCGGGCCAGCGGACCACGGCCACTGCCCGCCGGGGCTGAGCCCTGCTCGAGTGATTGGCCAATGCCGCGTTCGGATCGCAATTCGGCGAACAGCGGTATGCCGAGCGCCTCGGCGACTGCCCTGGGCTCGAGACTGCACGGGCCGGGCACCCGGACCACCGCCCGCACGTCGGTGACGTACCCGGACAACCGGTTGACCGCCCGCTCGCCGGCCGCGGCCGCCCTGACTTCCGCGGGTACGACGAGGAACGCGGTCGTCGACCTGGTGAGAACGGCATCGCCGGCCCGGTCGGGATACCGTGCTACGTCTCCCACGACGATGTCGCTGACCCGGGCGGCTGCCTCGACGACGGATGCCACCGACTCGGTCGGCACGTCCCGTCCAGCCGCCCGGTCCCAAGAGACGAACCCTACGCCGCGACAGGTGGGGAGTGCGGCCCGCAGTGTGCTCCCGCTCGTCCGGCCTCGAGTGGACCGCAGAGCGGACCAGCGCAGCCCACTCTCATCCTCACCGCCGAGTACGAGTTCGATGCCACCGCCGAACGGGTCGGCGTCAACCAACACCACCTGCTGGTCTCGCCGTGCGGCGGTGACGGCAAGAGCCGCGGCTAGTGTCGACGCGCCGGCGCCGCCCCGAGCACCTACTACGGCCACAACCGGGCCGGAACGGCCGCCGCTCTCTACCGTGTCGGCGAAGGCCGCCGCCAGCCGGGCGTCGTCGTCCGGAAGGGACAAGACAGCCGCGGCGCCTAAGGCCAGGCCGACCCGAAGGATCGCCGCGTCCACCGGACCCGACACCGTGACGTACACCTCGGGTCGCCGCGGAAGCGAGGCTGGGTCAGCCGTCGCGGCGGCCTTGGCGCACACAACGATCATCGGGCTCGCCTGCCAAAGCCGGCGCGCGGCTCCTAGATCCGGCGCGACCTCCGGCTCGACATCGACGGCGGCAGCAAGCCGCAGCACGTCATCGAGCAGGGCCGGATCGGACGTGACGACGAGCGGTCGCGGCTGGCTGTGTCCGACCTCACGCACGTAGTCGAGTGTCGGCAGCCCGGAGACCTGGTGCTAGCAGGAGCGCCTCGCCTGTGCACGAACGGCCGGACTTTTCCGACCCTGTGGAGCGAGCTCCGGGTTGGCCGGGCCATCCACAGTCCCGCACCGCAGCACCCGCGGTTGCTGGTCGTAAGGATGGAAGGACAGCTGAACATATAGGACGACCCCCGCCGGGGGGGAGAGCGGGGGTCGTCACCACGGACCGACTCGGGGGGGAGGAGCCGGTGCCGGGCATGTGCGGCCAGCGTGGTGGCTGCAGGTTCCATCGTCTACCCGACGGGCCATTTAGTAAACCCGCCTACGGAACTGTTATCGATGAAATGGCAATAACCTGGGCCGTTCGTCCAATTACTGATGCAGCGTCAGCGAATTGTGGCGCATCGCAGATCTCGTAGGTCTCATCAGCCACTGCTGCGCCTCCTAGTCGGCGGTGTCATCCGGCCACCCGCCATGGATGGATACGTGGTAGCTCACGCCGTCCATCCACCTTCCGGCCCAGTGCGAACGCCGGGGTGGGACAGCTGCGGGCAGCGGGAAGGCGCGTGGCACGTCGCGTAACCGTCGACGCACCGTCGGCTCGCGGTCAACCGAGCCCTCTATGCTCGGCTGGTGTGACCGCACAGCAGCACCGGACGGCTGCCTTCTTCGATCTCGATAAGACGGTGATCGCCAAGTCAAGTGCCCTGGCGTTCAGTCGGTCGTTCTATCAGGGTGGCCTGATCAACCGGAGAGCGGTGCTAAAGAGCGCATATGCCCAGTTCGTCTACCTCGTGGGCGGTGCCGACCACGATCAGATGGAGCGGATGCGGCAGTATCTGTCGTCGCTGTCCACCGGGTGGAGCGTCGAGCAGGTAAAGGAGATCGTCGGCGAAACGCTGCATGGCCTGATCGACCCGCTGGTGTATGACGAGGCCGTCACGCTTATCGAGGAGCATCACACCGCCGGTCGCGACGTAGTCATCGTCAGCTCGTCCGGCGCGGAGATCGTCGAACCCGTCGGCGAGATGCTCGGGGTCGACCGGGTGATTGCAACTCACCTGGTCATCGAGGATGGCCGCTACACCGGCGAGATCGAGTTCTACGCCTACGGCGAGAACAAGGCGAAGGCAATCCACGAGCTGGCCACCACCGAGGGCTATGACCTGACCCGAAGCTATGCCTACAGCGACTCGGCCACCGACCTTCCGATGCTCGAGGCGGTCGGCCACCCCTACGTGGTCAACCCGGATCGGGCGCTCCGTAAGGAAGCGGCGGCCCGAGGCTGGCCGGTCCTCGTATTCAGCAAGCCGGTGTCGTTGCGGCAGCGAGTCCCGTCGCTGTCGATGCCGAGCAAGCCCGTCCTGGCGGCGACCGCACTCGGCGCCGGAGCCGCGGCCGGGATGGTCTGGTATGCATCGCGCCGGCGCGGCGCCCGCCGCGGTTAAATTCGCACGTTTTATTCCGCCACGGGTAAAGACCGTTGCCACAAGGAGTTCGAGGCTAGGACCATAGTCAATAGTCCGAGGCAATGAATGTGCCGTTGGCTCAATGGCTTCGACTCAATACATTAGTTCACTGGATTTCAAGGCCACGGCGTCTCCAAGCCAGACCGTGCCCGACGGTGACTCGCGGTTTGATCCGCCAAGATCACGTAACTGGAGGATGGCGGACCGCGGGCGAGCCGCAATCCTCCGGTTTGCGAAGCTTGGCGGATCAGACGGCAGCTTCGGCGGACCGCGGGCGAGCCGCAATCCTCCGGTTTGCGAAGCTTGGCGGATCAGACGGCGGCTTCGGCGAACGGCCTGCCATCTCCTTATTCAGTACGGTCTGCTAGAAACCAGGTGTGAGGCGCATCGGGGCGGATGAGCGGCAGGCCCGGCTCGGGATTCGCCACCTGCTGGCCAAGAGCACGCAACCCACGACCGCGGTCGAGGTCGCACGCAACATGGTGGCGCTGCACGCCACCGACCCGGCGAGCGTGTTCCTCTCCGTACGCGCGCGGACTCCAGCCATCGATATAGACGCACTCGAGCGATGCCTGTATGAAGAGCGCTCGCTCTTTCGTCTGCTTGGCATGCGACGAACGATGTTCGTCGTGCCGACCGAGCGTGTTCCGGTGATCCAGGCGGCATGCTCCAACGCGCTTGCACAAGCGCAGCGCAGCACCTATGCCGGTCTTCTGTCCAAGGCTGGAGTGGGGGATGAGACATGGCTCAAGCAGGTTGAGGAGTCCACCCATATCGCGCTGCGCCGGCGAGGCCGGGCGGCGGCATCCGAGCTATCCGCCGATGAGCCGCGGCTGCGGACTCAGATCACTCTGGCCGAGGGCAAGCCCTACGGATCCCGCCAGACGATCACCAGCTGGGTTCTCCTGCTCCTTGCCGCCGAGGGTCGGATCGGGCGCGGCCGGCCGCGCAACGGGTCGTGGTTGAGCAGCCAATGGATCTGGGAGCCCATCGACGCGTGGTTCCCGGATGGCATGGCGGTGATCCCCACCGACATTGCTCGGGCCGAGCTGGTCCGGTCGTGGCTGGCGACCTTCGGGCCGGGTACGGTGGCCGACCTGCGCTGGTGGACCGGATGGAACGCTGGGCCCGTCAAGACGGCACTCGCGTCGCTGGGCGCTGCCGAGGCAGATCTCGACGGTGAGCCGGGTTACCTGCTGCCCGACGACCTCGAACCCGTCGCCGCGCCCGAGCCATGGGTTGCCCTCCTCCCGGCGCTCGATCCGACACCCATGGGCTGGTCGCGCCGCGAGTTCTACCTGGGGCCGCACGCGCCGGCGCTGTTCGACCGGGGCGGCAACGTGGCGCCGACGGTGTGGAGCGACGGGCGGATCATCGGCGGTTGGGCGCAGCGTGCCGATGGCGAGATCGTCTGGCGACTCCTGGAGGAAGTAAGCACGGATACCCAGGCCGCTGTGGCAGCCGAGGCGGCCCGGCTCGCTGACTGGCTGGGCCCGGTCCGGCTCGCTCCGCGGACCCGGCTGCGCCCGCCGTTGGAGCGCGAGTTGGTCTCCTGACTGCTGCGGACGTGCGGGCGGCGCCCCCTGCATGGGACGCCGCCGGCTGGCACGTAGGCCGGGCTACCAAGCGTGCACCGTCAATTTCGTCGGAGCAGGTCAAGCCTGTCACGACGGGCCCTTTCGCGGGTCGGTCGCGCGTGGGTGTCCCGACTTCCGTGTGTCGGTCCTTCAGGGCTCTGCACCCCTCCGGGCCGTACCTGCTTTGTACGTCCGAACGGCCGCTCTGTGAAGCCCTAGACCATGATCTTTACTTCTGGCGGCGCTCCACACCCGACGGCCGGAATGTCTGGCTGCCCCACCGGCCACCACAGTCGCAGCTACCCAGAGAGGCATGCACAAAGCCACCAAACAGGCTCACGACGACATCCGCTGCGCCAGCCAAGCGAGCGATAGCGGATAGCGGTAGTCAATCGCCATGTGGGTGGCGTCGAAGAGCTCGAAATAGACCCGGTCGTCCGGTACGCCGGCCTTCGCAACGGCCTTGCGGAAGGCCTCGGCGCCGAGGTCGAGGAAGAACTCGTCCCGCGTGCCGGCGTCGATCCAGATCGCCCGCATCGACCGCAGCGCCTCCGCATACGGCGGCTTGCCGGCCATGACCACCGGATCCCAGTCCACCCAGCGCTGCCAGATCTCCGGAATCGGCTTCCCGAACTCGTCGAAGGGGAGATTTACCGTGCCATCCTCGTCGGCGGAGTAGGCGGCGGAGCATCCGTACCACATGATGAGGTCGCCGTCGGTCTCCTTCGACATGGGAACCCGGGACCGGAAGTCCTTGAGGAAGTTCTCGATCGACCGGTCGTAGTCGTCCCGCAGCGTCCGCGCGGTCTTCGGCATCATCGCGATATAGAGCGCTTCGAAGAGCGCGTCGCCGGCGTGGGTCGCGAAGGCGCCGAACAGGTCCGGCCGGAGCATCGGCGTGATCATCGCGCCATAGCCGCCGCTGGACTTGCCGGAGATCGCGCGATGGTCGCGATCGGCCTGGGTGCGGTAGTGCGCATCAACCCACGGCACGATCTCCTCGCAGATGTACGTGTGGTAAAGCCCGGTACCCGGCGAGTCCACGTATTGACTGCCGCCGTAGGCCGTCCATGCGTCGATGTAGACCACGATGACCGGGGGCGCGTCGCCGCGGGCAAAGACGGCGTCGGCCGTCTCGGGGAACGGCTGCCGGAACGCGGTGCGGTTCCGCCACATCTCGACATGGCCGGTGTAGCCCTGAATCACGTACACCACCGGATAACGGCGCGCGGGTTCGTCGTCGTAGCCCGGTGGCGCATAGACCAGCAGCGGGCGCTCCCACGGGTCCCCGAGCGGGTTGTCGCGCAGCACCTCCGAGGCGATGACATGGTGGTCGAGACGGCCGGCGAGTTGGGTGGACCACGGCAGCATGGGCGGGCTCCTCCATCGAGGCGTTTCGGTGAGCGGATACCTGCGCGACGATAGTTGAGCCTGCGCAAGCGGGAACGCGCAGGCTTCCCGATGCGTACCAGCGAGCGAGATGCCCGAGCAGATCCCGTATTTCGAGCTCGACATGAGCGCGCCCGACCCGGAGCCGGAGCAGACCGGCGACCGCCGGCGGCGACTGCGCCTCGGCCCGAGGGCTCGGCTCTGGTTGGCCATACTCACCGCCCTAGCCGTGGGCGCCGCTCTCGGCGGACTAGGTGTACGGAAAGAGCGCGACGCCGCCGCCACCCGCGAGGCACGGAACACCATCTCGCTCGCCGCGACGGTGGGCAGCAACGGCTATGACCCGACAGGCCGGGCCGACGCGTTCCCGGTCAACGTGCGGATCTACAACGCGGGTCCAAAACGTGTCCGCGTCCTCGACGCAACTCTGTCGGTTCCCGGCTTCCACCCTGGTCTGTCGAGCGCGGGTACGACGGACGTTGAACCCCAGAAGTGGTCACTCATCACAGTCGCGCTCGGCTTGCCCAACTGTTCGGAGACTGCTGCCGGACCGCCAACGCTGGAGATCCTTGCGCAGACCTCGGCGGGAACGAGGCGCAGGACCTCCGTGCCGGCCGTGGACGCGGGCGGCAGCCTCCCCTCGATCAGGGACTCGACATGTATGGGCCCACCCGGCATTCTCGGGGCCGTCGACCTCTCGGTGCACCCTCCGCTGTCGTTCGCGGAGCGTTCGGGCCGCCCGGTGCTCCGGGTGACGCTGGACGCGTCGGTCCAGGTCCTCGGCCGAGACAACCGACAGGCCATGATCAGTGGAGAGGGCCGGACGGATCTGCTTCGCACTCGCCCCGTGGAGTCCTACCCGGTGCGGATAGCGCCGCCGAGCCAGGTATCGGGCGAGGTGGAGCTGTCGATCATCAGTTGCCGACGGCCTCTCGGGGACTACGGGGAGGACGACCTCCAGATACCGATAAGGGTCAGCAGCGACGCCGGCGAGAGCACCCTTCGCGCCTGGGCGAGCCCGGCCGTATATGTGGGGATCACCGAGCTCTATCACCGCACCTGCGATTAGCCACTGGCTGCGGCAGAAATAGGAGTAGAAGTGGTCCGAGTTGCAAGTTTCTAGGTCGTTTGCTGGATCCCCGACGACTTGTGCTCGTGTTCTGTCCGCGGCCTCAGCTCGGGACCGCGTTGCGGCGGGCGACCGTAAGACCGTCGGACACCGGCAGCATGACGAGCTCGACGCGGCCGTCGGCCGCGGCGTGGTCGTTAAATGTACGGACAGCCTCTGTGTCCGCGTCGTCCGCTGATGGGTCCACGACCCGACCGCCCCATAGCACGTTGTCGACGACGATCACACCGCCGCTGCGCATCCGGGGCACCAGCTCTTCCCAGTAGTCGATGTAGCCGCCCTTGTCCGCGTCGATGAAGGCGAGGTCGACGTGCGGCCGGTCGGTTAGCTCCTGCAGGGTCTCCAGTGCCGGGCCAAGGCGGAGCTCGATGCGCTTGTCCAGCCCTGCGCTCTTCCAATAACGCCGCGCGATTGCCGTCCACTCCTCGCTGACATCGCAGCACAGGAGCTGACCCCGGGGCGAAAGGCCACGCGCGATGCAGATCGACGAGTAGCCCGTGAAGGTGCCGACTTCGACGGCGAACCGCGCCCCGACCATCTGAGTGATCATGGTCAGCAACTGTCCCTGCTCGGCGCCGATTTGCATTCTGGCCGCCCGCCCGAGGGCGGCAGTCTCCTCGACAAGCGCAAGTTGGATCTTGTCCGGCCGGGTGCTGTGATCGACAAGGTACTGCTGAAGCTCGTCGCTGAGGCCCAGACTCCTCCGTGTCATGGCATTACACGTTAACCGGCAGCCCCCCGGCGGATCGAGCGCCCGCTCGCTGACCGACTCCTCGGTTATGGACCTAATCGCGGAGAGGCTCCCCACCACCAGTTCCGAGGAGTAGAACCTGGCGCGCCCAAGCGAGTGTACGCAAGCGTGTGGAGTGCAGGGATATGGCAGGCTGAGCGACCATGTGGGTCCCCGACGCGTCGGTCGTACAGGTCGATGGCCCCTGGACGCATCGAGCGATCGCCGCCAACGGTGCCCGCTTCCACATTGCCGAGCTCGGTCAGGGACCGCTCGTCTTGATGTTGCACGGCTTTCCCGAGTTCTGGTGGGCGTGGCGGCATCAGCTCGTGGAGATCGCCGACGCCGGCTATCGAGCGGTGGCGATCGACTTGCGCGGCTACGGCGCGAGCGACAAGCCGCCGCGCGGCTACGACCCGTTCACCATCACCGGCGACATAGCCGCAGTGATCAAGTCGCTCGGTGAGCGAGCGGCGGTCGTGGTCGGGCACGACTGGGGCGCCTACGTGGCCTGGTCTCTCGCGGTATCGCACGCCCCGGTCGTACGCGGGCTGGCGGCGATCTCCATGCCGCACCCGCGGCGGCTGCGGCACGCTCTCACCTTCGAGCGCCGGCAGATCGGTGCGGCCGCCCTGCTCCTTGCATTGCAGCTGCCCTGGCTCCCCGAGCGACGGTTCGTGCAAGAGAAGGGGGAGTACGTCGAGCGGCTCTTGCACGCCTGGTCCGCGCCTGGCTGGCCGGACGACGAGTCGGTCACGCGATATCGGGAGGCGATCCAGATCCCCGGGGTCGCGCACTGCGCGACCGAGTACTTCCGGTGGGCGGCCCGGTCTATCCCGCGACCCGACGGGATCCGGTTCGCATACCGAATGCGTACGCCGATCACGGCCCCGGTGCTGCACCTGCACGGCCGGCTCGACCCGTGGATCCTGCCGTCGAGCGCCCAGGGCTCCGGGCAGTACGTCGAGGGTCCGTTCCGGTGGCGCCTTTTCGCGGAAGCGGGGCATTTCCCGCACGAGGAGATTCCCGACGCCGTCACCGCCGAGCTGCTCAGCTTCCTCGCCACGCTGTGAGGCTGATAGACCGAGACGAGTAGGTCTTGACCGAGGTCACGCGTCGCCGACGACAACCGACTCAGTGCAGGCCCTGCTCGTCGAGTTACCTGATAAGCCGCGGCGGTGGCGGCGGTTGCGTGGTTCCGGATTCGATGCGCTCGGCCGCCGACGTCGCCCACTCGACCAGCCCGGGTACGTCGATGCCGTGCGGAGGGTCGGCCGTCCACGGCGAGATCCGGTCGGCGGCCCGGCGCAGCAGGCGAGCGGCACCGACGGTGTTGCCACGCTGAGCATGGGTCACGCCGACCGCGAGCTGTGCCAGCCCACGCCAGAGATCCCGCTCCTCGTCCGGCACCACCGACTTCCAGGTGCCTTCCAGTACTTCGTGGGCTTGAAAGGCCCGCCCGCCATCGAGCAGCCGCTGTGCCTCGGCGAGCGACTGCGCGGGTGGAAGCGCGAGGTCATCGGGGAGCGCCTCGACGCCGGGCCTGTCGTGGGGGAGCGGGCGGCCGTAGTCGTCGCGCGGCCGCGCATTGCGCGGCCGTCCCGCGGTATCCCGATCTCGATCCGTCGTCATCGAGCACCTCGTGATCGCCAGAGCGCCTAAGCGCATTGGCCCGTTGGAATTCGTGCCGTGGCGTCCTCGCCCGCCTGAGCGTCGTCGCGTACCTGATCTGCGGTTAGCGCGTAGCCGGTGTCGTCGTCGTCCAGCGACTTAGCGAAGATGACCCCGTAAACGTCGCCGGCGGGCGACAGCAGTGGTCCACCCGAGTTCCCGGGCTCCACCTGCCCGAAGATCGAGAAGACCTCCCTGGTCACAGTGTTCTGCTCGTAGATATTCGGGCCGCGAGCCATGATCTCGTCCCGGATGCGGGCCGACCGAGCGGTGAACGGACCGTTGCGTGGATACCCCGCGATCACCGCTGAGTCCTGCCGCGACCCGCCGCCGTCGAAGGACAGGTCGTCCAGCGGCAGCCCAGGAACATAAAGAACCGCGACGTCCAGATCGGGGTCGAAGAGGACGACCCGGGCCGAGTACTCCTGACCCTCGCCGGTGTACACAACCCGCGGCTCGCGAACACCGGCCACCACGTGCGCGTTCGTCATGACCCGTTCGGGTCCGTACACGAAGCCGGAGCCCTCGATGGCCCGCCCACAGGACAGCGCGGTACCCATGATCTTCACGATCGAGTCCCGGGCCCGGCGCACGGCGAGGCTGTTCGCCGCCTTCGGATCCGGCGGCCGGACCGGGGTGATGCGCTCGTCGGTGAACGGGGCGAAGACCTGCGGGAAGCCGTTCTCGTCCAGCAGGGAGGAGAAGGAGCGGTAGAGCGACTCCGCGCTGTTCGGCATGACGCGGTTGACGGCGGCAAGGACCTGCGAGTCCCGCACCGCGGGCGCGAGGGTCGGCAACGCCGACGTGGCGACTGCCGAACCCACGAACCACGCGACGATCAGCATCGATGCAACCGAGAGAACGGCCCCGCCGGTGGCGTCGGCGATTCGCGCTGGATGCCAGGTAAGGCGCTCCCGCAGTCGACGGCCGATCACGCTGGCGATCACTTGCCCGATCACGGCGAAGCCGAGGACCAGGCCGATGGCGATCAACGAGATTCCGACGTCTCGGTCCACCTGGCCGAGCAGGGCCGGCACGATGGCAAGACCGGCGAGACCGCCCCCGAGGAAACCGATGAACGACAGCGCGCCAGCCACGAACCCCTGGCGATAGCCGGAGACGGCGAACGCCACCGCTGCGGCAATGAGCACGACGTCGAGGAGGTTCACCGGACGGTCTCCGGGAGGTCGACCACGCGGGTGGCGTCCCACGGCCGCTCCCAGCCGACGAACCAGAGCAAGCGGTCGATCAGCCCGGCGGTGAACCCCCAAACGAACAGACCGCGTACGGTGAATCCCGGTCCGATGTAGCCGCTCGGATGACGGACCCGCACCCGGTTCGCCGGATCGGTCAGCTCGGCGATCGGCACCCGATGAACCGACGCGACCTCGGCCGGATCGACGACGCTCACCGACGACGGCTCCCGCCACCAGCCGAGGACGGGCGTCACGGCGTGGTTGCTGTGCGGCAGCCAGAGTGTCGGCAGCGTCGCAAACACCTCGACACCGCCGGGCTCGAGCCCGGTCTCCTCGCTCGCCTCGCGCAGGGCGGCGGCGATCGGCCCGCCGTCCGTGGGTTCGACCTGCCCACCGGGGAATGCGGGGTGGCCGGCGTGGCTACGCATGTCGTGCGCCCGCTCGATCAGCAGCAGGTCCGGCCCGTGCCCACCCTCGGCGAGCAGGATGAGTACGGCCGAGTCACGGGCGCCGTCGTCCGGTGGGAGGAACCGCGACAAATCCCTCGGACGGATCCGCGCGGCGGCATCGGCAACCGGCTGGAGCCAGCTCGGCAACGCCGATCCGCTGATCGCACCCGCGGATGTGTCGGCGCCGTCGGCCGTCCTGGCCGCTGGGTCGCCGCGCCCGCCTGCGCCGTCCGTCACGTTACGCGCATACCTCCGCTAGTCCGCGACGGCGTCGTCGGCGAGCTGGCTGGCCGGGCGCAGCAGCTTGCGAGCCACCTCCGGATCGGTTGGACCCTCGCCGTAGGACGGGCACCAACGAGCAACGGGACAAGCCCCGCACGCGGGCTTGCGGGCGTGGCAGACCCGGCGGCCGTGCCAGATGAGCCGGTGCGACAGCATGGTCCACTCGGACTTCGGAAACAGCGAGCCGACCTCGGTCTCGATCTTGACGGGATCGGTTTGCTTGGTCCAGCCGAAGCGCTTGGCCAACCGGGCGAAGTGGGTGTCCACCGTAATTCCTGGCACCCCACAGGCATTTCCCAGCACTACGTTCGCGGTCTTCCGGCCGACCCCGGGCAGCGTCACGAGGTCGTCCATCCGGCACGGAACCGCACCCTCGAACCGCTCGGTGAGGGCCTGGCCGAGCTTGATCAACGACGTCGCTTTGTTGTGGTAGAACCCGGTCGACTGGATGATCGTTTCAACCTCTGTGCGATCAGCGGCGGCGTAGTCGGCCGCGGTCGGATACTTCGCGAACAGTGTTGGCGTGACCATGTTCACCCGGATGTCGGTGGTCTGCGCCGACAAGATCGTCGCGACCAGCAGCTCGAGCGGGCAGGCGAAATTGAGCTCGGTGTGCGCATCCGGATAGGCCAGGGCGAGCTCACGGTTGATCCGTCTCGCCCGCCGTACCAGCGCGACCCGCGACTCGGGGGTGCGGACGCGCGGTTTGCGCGTTCGGGGAGGCACGCGACAAGACTACGTGCCGGCACTGATGGCCGGGCGCCGGCAAGGCGAAACCCGAACTCCGCGCAGCCGCACAACCCCCGCTCTCTCTGGTCGTACGCTGCAGCCCGGGGTTGGTGCGGCGGGGCGATGATCGGCGACAATGGTGGCGCCGGACCCTGACTGGCGCGTCGGGTCGGTGCTTGCCGAGGAGGTTGCCGTGGGCGAGCGACCAAGCCTTGGGGATGTGCTGCGGCGTGCTCCGCTCTTCGCCGTTCTCGATGCGGAGTCGGCTGCCTCGCTGCGCAAGACGATGGCCGAGGTGCACCTCCGTCGCGGCGACATTCTCTTCCACGAAGGAGACCCGGGCGACCGGGTCTACATCGTTACCGAGGGAAAGATCAAGCTCGGTCGCACCGCCCCCGATGGTCGCGAGAACCTCCTTGGCGTGCTCGGGCCGGGGGAGACCTTCGGCGAGGTGTCTCTGTTCGACCCCGGTCCGCGAACGGCCACGGCGACGGCGGTCACCGACGCCACGCTGCTCGGGCTCGGAAATGCCGATCTGCAGCCCTGGTTGACCGAGCGTCCCGAGGTGGCCAAGGGGCTGCTCCAGCAGGTGGCCCACCGGCTGCGCCACGCCAACGAAATCATGGCCGACCTCGTCTTCCAGGACGTGCCGGGCCGGGTCGCGAAGGCCCTGCTCGATCTCGCCGCCCGGTTTGGCACACCGGCCCCGGCCGCCGGCATCCACGTCCACCATGACCTAACCCAAGAGGAGCTCGCCCAGCTCGTCGGCGCGTCGCGGGAGACCGTCAACAAGGCGCTCGCCGATTTCGTGAGCCGCGGCTGGATCCGCCTGGAGGCCCGCGCAGTCGTGCTCCTCGACGTCGATCGCCTCCAACAACGCGCCCGCTGATTCGGCCACTGGCTTCAGTCCCGCCCCGCACGGAGGTAGTCGACCTGGGCCCGGACGGAGAGCTCGGCGGCGGGCCAGAGGGATTGGTCGACGTCGGCGTAGACGCGGCGGACGACGTCGGCCGGTGTCTGGTCGCCGGCCGCCAGCGCCTCCGCCACCTGGGCCAGTCGTTCCGCGCGATGTGCGAGGTAGTAGTCGATCGCCGCCACCGCCTGATCCTCGAGAACCGGGCCGTGGCCGGGGAGCACGGTCACCACCGCCCCGGACTCGGCCAGTGCCCGCAACCGGCGAAGTGACGCGAGGTAGTCCGCGAGCCGCCCTTCCGGCCAGGCGACCACCGTCGTTCCCCGGCCGAGGATGGTGTCCCCGGTCAGCACTGCGCGGTCGGCTGGCACGACGAAGGACAACGAGTCGGCCGTGTGCCCGGGCGTACTCACTACCCGCACCTCCAGGCCATCCATCACCACGACGTCACCATCGCCCAGCCCCTGTGATCCGAGCCGATGCGCGGGATCGAGAGCACGCACCGGGACGCCCCCGGCCAGCTCGGCGAACCGCGCGGCGCCCTCGGCATGGTCGGCGTGCCCGTGGGTGAGCAGGACGGCGCCGATCACGCAGCCACGTGACTGGGACGCGCTGATCACCGCGCTCAAGTGACCCTCGTTCAGTGGCCCTGGATCGACCGCCACCGACCGGCGCGCGCCCGGCTCGGCGAGCACCCAGGTGTTCGTGCCGTCGAGCGTCATCGGCCCCGGGTTCGGTGCGCGGACGCGCGTGGCACGTCCTTGCCTGGTAACGCCGGGGGGCGGAGCCATCGGCCGGTTGTCTCGCTCGGTCATCCACTCCACCCTGGCTCGCCCGGAAGAACGAGGTGTACGGAATCGGCGTCCACAACCGGTTGCGGAGTGATCGGCCGTACCGTCCGCTGCGCTGCAGCCGCGAAAGCCGCGGCGACCGAGTTGCATGTCGCGAGTTCCCGGAAAGTGACCGCGGTGGGCGGCAGCATTGAGATCTCACCGCGGGCCAGCCGGCTCAACGCCTCGGCCGGCCTCAGCCAGCCCGCGTGCTCGGCCTCCCCCGATACGTCGCGCGCTTGCTGGCCGGGCGGAAGGGCGGCGAGGAAGAACCTAGTGTCGTAGCGGCGGGGCTCGAACCGCGGCGTGATCCAATGTGCCCAGAGCGCGAGCTTGTCGGTACGGAGAACGAGCCCGCGCCGTTCGGCGAAGTCGGCGAACGCCAGCTCCTTGGCGACCAGCGCCACCCGGTCGGCCTCCCACGTGGTGCCGGCTGGATCAGGGCTGGACGCCGCCTCGGAATCGGCGAGGAGAACACCGGCCTCTTCGAAGGTTTCCCGGATCGCGGCACACAGCAGCGCCGGTGCCTCCGCTTCTGCCGAGATGCCGAGGCGGCTCGCCCAGTCGGCCATCGACGGACCGGCCCAGCGGACGCCCGGATCAGTGTCCCGCGGGTCGACCGCGCCGCCGGGGAACGCGTACATCCCTCCGGCGAAGGCCATCGACCGCGCCCGCTTGAGTGCGTACACCTCGAGGCCGGCGGGCCGCTCGCGGACCAGCATGACGGTGGCGGCTGGACGCGGGACCACCTCGGTGGCCTGGCCCGCGATGAACTGGCGCGCCCGCTCGGCCAGCGGAGGTGGGAGGATGCGCAGCGATCGGGCCACGGCCGCGTCGGCCACCGCCTCAGATATCACCTGGTCCGCGCGCTCCCGGCTAGATAGCGCCTTGTATGCCGCCCGCATCGGGGGTGGCGACCTCCACGATCACCTCGACCTCTACCGGCGCGTCGAGCGGGAGGACGGCCACCCCAACCGCGCTGCGCGCGTGCCTGCCGGCCTTGCCGAAGACCTCGCCGAGCAGCTCGCTCGCGCCGTTGACCACCGCGGGCTGCTCGGTGAACCAGGGCGCGCTGGCGACGAAGCCGACGACCTTGACCACTCGGGTCACCGCGGCGAGGTCGCCGACCACGGACTTGATCGCGGCGAGCGCGTTGAGCGCGCACTGCCGCGCGTAGGTCTTGGCATCCTCCGGATAGAGCTCGTCGCCGACCTTCCCGGTCGCCGGGAGCTGTCCGTCCACGAACGGGAGCTGACCAGATGTGTAGACGTAGGAGCCGGTGCGCACCGCCGGGACGTAGGCAGCGACCGGCGCCGCGACGGGCGGAAGCGTGAGCCCGAGCTCGGCCAACCTCTTCTCCGGCGCGCTCATCGGCCCGTTCATCAGGAAAGCTCGCGCTTCATGTAGGCGACGAGCTGCTCGCCGCTCGGCCCAGGCACCACCTGGACGAGTTCCCAGCCGTCGGCGCCCCATTGGTCGAGGATCTGCTTCGTCGCGTGGACGAGCAGCGGCACCGTCGCGTACTCCCACTTCGCCATAGCAGCGGAGCTTAGCCCGTCGCGGGCGCTCGGCTCGCGCACCTGGACTGGAGGCCGGCTGCGGTGTTCGGCCGAGCAGCTGCCCAGGCTGGCCGAGCCGCGCAGGTAGCGTGGCTGGGATGGGTCCTCGACTGCATGTGGTGAGCGGCAAGGGCGGCACCGGGAAGACCACGGTGGCCGCCGCGCTCGCGCTAAGCCTTGCCTCGGACGGGAATCGTACCTTGCTCTGCGAGGTCGAGGACCGCCAAGGGATCGCTCAGCTGTTCGACCTCCCGCCGCTGTCGTACAAAGAGCGCAAGATCGCCGTCGCCCCCGGTCACGGCGAGGTTTTCGGACTTGCCATCGACGCCGAGGCCGCGCTGCTCGAGTATCTCGACTTGTTCTACAAGCTCGGCCGCGCGGGCCGGACCCTCGACAAGATCGGCGCGATCGACTTCGCGACCACGGTCGCGCCAGGCCTGCGCGATGTACTCCTCACCGGGAAGGCGTACGAGGCGACCCGGCGGCGCGACAAGCACGGTTCGCTCGTTTATGACGCAGTCGTGCTTGATGCCCCGCCGACCGGCCGGATCGGGCGGTTCTTGAATGTCAACACCGAGGTCGCCGGGCTGGCCCGAGTCGGCCCCGTCCACCGGCACGCCGGCTCGATCGCAAGGTTCGTACGGTCCCGGGCGACCGCGGTCCATCTCGTCACGCTGCTGGAAGAGATGCCGGTGCAGGAGACCGTCGATGCCTGTGCGGAGCTCACCGCCCGCGGACTCCACGTCGGCGCCGTGGTGGTGAACATGGTCCGGGAGCCGGTGCTTCTGCCGGGTCTGCTCCGGCGGGCCGCGGCCGGAAAGCTCGACCGCGCCGCGGTGGCGGCCGGGCTCGGCGCAGCCGGGCTCGACCCGGTCGACGACCTGTTGACCGCGCTGCTGGCCGAGGCGTCCGACCACGCCCAGCGCGTCATCCTCGAGCAGACCGAGCGGAAGGCGCTGGTCGAGCTCGGGCGGCCGACCTTCGAGCTGCCCCTGCTCACCGACGGGGTCGACCTCGGGGGTTTGTACGGGCTGGCCGCGCATCTGTCGGACCTCGGAGGCTACTGAACAACCATGTCAAATATCCTCTCGGGCCCGGTGGCATGACTACACAAGCACCGGCACCGCCCGCCCCTCGCGACCCGTCCGGGCCGTCCCGGTCACCGTCGCGCCGGCTGGACTTCGACGCGCTCGTCGGTAACCCAAAGACCCGGGTGGTCGTCTGCTGCGGCTCGGGCGGCGTCGGCAAGACGACCGTCGCAGCCGCCCTGGCCGTCCGGGCGGCCGATCTGGGGCGGACGGTGGCCGTACTGACCATCGACCCGGCGCGCCGCCTGGCCCAGTCGCTGGGCCTCAGCCACCTCGACAACACGCCTCGCGAGGTGCCCGGATTCGAGGAGCGAGCGGGCCGGCTCGACGCGATGATGCTGGACATGAAGCGGACGTTCGACGAGATCGTCTTGACCCATGCCGAGCCACGGCGGGCCCAGCAGATCCTCGCCAACCCCTTCTACCAGTCGCTGTCCTCGAGCTTCGCCGGTACGCAGGAGTACATGGCGATGGAGAAGCTGGGCCAGCTGGTCGAGGAGGATCGCTGGGACCTGATCGTGGTCGATACCCCGCCGTCCCGCTCCGCGCTCGACTTCCTCGATGCCCCGAAGCGGCTCGGCTCCTTCCTCGACGGGCGGCTCATCCGCATGCTCACCGCCCCGGCGCGAGCCGGGGGATCGGTGGTCGGGCGGATGGTGTCCGTCGGCTTCGACGTGGTCTCCGGAGCGCTCAACCGAATCCTCGGCAAGTCGCTGATCGGGGACGTCCAGACCTTCGTGGCGGCCTTCGACACGATGTTCGGCGGGTTCCGCGAGCGGGCGGAGCGCACCTACCGGCGGCTGGCCGCTCCGGGCACATCGTTCCTCGTCGTGGCCACTGCGGAGCCCGATGCGCTGCGCGAGGCCACCTATTTCGTGGAGCGCTTGCACGAGGAGCGGATGGCGCTGGCCGGCCTCGTACTAAACCGGGTGGCGCATAGCACCTATCCGGCACTCCGGGCTGGACGGGCAGCAATGGCGGCCGAGAAGCTGCGGGTCGACGGCGGGCACCGATTGGCCGCGGCGGTCCTCCAGCTGCACTCGGAGCGAATGGATGCGGTAGCCCACGACCGCAGGATGCGAGACCGGTTCTCCGCTGCGCACCCACACATTCCGATCGCGGAGATCTCGCAGCGCCCGGTGGACGTACGCGACCTGCCTGCGCTACGCGATCTCGCTGCGTCGGCGCGGAAGTAACCGGCCCGGTGGGTCAGGTTTGGACTGGCTCGAGCTCCCGCAGGTAGCTGTCCCGGGCGGACTCGAGCAGCGCCCGCCACGATTGGACATTGGGCCGCTGGCGGAGCAGCGCACGCCGCTCCCGCTCGGTCATCCCACCCCATACGCCCCACTCGGTCCGATGATCCAGGGCGTCGGCAAGGCACTCGGTGCGCACCGGGCAGCGCATGCATACGCCTTTAGCGCGGTTCTGCCCGGCGCCGGCCACGAACAACTGATCCGGGTCACCTGCTCGACAAGCGGCGTCGTTGACCCAGTCCGCCTTCCACGTCATCAGTTGCCTCCCCCTCGCTCGGAGCCGACGCCGAAACTGATGTCGTTCCGGAAAGCTACGGAATGATCACGGGCCGGTGGCAGCCCCCGATAGGCCCAATCTCGTATGACCCGATCGGGCTATTCCCGGACTATCGAGCAGCGCCGCCCTGGCTTTTCTGATCCTCCGGACGTTCGACGGTCGATATCGCGGGCCGACTAAGGTCGACCCCTATGGGTAGCGAGCGGAGGGTGAGCGATGTTGTCCGGCGGGTACGGGATTCCGCCACCGACGGGTCTCGCTCGGGGTTGGAAACGCTGCGTAAGCTCGGCCGTGTGGAGTACGGCTCGCGGTCGCGGCGGCGGGCGGGAGCAAAACTCCTGCTTGTGCTCGTCGCGGCCGCGGCTGCCGGCGGTCTGATCGCCTCGCTGCTCGTCCTCCCGTTCGTCGGCGGTCTTGGGCTGGTCGCGAAGTCCGCGGCCGAGGACTTCGAGGGCCGATCGGCGAATTTCGACCTGCCGCCGCTGGCTTTGCCTAGCAAGATTCTCGACGAGGACGGGAAGGTAATCGCAACCTTCTACACCCAGAACCGCATCTTTGTGCCGCTAGAGAAGATCGACCCGGTAATGCGGGACGCGATCCTGGCGATCGAGGACGCCCGCTTCTACGAGCACGGCGCCTTGGACCCGCATGGGACGATTCGAGCGCTCGTCACTAACCTGCGGGCCGGCGGAGTCGAGCAAGGTGCGTCCTCGCTCACCCAGCAGCTTGTCAAAAACGTGCTGATCCAGCAGGCGGGCGACGACAAGAAGGCGATCGACGAGGCCCGCGCCGAGACGCTCGAGCGCAAGCTGCAGGAGCTGCGCTATGCGGTTGAGCTGGAGAAGAAGTACACCAAGGACCAGATCTTCCAGTCCTATCTCAACATCGCCTATTTCGGTAGCGGCGCCTACGGCGTAGGAGCCGCGGCGCGCTATTACTTCGGCACTAAGGCCGACAAGTTGAACTTGGCGCAGGCGGCGCTGCTGGCCGGGATCGTCAAGAACCCGTGGTTGTACGACCCGACCAACGGCAGCACGGCCGCGCAGAAGAAACAGTTCCGGGCCAACGCGCTGGAACGCCGCAATACTGTGCTCGACCGGATGGTCGAGCTCAAGATGATCGCACCGCGGGTCGCGGCCGCGACCAAGAAGAAGCGACTCAACCTCCATCTGCACCCCACGCCGAACGGCTGCTACTCGTCGACGGTGTCGGCGCCCTTGTTCTGCCAGTACGTACAGAAGATCCTGCTGAGCGACCCGGCCTTCGGCAAGACCGCGAACGACCGGCGGAAGCTGCTGAACAATGGCGGCTTGACCATCCGGACGACCCTCAACTCCAGGGCCCAGAAGGGCGCCGACGAGGCGATCGCGGAGAGGGTGTACCCGACCGATGACACAATCGCCGCGCTTGCCATGGTGGAGCCGGGAACAGGCGCGGTACGGGCCCTTTCTCAAAGCAAGGCGCTAGGGCTCGGTGGCTCGATCGAGGAGACCGACCTCAACTTCACCGTCGACCAGGAGTATGGCGGCTCGTCGGGCTTCCAACCCGGTTCGTCCATGAAGGCCTTCACCGCTGCCGCTGCCATCGAGAAGGGCATCCGGGCCAACCACACCATCAACGTGCCGTATCTTCTGCCCTCCTCGTCGCTGGGGATGCAGCGAAACTGCCAGGGCGGGAAGGTCTTCGCTGACTGGGATCCCGGCTCCCAAAACGAGAATCCCGAGGAGAACGGGCGCTACACCATGGTGCGAGCGTTCGATGACTCGGTGAACAACTACTTCATCAAGTTGACCGATGAGGTTGGGCTGTGCCCCGTCGTCGAGATGGCCGAGCGGCTCGGGGTGCACCGCGCTGACATCGTCACCGAGGCTGACCTTCCGGACAAGAAGAAACCGGAGAGTGAATGGACCGAGGATCAGAAGCGGGTTGCCGAACTAGGCCTCAAGGTTGGACAGCGGTTCCCGTTGAAGCAGATCTACAGCTTCACGCTTGGGAGCAACGAGGTCGCACCGCTGACGATGGCGACCGCGTATGCGACGTTCGCCGCCCGCGGCATCTACTGCCAGCCTTACGCCATACAGAGCGTCTTTCGAGGCGGGAAGCGGCTCGCGGTCCCGCACCACAGCTGCGAGAGGAAAATAAGCACCAAAGTCGCTGACGCGATGAACTATCTCTTCCAGGACGTGATCAAGAACGGAACGGCCGCCGGGAACGCCCTCGACGGCGGTCGTCCGGCCGGCGGAAAGACTGGTACCACCGACTACAAAGCCCACGGCGTCTGGTTCATCGGCTTTACCCCGCAGTTGAGCACCGCGGTGGTCGCCGGCGACCCACAATGCGACGGAAGCGTCGACGACTGCACGCTGAATGGTCGAGTTATCGGCGGTCACTACTTCGACACCGTGTTCGGTGCGACAGTCCCGGCACCGATCTGGAAGGCCACGATGGATTACGCCCTGGAGGGCGAGCCGTTCAAGAACTTCAAGCGGCCGGACTGGAAGTACATCGTCGGCGACCAGAACACGGTGCCCGACCTCTCCGGTCGGCAGGTTGACGACGCG
>JBKOZJ010000100.1:0-6668 GCA_046725875.1 Actinomycetota bacterium
GCTCGACTGGGCTTAGCGGATGAGGGTGAAGCTGTCGGGGTCCCGCGGCGGACGGTCGGGCGGCCTAGTCGCCGGGTACCCGATGGCGACGCTACCCATTGGCTCCCAGTCATCGGGCAGATCGAGCTCGCGCCGCACGACATCCTGGCAGAACAGGGTCGACGAAACCCAGGCTGAACCGAGCCCCTCCGCCGCAAGTGCAACCAGGAGGTTCTCTATGCCAGCCCCCATCGCCAACAGGAACATCGAACGCTCGGCATCGGCTCGGCGGTCGTCGGGATACGGGTGGGACCCCTCCCGAACGAGGCACGGGAGGACGAGGTAGGGCGCCCGGCGGAGCACGTCCCCCCGGCCCAGCCGGCGGTCGATGGACTCCTCACTGAAGCCGTCCCCGCGCAGATCGGCGGTCCAGGCGTCCCGCATTGCGTCGAGCAGCCGCTCCCGCGCCTGCTGGGAGTCGAGCAGCACGAACCGCCAGGGTGTCGTGTGATGAGGTGCCGGCGCCGTCACGGCGGCCGCGACGGCACGGCGGACAGCCGCGCGGTCGACCGGACCGGGCGCGAAGTCTCGTACTGTTCTCCGGCTCGTGACCGCGGCGCGCATCGCCTCGGCCGTACCCAGCCGGAACAGGTCCTCCGCGGCCGGGCGCACCACGTCTGCAGCGCCCGGCCCGTCCTCCTCCGTGACGAGATGGCCGAGCCCGCGGACGACCGCCACCGGCAAACCCGCGAGCTTTCCCTTGACCAGCTCGGCCGCTGACGCGATCTCGTCCACAACCGCCCGAATCGTCGACGACAGCAGGTTGCCGTGGCCATCGACGCGGCCACGCAGGTCGTCTACCGGGTTCAATCCGGCGGTGCCGACCGCGATATCGACGAGACCGACCCGCCACGGCCGGCCTACCGTATCCGAGATGATCACGCCCACCCGGACGCCGAGACGGTCGCGTATCGTGCGGCGCAGCCTGCGGGCTGATGCATCTGGGTCGTCGGGCAGCAAGGCCACGATTCCAGGCTCGACGTTGGACGAATCCACACCCGCTGCGGCGAGCACCAACCCATGCTTGGTCTCGACGATGCGCAGAGCGTCTCGGGCGGCAACCAGCCGAACTGTCTCGGCGTCGATCGCCTCATCCCTCGTCGTGCCCGGTCGGATGCTGCCCTCCGCCTTCGACACGATCTTCGAGGTGATGACGACGACGTCCCCCTCGGCCAGCTCGGGAACGGTCACGCATATGAGGCGGCCGAGGTCCGTGCCGGGCCTGATCTCGGGAAAGCCGGGTACCGGCCGCACGTAGAGCGCCGGGTGCGGCCTCGGCTCCGGACTCCTCACCGGCGCACCTCGACGGCGAGAGCCAGGGCGGCGCGCGCCATGTCAGCCGTCGCGTATACCGACCGCATCATGAGCGGTACGGCCCGGCAAGCGATGCCAACCGACTCGACCGCGGGCACCGCGGACTTGTCGACCTCGTCCACCAGCCAGCCGTCGAGCAGCTCCCGGCCGTAGTTGAGCGCGACCGCGGCCGCCGACGTGTCGACTCCGATCGCCGCGAGCACCTTGTCGGCCATCCCACGCACGGGACGCCCGCCCACGATCGGTGAGAGTCCGACGACCGGCGCATCCGCGGAAACGAGCGCCTCCTTGACGCCCGGAACGCTCAGGATCGTGCCGATGCTCACCACCGGGTTCGAGGGCGGGAAGATGATGACATCCGCCCCGCCGATCGCGTCGAGCACGCCGGGCGCCGGCATGGCGTGATCAATACCCAAGATCCGGATCTCGTGGGCTGCCGGCTGCGCCTGAAACCGCACCCAATACTCCTGGAAGTGCACGAGCCGCCGGCCACCATCGGCGGCGGCATCGTCGATCACCACGTGCGTTTCGACGGGAGCGTCGGTCATGGGGAGGAGCCGCACTCCCGGGCGCCAGCGTCGGCAAAGGGCTTCCGTCACCTCGGAAAGAGGGCGGCCGGCGGCGAGCATCTGTGTGCGGAGGATGTGGGTTGCGAGATCACGATCTCCTAGTGTGAACCATCCTGCACCGTCCCTAGCTGTCGCCGCGAACCCGGCCCGGAGGGGTCCCTCCGGGCGGGTGACGGCTAGCCCAAGGTGTTGGTCGGCACCGTAGGCGGTGAGCTCGTCGCGGATGGTGAATCGCTCGTCCGCCCGGCCCCAGCCCTGCTCCGCGTGGATGCCGCCGCCGAGTGTGTACATGACCGTGTCGAGGTCGGGGCAGACACGCAGGCCGTAGAGGGTGATGTCGTCACCAGTGTTGCCGATCACGGTGATCTCGGCGGCGGGCCGTGCGGCTAGCAGACCGCGGAGGAACCGCGCGCCTCCGATCCCACCGGCGAGCACAACGATTCGGCCCGCTTCGGTTCTGTCCCCGCGCTCGGCACCGCGGGGGGCTTCTGGGGGGTCGTCGTCCCCCCGGTCGGCACCGCGGGGGGCTTCTGGGGGGTCGTCCCCGCGGTCGGCACTGCGGGGGGCTTCTGGGCGGTCGTCCCCGCGGTCGGCACTGCGGGGGGCTTCTGGGCGGTCGTCCCCTCGGTGGGCGCTGCGCATGCCGCCCAGTCTCTCGCAATCAAACCCACCACCAGGGTTGGGTTGGCGGCCCGCCCGAGGCCAGGTCGGAGTCGGCTTCCCGGAGGGGTGGGATCCCTGCCATCAGCTCTCCGCGTGGTGCTATCTGGCCCCTTTGGAGCAATGTCGACTTGACGGTTGGCTCTTACGGACGTGTAATTCCATAGATGTAACTCGACTCTCCGGCCGGTTCGAGCGGGGCGGGTCTCGGGGAAAGGCACGGGGTTAGGAGGTGGCCATGGGCAAGGTCCTCATCTTGCTCGCTGGCACCGGAGAGGATCTCGGCTGGCAGGAGCGCGCGCTGTGTGCCCAGACCGACCCGGAGGCGTTCTTTCCAGAGAAGGGCGGGTCGACCCGAGAGGCAAAGAAGGTGTGCCTCTCCTGCGAGGTGCGGGCCGAGTGCCTCGAGTACGCGCTCGCCAACGACGAGCGCTTTGGCATCTGGGGTGGCCTCTCAGAACGGGAGCGCCGGCGCCTGCGCAAACGCGCGGTCTGAGGCACACTCAGACCGGCCGTGATGGCGCGTAAGCGTTCGGTGAGAGCGGGCTGGCCAGGGCGGATGCGGGCGACTTGATCGATCGGGAGGAATCGGCGACTGCGGTTGCCGGGCGTCTCCGGTCGCGTAGGGTAAGGCGCTACGGCCTGATCAAGGCATTGGGCCGAGTCCGGGAATGACGCCGCACGAGATGGGTCGAGCCGCCAGGCTATGTCTTCGGCACCCCACACCATCGCGTACGCACGACACGATGTCACCGCGGTCCTCGTCACTCATGACGGAGGGCGGTGGGTCGGTCGGGTCATCGACGCGTTGGCTGCCCAGGAGCGGCCGATCCAGCGAATAGTCGCGGTCGACACGAGCAGCCGCGACAGCACGATCGACCTGCTGAACGAGCGGCTGGGGCCGGACCGAGTGATCAGCCGGCCCCGGGATGTGAGCTTCGGTCAGGCCGTCGCGTTCGGCATCGGCGCGGTCTTCGGAGGACAGCCGACGCCGCGAATGACGGGCCACCCGGATGAGGCGGTCGACTGGATCTGGGTCCTGCACGACGACTGCGAGCCGGCCACCGACGCGCTGCATTATCTGCTCGCGCTCGTCGACGAAGACCCTGACGTCGGCGTGGTCGGCCCGAAGGTCCTCGGGTGGTACAACTCGCGGGAGATCCTCGAGGCCGGCGTCACGATCGCCCCCTCCGGCCGCCGGGAGACCGGGTTGGATCGGGGCGAGGAGGATCAGGGGCAGCATGACGGCCAACGAGCCGTCCTGGCGGTCAGCAGCGCCGGCATGCTGGTTCGGCGAGACGTATGGGAGGCGCTGCGCGGCTTCGACCGCAACCTGCCGTTCATGCGCGACGACCTCGACTTTTGCTGGCGGGTCAACCAGGCGGGTTGGCGAGTGGTCGTCAATACCGACGCGGTCGTCTACCACGCCGAGGCAGCGGCCCGCGAGCAGCGGCGGCTGGCGACCAGGGTCGGCCGCGCGCACTACCTGGATCGAGCCCACGCGCTCTACGTGCTCCTGGTAAATCTTAGCCTGGCGAAGGTTCCGTTAGCGCTTGTCCGGCTTGGGCTCGGCACCCTCGCCCGCGCATTCGGCTATCTCGTCGCCAAGCTGCCCGAATACGCCATCGATGAAGTGCTCGCCCTCGGCTCGGTTCTCGGCCGGTTGCCGAAACTCGTTACGGCCCGGCTGAGCCGACGCTGGCGGCACCGAGTACGGGCGCGTGAGCTGCGGGCACTTTTCCCGCCGCGGGGCAGCCAGCTGCGTCACATCGCCGATGCCGTTGCCGAGCGGCTGCCACACAGCCATGTCGGCGTGACGGCCCCGATCGCCGGCGGTCAGACGCTCGAGGCCGGGCCGGTCTCCGAGGAGGCCGAGGACCTCGAAGGCGACGATCGGCCGATCCTGCGCCGCATCATGGGCCAACCGCTCGTCGTGCTCATGCTCGGCCTCACGATTCTTACGCTGCTCGCCGGCCGTGAGCTCATCGGCGGCGGACGACTCATGGGCGGTGCACTGCTCCCAGCACCGGACCACGCCCGCGACCTCTGGTCGGTCTACCTCAGCTCATGGCACCCAGTCGGCGTGGGCAGCGGAGCAACCGCCACGCCCTACATCGGGGCCCTGGCGGCCTTGTCGAGCATTTGGTTCGGCAATGCCTCGCGCGTGGTGGACTTGCTGGTCGTCGGCGCCGTTCCGCTGTGCGGATTGACCGCCTACCTCGCCGCGCGCAAGGTCGTCGCCTCCCGCTTGCTCCGGCTGTGGGGGGCCGCGGCCTATGCCTTGCTGCCCGCGGTCACCGGCGCGGTCGCGGCCGGCCGGCTGGGCACCACCGTGGGCGCCATTCTGCTTCCCATCGCTGGGCTGGGCGTCGTGCGCACCCTCGGGTTGGACGGCCGACCCGGAACCTGGCGGGCCGCCTGGGCGACCGGGCTGCTGCTCGCGATCATCACGGCGTTCGTCCCAGTCGCCTGGGTGCTGGCTGCGGTGCTTGCGATCGTCGCCGCCATCCTCCGCGCGCGGACCAAGGGCGCCGCGCTCCGCCTGGCCGCAGTACTAGTCATCCCCGTCCTCGTCCTGCTCCCGTGGTCGATCGCATTGATTCGCCAGCCGTCGCTGCTGTTCCTCGAGGCCGGCCTGCCTGGACCAGACCTATCCGACACCGACGTCAGCCCGTTCGCGCTGCTCCTCCTGCATCCGGGCGGCCCGTCGATGTACCCGGTGTGGATCAGCGCTGGCATTCTCCTCGCCGGGTTCGCGGCGTTGGTCCGCGGCGAGCGGCGCGGCGTCGTCACCGCCGGCTGGGCTATTACTCTTACCGGCCTAGTGGTCGGCTTGCTGATGAGCCGCGTAGAGGTAACCGGGCCCACCCTCGTGACCCCCGTGCCCGCATGGCCCGGCTTCGCCACCGTGGTGATGGGCGCCGGCCTGTTGCTCGCGGCGCTGGTCGCCGCCGAGGGGGCCCGGGATCGAATCGCCGCCGCGAACGTCGCGTGGCAGCGGCCGGTCAGTCTCGTCATCACGCTGCTCGCGATCGTGGCGCCGGCCGTCGCCGGGCTCTGGTGGATCAGATACGGGGCCGATGGACCGGTAGAGCGGCGCGATCCGGTCGTACTCCCGCAGTTCGTGGCCATGGACGGGCAGACCTCAGATCGACCTCGGACTCTGGTTCTCCGCCCGCGTACCGCCGACCTGCTGTCCTATTCACTGCTTCGGGACATCGGCCCCCGGCTCGGCGATGCCGAGACCGCGCCGCGGCGCGGTACCTATGCCGGGCTCGACCGGATCGTGACCGAGATCGTCACCGGCCACGGCCAGGACGAGGTTGACCAGCTTTCTGACTACGCGATCCGGTACGTGCTCCTGACGAGCCCGGTTGACGCCAACCTCACTCGGACGCTGGACGGCGTGCCGGGCCTGGAGCGGGTGAGCATTACCTCGGGTAGCGCCCTGTGGCGGCTGGACGCGCCGGCAAGCCGGCTGCGGATCGTGCCGCCGCGAGCCGAGGAGGACGGCTCTCTGACGACGATGGCGGCGCCGAAAGCCGCGAAAGCGGTGCCTGTGGCGTCTCATGAGGTGGACGCGGACACCAACATCCCCGCTGGCCCGGCGGGTCGGCTGCTGGTGCTCGCCGAGAATGCCGACTCCGGGTGGCATGCTACCGTCGACGGGCGATCACTTGAGCCGACCACCTACAACGGCTGGGCCCAAGCGTTCCAGCTGCCCGTGGACGGCGGCCAGCTGGAATTGACCCACCACAGTTCTTCCCGGAGCCGTTGGCTACTGGTCCAGGCCTTGACAATAGCTGTTGTCTTTGTGCTGGCACTGCCGGGCGGACGCCGGGCAGGAGAGCGTTTGGCTGTGGACGAGTCGGCCACCCTCGAGCGGCGGCGCGGCGCGCGGGAACCGCAACCCGAGGCGCTGACGGCCGAGCCCGCCTATGCCGACTTCGCGGCAGATCCCGGTTCCGCCGGGTCACCCCCGTGGGCTGTTGACGTCCCCGGGGGTTCGCCGCCCTGGGTTCCAGGTGAGGGCTACCCCGATCCGTTCGCCGAGCCCGTACCGAGCCACGAGCTCGAGCTCTACGA
>JBKOZJ010000101.1:0-6494 GCA_046725875.1 Actinomycetota bacterium
ATGTTGCCGATCTCCGCCGAATGCGCCTTGTAGTCCTGCACGTCCACCGTGTAGATCGTCACCCGGGTGAGGTGCTCAGGTCCACCGCCGGCGTCGGCCAGCGCAGCGAGCAGGTTGCCGAGCGCTATCTCGAACTGGCCCACGATCCCGTCGGCACTGATCTTGCCGTCGGCGTCAAGGGCGGTTTGGCCGGCGAGGAAGACCAGCCGGCTGCCGGTTGCGCTGACGGCGTGGCTGTAGCCGGACGGCCTAGCCAACCCGGTCGGGTTATGCCGGTTGAGCGACATCACAGCTTCCCCCCATTTCGCATGAATGTGCCATTCGCTCGAAACCCTCCAGAATGAACGGCACTTTCGCTCGAACCTATCGAGCCAACGGCACATTCATCTCGGCGATCATGACATGACGGCGCCGCCGTCGACGTTGATGCCCTGGCCGGTGATCGAGCCAGTGTCGTCGTCGACCAGGAGACGGACGGCCCGCGCGACCTCGTCGACGGTGATGAGGCGGCCGATCGGCTGCATCTTCTCCAGCCGCTGCCGCGCCTGCTCGGCGGTCATCCCGGTCGCCTGCATGATCGCATCGACCGTCCCGTCCGTCATCACCGTGTCGACGTAGGCGGGGCAGACCGCATTGGCTGTGACGCCGGTCCGGGCGAGCTCGGCGGCGATCGATCGGACCAGTCCCAACAGGCCGTGCTTTGAGGCGGCGTACGCAGCCGTATAAGGGGCTCCGGCCTTCGACAGGACCGAGCCGATGGCGATGATCCGACCGTAGCCGCGCTCCGTCATGGCCGGCACCGCGCGCCGGATGCAGCGGAACGGCGCGGTCAGATTGATCGCGAGGGTGGCGTCCCACAGCTCATCGGTCGTCCGCTGGATGGGAGCACCGGTCGCCGCTCCCGCGTTGGCTACGAGTATCTCGACCGGACCGAACGCGGCCTCGACCTCCCCGTACACCATCTCGACCGCGTCAGGGTCGGTCAGGTCCGCCGGAAGGACGAGCGCCGGCCCGGGAAGCTCGTTGGCCGTCTCCTCGAGCTGGTCCCTGCTCCGCGCTACGAGCGCGACCCGGTGCCCGATCTTGGAGAGGTCGGCGGCCACGCCACGGCCGATTCCCCGGCCCGCGCCCGTCACCAAGCACACCCGTTCGACCACGGCATCCCTCCCGCGGCTGGACCACCAGCGTCGCGAAGCGCTGTGTAACAGGTCTTGGAGCGCCTAGATCGGCGCCCCTTGCCCACAATTGCAGCCCTCGATCACGGCAATCAAGGCGCCCAGATACGACGGATCGCAGTGCTCGGCCTTGGAAACGATCAGGCCGTGTGCCAGGACCGCGAGATTACGGCGAAACGGAATCATGCAGTGTGCCGAAACCATGACGAATCCGCGCTCCGAGTCCAGGTCTTCGCACATTGCATGCTCACGACTGCTCGAATTTTCCGGGCCGGCGCACTCCGCCTGATCATCTACTCCACTGCGAGCCCAGACCAAGATCGCCAAGAGCCCCAGCGGGATGAGCAGCACGAGCCACGTGCGCCGGCGGCGGCACCACCGACTCGCAGGTGAGCCGGTGGCGACACCGCCCGACTGGCGGGTGGGCAAGAGGGCCGCGAGGATAACGACTATGGATACACCGATGGACGCCTGGCTGATCGCTGCGATCCGCACCCCGTTCGGCCGGCATCGCGGCGGGCTCTCTGGCGTACGGGTCGACGACCTGGCGGCGCTGCCGATCGCCGAGCTGCTCAAGCGGCTACCCTCCCTGGACCCGGCCCGGATCGATGACGTGGTCTTGGGCGACACGAACGGCGCCGGCGAGGACAACCGCAACGTCGCGCGGATGGCCGCCCTGCTCGCGGGGCTGCCGGTGACCGTGCCCGGCACGACGGTCAACCGGCTCTGTGGCTCCGGCGGCGAGGCGATGGTAGGTGCTGCCCGCGCGCTGACGCTTGGCGATGCGCAGCTGATCGTTGCCGGTGGGGTGGAGGGCATGTCGCGGGCACCGTTCGTACTGCCTAAGCCGGACGATGCGCTGCCGCGGCAGATGACGCTCCATCAGACGACCGTTGGCTGGCGGATGGTCAACCCGCGCTTTCCGGAGACCTGGACGCGGTCGCTCGGTGAATGCGCCGAGCAGGTGGCTCGGGAGTACGGCATCGGGCGGACCGAGCAAGACGAGTGGGCGGTACGGTCCCACAGCCGGGCCGCGGCGGCCTGGGACGCCGGGCTCCATGACGACTACGTCCTCGAAGTGGAGGGCGTGAAGCGGGACGAGTCCGTCCGGTCGGACACGAACACCACGACCCTGGGGACGCTGCGCCCAGCCTTCACGACGGACGGCGAGGTCACCGCGGGCAACTCGGCACCGATCAACGACGGCGCCATCGCCGTGCTGATGGGTACCGAGACGGCCGCGGCCGAGCTCGATGTCGAGCCGTTCGGCCGGGTGATCGCGAGTGCGGTCAGCGCATTGGAGCCCGACCGCTTCGCCCTCGCGCCCGTGACCGCGGTCGCTCGTGCACTCGGGCGAGCCGGCAAGACCCTCGACGACATGGCGGTCGTCGAGATCAACGAGGCGTTTGCCGCGATGGTGCTCTCCTGCTTGCACGACATGCCCGACCTCGACGGCACCCGGGACCGGGTAAATCCGAACGGTGGCGCGCTCGCCTATGGCCATCCGCTGGGAGCGTCCATGCCCCGGGTCGTCGTCGACCTCTGCCGGGAGTTGCGCCGCCGTGGCGGCGGCGTCGGCGTCGCCGCCTGCTGCATCGGCGTCGGTCAGGGTCTCGCAGTCGTCTGCGAGGTGTGACGATGGGCGGACCGACCGACTCCTACAAGGACATCACTTACCAGGTCGAGGGCGGTGGCGTCGCGGTCATCACAATCAACCGGCCGGAGCGGATGAACGCCTTCCGCGGACGGACTGTGGATGAGCTCATCCACGCCTTCAAAACCGCCTGGTCATCGGATGATGTAGCAGCCGTGGTGCTGACCGGTGCCGGCGACAAGGCATTCTGCGCCGGGGGCGATGTGAAGGAACGTGCCCAGACCGGCGGCTACGGCGAGACCGAGTGGGGCACGTTCGAAATCGAGCGGCTGCACCGCATCATTCGGGACATACCGAAGCCGGTCATCGCCGCCGTCAACGGGGTGGCCGTCGGCGGTGGGCACGTACTCCATGTCCTGTGTGACCTCTCGATCGCGGCGGCACATGCCACGTTCGGGCAGAGTGGGCCGCGGGTCGGGTCGTTCGACGCCGGGTTCGGCTCCGCTTACCTCGCCCGGGTTGTGGGCGAGAAGCGTGCTCGGCAGATCTGGTTCCTGCTCGATTTGTACGACGCGGAGACCGCCGAGCGGTGGGGTCTTGTAAACGCTGTCGTGCCCGCCGAAGCCCTGCTGCCGATGGCTCTCGAATGGGGTCGGAAGATCGCTGCGTATTCGCCGACGGCGCTGCGGTTCCTCAAGCACTCGTTCAACGCGGACACCGAGAACATCGGCGGACTCTCGCATCTCGCGTTCGACGGTCTCGAGCTGTTCCAGCACAGCGAGGAGGGCATGGAAGGGGCGCGCGCCTTTGCCGAGAAGCGCCCGCCCGACTTCCGCCGCTTCCGCTAACACCAACGCTCACGCCAACGGATGAATGTGCCGTTCAGTCGATAGGTTCGAGTCAACGGCACATTCATCCCAGTCGGATTCGAGTGAATGTGCCGTTCGAGCGCAACCGACTAGTGACCCCGGAAGGCCTCCTCGAGCCACCACGCCCCGCGGTTCGAAGTCACCTTCGCGTCTAGCACGATCGGTCGGTCGCGGGGACCGTCGAGCCACTCGGCTAGCGCATGCAAGTCCGCAGTCTTACGCACGGTCGACGCCGCACAGCCGAAACCACGCCCGATCCCGGCGATGTCGGTCCCTGGAAAGGTAACGGTACTGAGCGGATGCCGGTCGGGGCCGAAGTGATGGACCTCCGCGCCGTACGCCTCATCGTTATAGATGACCACGACGAGCGGCAGGCCCAAGCGCACCGCGGTCTCCAGCTCGGCAATGCTCATGAGCGCGCCGCCGTCGCCGAGGGCGGCGACGGGCAAGCGGTCCGGCCGACCAAGTGCGGCACCGATCGCGGTGGCCAGGCCGAGCCCAATCGATTGGAAGGCTTGCGTGAAGCAGAAGCCATCGTCATCGGGAACCGAGAGATACATGCTCGGGAAGCCCATGAAATTGCCCGAATCGACGGACACGGTCCGCTCGGCCGGCAGCAGGTCGTCGACGGCGATGGAGAGCGTCCGAGGATCGATGCGGCTCCCATCCGACTCGTCCTCGTACGGCACGTCCCGCCATCTGACCTCCCGCGCGATCCGATCGGCCAATGCCCCGTCACGGTATCCAGGCGCGCGGTAGGCATCCCCAGCAAGCGCAGCCTCCACCGCCACTGCCGCCTCGGCCACATCACCAAGGACGCCGAGGTGGATCGGGCGATTTGCACCCAGTGCGTCGGGATCGAGGTCGACCTGGACAACCACTGTATCGGGGCCGACCAGTACGCCATGCCGCATAGTCCACATATTGAGCGAACAGCCCCAGCCGACGACGAGGTCTGCCCCGGCGATGAGTTCCGCGGCCAGCGGCGATGCGAAGCCGCCGGAAACGTCGAGATACCAGGGGTTCCCGTTGAACAGCCCCTTCGCCACGGCGCTGGTCGCAAGCAGAGCGCCGACCCGGTCCGCAAGAGCTTCGAGCTGCGGCCGCGCCCGTGCCACCCGAGCACCACGCCCGGCGATGAAGACGGGCGCATTTGAACGCCTAAGCAGGTCGGCAAACTCGCTCACCGTCGTGGGCGACGGGCTTGGCGGATGTACGGATGACAGCGCGGGCACCGTCGGATCGGGACAATCCGCGGCCTGTACATCCAACGGCATCGACAGCACCACCGTGCGGCGTTCGACGATTGCCCGCTGGACCGCACGGATGGTGTCGGCAATCGCGCTTGCCGGCGAGTGCAGACGCTCGGGCGTCGCACCAACCGCGGTGGCCAGCGCATCCTGCTCAACGCGGAAGTTACTCCTAACGGCGGCACCGGCAGTATCGGCCGCGAGCACCAAAAGGGGCGTACGGCTCTTTGCCGCCTCGGTGATGCCGGTCATCGCATTCGTCAGTCCGGGTCCCTGATGGACGGTAACCGCGGCAACCTCGCGGCTCACCCGAGCGTAGGCGTCTGCCATCGTCGCGGCGCCGCCCTCGTGTCTCGCCGCGACGAACCGCGCGCCCGCGTCGATCAGGGCGTTGGTGACGTGGAAGTTGCCGCTGCCCACGACGCCGAATACCTGGCGTACTCCCAAGTGAGCCAACGCACGGCCCACAGCCCCGGCGACGTTCATGGTCTGCTCGGTTAAGAACGCTCGACGAGTGCGAGCACACGAGCCGGGCTACCGGATCCGCGGACGATCGGCAACGGGCCGGTCAGGACGACGGCACCGATCGGCGGCAGGGTCGCGAGGTTCTGCAGTTGCGTGAGCCCGTACTTCCCCGCGCCGAGCAGGAACGAGTGGCACGGGAACGGTGGCTCGAACGAATGTGCGGCCCCGGCGTCGGTCCCGACCGTCTCGACGCCAACGCCGATGATCGGGGCTTCGCCAGCGAGCCAGCGGGCGCACTCGACCGTGATCCCCGGCGTGTGCGGGCCGGTCTCATTCGCGTTTAGGAAGCTCTGCTGGTCGGTGGAGCGCTCGTCCCAGCCGGTGCGATAAAGCAGCCATGAGCCCTCGGGCAAGGCGCCGTGCTGCTTCTCCCAGTCCCGGACGTGGTCGACCTCGAGCAGGAAGTCGGGGTCGGCCGCCGCTTCCGGAGTCTTGTCGATGACCACGGCCGGTGCGATGAGGTGGCGAAGGGCGATCTGCGAAATGTCCGACTTGTCCTGGCCGGTTACCCAATGGATCGGCGCATCCACGTGGGTGCCTGTGTGCTCGCCGCCCGAGAAGTTGTTCCAGTACCACGCCGGTCCGCGCTCGTCGTAGTGGCTGATCTCCTCCCGGGAGAACGGAATCGTGTTGCCAAAGGGTGGAGGCAGCTGGATGATCGGCGTCTCCTCAGACAGCGGAGCCGTCAGATCGACGATCTCGATCGAGCCGTTCCCGATTCCCGCTAGCAGATCGCCGAGCACCGCCACAGCGCCACCTCCAAGAGCCGACCACGGATCGCAACCGCGACAGTCATGCCACATCCGCGGCGGACACTATGCCTGTACATACCACCCGTCAACGTGGGGTCTGCCGTGCCAATGCGCCGGTGCGGCCGGCACAAAATGTCGGTGGCTATGCCTACCCGCGAACGCGTGTTCGAGTTCGCCGTCCTCGACCCGGCGGTCGACCCGGTTGGTGAGCCGGTCGACCCGCTCGTCGACTGGTGGGGCGAGATCGACCTGCCTGGCGGGGGAGACCACCCGGTCTCGGTGACAGGGACCGGTTCGGGGCCGGACATGATGCAGCCGCCCGCCGAGTG
>JBKOZJ010000102.1:0-55317 GCA_046725875.1 Actinomycetota bacterium
GAGCCAACGGCACATTCATCGGTGGCGGCGGGTTGTCCCGCGGGGTGGTGTTGTGGGGTACGCGAGGGAGCCGGGGCTGGGACGTATTCCTACGATGATGCGGTGACTCGGCAGAAACATCTGGCTGGAGCGGGGTTGGCGGTCGTTGCCCTGCTCGTCGGATGTTCCGGCGGTGGGGATGAGGACGTGGTCGTCGCGCCGGTTGGGCGGGCCGAAGTCAAGGAGATCATCGAGGCGCCGGCGACCGTCGTGGCGAAGGCGAGCGCGACCGTCACCTCTCCGGCGAATGGCACCGTCATGGACCTGCGCGTGAAGGAGGGACAGGTCGTCCGGGCGGGCCAAATGCTGCTCAAGATCGATTCGCCCGACGCGCAGGAGCAGTTGGAGCAGGCCGAGCGGGCGCACAACGAGGCGGAGTCCGGGGCGGATGTCAGCATTCCGCCTGCAGACTTCTCCCGTACTCAAAACGGCACGGACCAGGCGGCTCGGGATGCTTTCGACCAGGCCCGTCGGGCGGCGGAGCAGATCACCGACGGGCCCACTCGGAAAGCGCTGCTCGCCCAGGTGGCCCAGTCCCGGGCCTCCTATGCGGCGGCTCGGGCCGACGCGGCGGAGGCGATCCGCCGCTTCAACGCGGGGCTGGGCTCCGTGTCTGCGGCGCTGAGCTCGCTGTCCGCGGCGCAGCGCGCTCAGACCGAGGCGGCGCTTGCGCTCGCGCAGCGGACGGTCGAGGCGCTCACCGTTCGAGCGCCGATCGACGGTACGGTCACCCTCGGCGGCAGCCAGGGCGGCGGTGCCGCCGGGAGCGACCTGTCCAACCTGCTCGGCTCGCTCCCAGACCAGGCCCAGGGCGAAGCCTCGCAGCTCCTGGGCGCCACCGGGGCGCCAGGCGACGGCGGGCAGGCACCGCCCACGCGCAACGCCCTCACCGAGGGGATGCCGGTGTCTACCGGCTCCACGCTGCTCACCCTCATCGATGTCTCCGACCTATCACTCGCGGCCGAGGTGGACGAGACGGACATCCTGCTCGTCAAGCCGGGCGTGACCGCCGACGTGGAATTCGACGCGGTGCCCGGCGCCAGCTACGCCGGCGAGGTAGAGACCATCGACCTCGCGCCGACACAATCCAGCCGCGGCGGCGTCTCATACGTCGTACGGCTCACGCTCGGCGGCGGATCGATGTCCGACGGCGGGCCCGCGCCGGAGCCCAGGCCGGGGATGAGCGCGGTCGCGGACCTGCTAGTTCGGACGGCGCGAAACGCGGTATCCGTCCCGTCGTCCGCGATCGTCCGCAATGGCGCCACCGACACCGTGTGGCTGGTCACCAACGGCCGGGCCGAACAGCGCGAGGTGAAGCTTGGCGCGCAAGGCGAGGATGTCGTCCAGGTGCTCCAGGGCCTCGAGGTCGGCGACGACGTCGTGGTGCGCGGCGCCGACCAGGTACAGGACGGCCAGCAGGTCTCATGACCGCGGCGGTGGAGGCCGATCGGGTCACCCGCGTGTACCCCGGTGACGGCGTCGAGGTTCCGGCGCTGCGGGGGGTGAGCCTGCGGATCGGGTCGGGCGAGTATGTGGCGATCGTCGGGCCGTCCGGCTCCGGCAAGTCGACCCTGATGCATATATTCGGCTGCCTCGACCGGCCGACCTCCGGTCGTATGCTCGTCGCCGGCCGCGACACCGCGGGCCTGTCCGATGCCGAGCTGGCCGCGCTGCGCAACCGTACCGTCGGCTTCGTCTTCCAGTCGTTCCAGCTCCTCGCCAGGACCAGCGCGCTAGACAACGTCGCGCTGCCGCTCGTCTACCGGGGGACCGGACGCTCCGAGCGCCGGCAACGTGCCGAGGCCGCGCTCCATGCGGTGGGTCTCGGTCACCGCCTCGGCCACCGGCCGGCGCAGTTGTCCGGCGGCGAGCAGCAGCGCGTGGCCATCGCTCGGGCGCTGGTATCCGAACCCTCGCTCCTGCTCGCCGACGAGCCGACGGGAAACCTCGACACCAGGAACGGCGCGGAGGTCATGCGCATGCTCGACCGGCTCAATACTGAGCGCGAGGTCGCCGTCGTCCTCGTCACCCACGAGCCCGACATTGCCGCCCACGCTCGCCGCATCGTCTCCTTGCGGGACGGCCGGGTCGATCGGGATGAGGCGAACACCTCGCCAGTGCGACCACGCGAGGTCGAGCCCGACGTCCCCGAGGCGGACCGGTGAGGCTCGCCGAGGCCTTCCGGGTGGCTTTCACCACCCTGCGGCTAAACCGGCTGCGCAGTGCGCTCACCATGGTCGGCGTCATCATCGGCGTGGCCGCGGTCATCATTCTCGTCGCGATCGGCTCCGGCGCGAAGCAGATGGTGGAGTCGCAGATCGAGGGGCTCGGGTCGAACCTCATCCTGGTCGTGCCCGGCAGAGTGCAGTTCGGCGCCGCTCCGACCGCGAGCCGCCTGCAGCTTTCGGACGCCGTGTTGGTCGGCCGGGTGGTGGGCGACGAGCGCCGGGTCACCGTCTCGGTGTCCTCCGGCGAGGTTGTCCGGGTTGGAGCAGACGAGACGTTCGCCAACATCATCGGTACGAACGAGAACCTGCCGTACGTCTTCAACCGGCCACTCGCCCGCGGCCGCTACATCAGCTCCGCCGATGTGGACACCCGCCGCCGCGTCGCGGTCCTCGGCGCGAGCATCGCAGACCGGCTCTTCGGCGGCGTCGATCCGATCGGCCGCCAGTTCTCGATCGCCGGCGTGCGCTTCCGGGTGGTAGGGGTCTACGGCTCGGTCGGATCGGCCTTTGCCATTAACCGGGACGAGGAGGTCCACATCCCGGTGACCGCCCAGCAGCGGCTGCTGGGGGTGCAGACGATCGACGGGCTCGGCGTCAAGGCTGCCAGCACCTCCGGTATCGAAGGTCTGCAACGACGCCTGGTCAGCACCTTGGAGGACCGGTATCCGGGTGAGGAGTTCTCCGCCGTCACGCAGACCCAGATCCTCGGCACGGTCGGGCGGATCCTCAGCATGCTGACCTTCGTGCTCGCCGCCATCGCGGGCATCTCACTGCTCGTCGGCGGTGTCGGCGTCTCGAACATCATGCTGGTCTCGGTCCGCGAGCGGACCCAGGAGATCGGGTTGCGCAAGGCCTTGGGTGCCCGGCAGCGGGACATTCTGCTGCAGTTCCTCATCGAGGCGGTCCTGCTCACCACGTTCGGGGGGCTGATCGGCATCGGTCTTGGTGCCATCGCCTCCTGGGCGGTCGGGGCTTACTCGCCGGTGCCCACCGTTATTGCCTGGTGGTCACCGGTACTCGCCGCCGGGGTATCAGCCGCCGTCGGCGTCTTCTTCGGGGTAGCGCCGGCCCGCCGGGCCGGCCGTCTCGACCCGGTCGTCGCCCTCCGCTCCGAATAGTGCCGAGTACCGCCGCTACGACTCCGGCCCCGATCGAGATCGGCTCCGTAGAGCTGGCCGTGGCTTAGCGAGCGGCCCGCCCGCACCCGCGTAGGGTCGGAGGGATGAGCCGGGAAGCAGTTGTTATTTGGGACGAGGCGTTCTTGGCTTACGACTTCGGGCCCAACCACCCGCTCGCCCCCCGCCGGCTCGACCTCACCATCCGGCTCGCCCGCGAGCTTGGCGTTCTCGACAATGCGAAGGTGTCCGCGCCGGAATCGGCCAACGACCGACTGCTCGGACTAGTCCACGACGCCGACTACATCGCGGCGGTTCGTCGGGCCGGCGACAATCCTGCGGCAACCGACCCGAGACGCGGACTCGGCATCTCGGACAACCCCACCTTCGCCGGAATGCATGAGGCGTCGGCGTTGGTCGCCGGTGCGACCAAGCAGGCGGCCGAGGTCGTTTGGACCGGCGATGCCAAACACGCCGTCAACATCGCCGGCGGCCTGCATCATGCGATGCCCGACCATGCATCGGGGTTCTGCGTCTACAACGATCCGGCCGTCGCGATCCGCTGGCTCTTGGAGCAGGGCGCGAACCGGATCGCCTACGTGGACGTTGACGTCCACCACGGTGACGGCGTCCAGTTTGTCTTCTGGGACGATCCGCGGGTACTGACGATCTCGATCCACGAGAGCGGTCGCTTCCTTTTCCCGGGCACCGGGTTCCCCGATGAGACCGGAGGTCGCGGCGCGGCCGGAAGCGCCGCCAATCTCGCACTGCCCCCGGGCACCGGAGACGCGGGTTGGCTGCGGGCGTTCCACGCCGTCGTGCCGCAGCTGGTGCGCGCCTTTCAGCCGCAGGTCCTCGTCTCGCAGCATGGCTGTGACTCGCATTTCCTCGACCCACTGGCACATCTGACGCTTTCCGTAGATGCACAGCGAGCGTCGGCCGCGGCGATCCATGAGCTCGCCCACGAGACGGCCGAAGGCCGGTGGATAGCCACGGGAGGCGGCGGATATGCGATTGCGGAGGTAGTACCGCGCACATGGACCCATCTGCTGGCCGAGGCCTGCGGGCAGCCGATCCTGCCGTCCATCGAAACACCGCCTGGCTGGCGGTCTTACACACAGCAGATCCTCGAAACGCCCGCGCCGGCGCGGATGACAGACGGGCGCGACCCCGCATGGAAGTCGTTCGACGACGGGCACGACCCGGGTGATCCGGTCGACCAGGCGATTACGGCCACCCGGACCGCGGTCTTCCCAGAGCGCGGGCTGATGCCATGACGGAAATCGCGGTCGCACCAACCCGTAGCGAGCTCATTACCCAGCTCGTCACCCAGGGCATCGCGGGTGATGTTGCCACCCCGCGCGACAACAACCTCCGCAACTACCGCAGGTTCGCCGGACGCATCCCAGGGTGGACATTCGGCATGACCTTCGACCGCCCCTGGTCGTTTGATGATGTCCTCGCCCTGATGGCCGACCGGGTCGGGGTCAACCCGAATCCTGACTTCACCGACGGCATGGATCGGATCGACCCGAAGCTCACCGTCGCCGGGTTGGACCGGATGGCCGGCCGACTACGTGCGGCCGCGGAGCGTGCCGAGCGGGTGGTCTTCGCGACCGGGCACCCGCCGATGCTGCTCGCGATCCACCAGGCGCTCTCGAGCACCTTGCGGCGAGCGGGCTGCTCCGTCGTCATGCCGGCCGCGGGCGAGCGGGTGAGTGTCGATGTGTACGAGGGTCCGCCGCGGCGCGGCCACATCGTGTACCTCGGCGGCGTTGCGATGTTCGCTATGCTCGCCTCGCTTCGGCACACGCACGCACCAGAGCCGATGCGGCTCATGATTGCGGCGCTCGAGCGGGCGGGCGAGCCGCCGCCGGACCTGGTGGTCGCCGATCATGGCTGGGCCGGGGCAGCCGGGGAGGCGGGGATCGACGCCGTCGGGTTCGCCGATTCCAATGATCCCGCGCTCTTCGCCGGGGAAGCAGAGGGCAAGATCGCGGTGTCGGTGCCAATGGACGACGGCATCAATCCGGCGTATTACACCCCGCTGACCAGGTATCTCGTCGACCGGGCCGGGCTACCGCTGGATGGCTGCGAGCTCTGGTGATCGACCGCTGCTGGCCTTCCCACCTGCAACACCAGCCACTACGCTGACACCATGACGACGCCGGACCGGCCGCTGGCCGAGGTGAAGTTCCTCACTGTGGCCGAGGTCGCGGCGGCCATGCGAGTGTCGAAGATGACGGTCTATCGGCTCGTCCATGCTGGTCAGCTGCCCGCCGTCCAGATTGGCCGGTCGTTTCGCGTGCCCGAACAGGCGGTCCACGACTACCTGAACCACGCGTACGTCGAGGTCGAAGCCGGCTGAGACATCCCAGAGTGTCGGCTGAGCCGCCTTTCGGCGGTCAGCGACCCGTTGGTCGGCGCAACGGGTAGCCTAAGTGGCCGTTAGTTCTCGGTCGTCCACGTAGCGCTGCTACCTTGGGCTCCCGGCGGCGCGGCCGGATCGACGGCTGGATCGCCACTCGCGACGGGCGAGGTGTCCACCAGCGTCCTCGGGGCCGTTGCGGACCATATCCAAGTTTCCGTAGAGGCTATAGCGAGGTTACCCGGTGGGATCTGTCGTCAAGAAGCGCCGCAAGCGCATGGCAAAGAAGAAGCACCGCAAACTGCTGAAAAGGACGCGCGTGCAGCGCCGGAACAGGAAGTGACACAGTCTCATCCCTGGTGCGGCACTTCTCCGTCCCGTGCGTTTGAGGCGCCGGGCGCTGGTCAGGAGGGCGGGCATGCGGCGCATCCTCGTCACGGGCGCTGGTCAGGTCCCCGGTTCCGCGCTGGCCGTCCGGCTCGGCACCGAGCCTGACGTCGAGCGCGTCATCGGGGTGGACACGTTCACGCCCGGCGACGAGCTTCCTGGCGTTTCCTTCGTGCGGGCGGACGTCCGCACATCGCTGGTCGGGTCGCTCATCGAGGCGGAGCGCATCGACACCGTGGTTCATCTCGATGCGCTGTCTGGCCCGTCCGGCGGCGGCGGCGGACGCGAGCTGGCGGTCATTGGGACGCTGCAGCTGCTCGCCGCGGCGCAGCGGGCGAACTCGCTGCAGGCCATCGTGGTCCAGTCCTCGACCGCCGTTTATGGCGCCGGCCCGAACGACCCGGCGCTCGCCACGGAAGAGACCCCGCTGCCGGGCGCGACTTCCGGCCGGGCCAGAGACGCCACCGAGACCGAGAAGTACGTCGCGAAGCTTGCCGAGCAGCGGCCGGAGGTCCGGGTCTGCGTCCTCCGCTTTGCGCCGCTCGCCGGGCCCCAGGTCAGGACCCCGTTCGCCCGCTATCTGCGCCGCCCGATCATGCCGACCGTCCTCGGTTTTGACCCGCGCATCCAGCTCCTCCACGAGGACGACGCGGTCGCTGCCCTGCTTGTCGCGGTTCTCGGCGGCGCTGTGGGGACGTTCAATGTCGCCGGCGACGGTGTGCTCTACCTCTCGCAGGCGGCCCGCCGCCTAGGTCGGCTCAGCCTTCCGGTCCCGCCCCCAGCGCTGCCGTGGCTCATTGGACGGCTCGACCTGCCAAATGGCCAGCTCCGCTACGGGCGGGTTGTGGACACGGCGCGGATGACGAAGGAACTCGGCTTCCGCCCGGCACATACCACTGCCTCGGCTTTGGAGACCCTTCGCGAGGCCGGCGATGGCTGACCAAGCGTGGGCGGGCCCGGCCCGCTGGCTGCCGCCTGACCTCGACGCCCGACTCGCCGCGGGGCTGGCCTTCCTCCGGCGGCGGGTGGCTGGGGAGTACGACATCGACGACTTCGGTTTCGACCCGGAGCTGACCGAGAATGTCCTGCTTCCGCTGATTCGGCCGGTCGCCGAGAAGTACTTCCGGCTGGAGGTGCTTGGCACCGAGCACCTCCCCGCGGCGGGCGCGGGACTGGTCGTCGCCAACCATGCCGGTACTATCCCGATCGACGCGCTCATCGCGCAGTTGGCGATCTACGACCGGATCGGCCGGCATCTGCGACTGCTCGCCGCCGATCTGGTGTTCCGCCTCCCGGTCACCGCGCACCTTGCCCGCAAGGCAGGTCATACGCTCGCCTGCCCGGAGGACACTGCGCGGCTGCTCGACGCCGGTGAGCTCGTCGGTGTCTGGCCGGAGGGCTTTAAAGGCGTTGGGAAGCCGTTCAACCAGCGCTATCAGCTGCAGCGGTTCGGGCGCGGTGGATTCGTCACGGCAGCCGCCCGGGCGGGAGCCAGCATCATCCCGTGCGCAATCGTCGGCGCCGAGGAGACCTATCCGATCGTCGGGGACATTACGCCACTAGCCCGCCTGCTCGGCTTGCCCTACGTACCGGTGACGCCGACCTTCCCCTTGCTTGGTCCGCTCGGCCTCGTGCCGCTGCCGTCCAAGTGGCTCATCGAGTTCGGCCCGCCCATCGAGTCGTCGGACCTGCCGGAAGCCGCCGAGGACGACCCACTGAGCGTGCTTGACATGACAAGCCAGGTACGGGAAACCATCCAGCACATGCTCTATCGCCTACTTGAGCGGCGCGGCCCCGCGTTCGGATTCTGATCGAGCTTGCGTGGCTGTGGTGTGCGGCGAAACGGTCCACCGTGCCTCACCGGAACCGATCCACTCGCCTGCTGCGATCGATCAAAGCGGTGCTGGGTTGAGAAATCGAGCTCGAATGTCGACCTCACGTCACCGCGACTGATCGCCAAGACGAAGATGATCGATCGAAGTTACCGCAGCTGGCCATCCAGGTCTCAACGTCGCGACTTGCGCTCACCTCGACTGATCTCGATTGGTCGGCTGCTTCCGCTGTGGGCGGGCGTGCCGCGCCGGCACTCACCCGACAGACGTCGCGGACGCCAAGACAGCGGTCGCCGGCTCCAGGAAGGCTAAGGGTTCTGCACCGCGACAACCCAGAGCAACCCGAGTGAAGGATATTAGGGTGGCCGCGTGGAGCCTCGGGTCACTTTGCTGAGCAAAGCCGGCTGCCATCTTTGCGACGAGGCGCGAGTGATCATCGCTGGTGTGTGTGCCGAGTCCGGAGTGGAGTGGGCCGAGATCGACATAACGACCGACCCCGCGCGGTATGAGCAGTACTGGGAGCAGATTCCGGTCACCCTCGTCGACGGCGAGCAGCACGACTACTGGCGTGTTGAAGCCGATCGGCTGCGCGCCGTCCTGGCCGCACCTCCGGGCCGCGGTCGCGCTTGATCGCCCCGCTCGGGGCCCGACTTTGTGCGTACGTTCACAAACGCCTACGCTGACAAGCACACACCTCTGCGAGGGTCGAGGAGTCGTCCGCTGGATCTTGTCTGCGGAGGTTCCCCGGGATCGCCCTGGGAACTTTCCGCGGGTTTCCGGGGGCACCTCGGCCCTTCCCGAGGTTCCCGGGGGGCCGCCTCCTGGGCTTTGAAGAGGTACGGCAACTGGAGAACCGTGACGACAGCGCCTACGACCCGGCCGACGAACCGCCTACGCGGCATCCCGGATGCGACGGTGGCGCGCCTCCCGATCTATCTGCGCGCGTTGGCCACGCTCGCCGATCGGGGCATCTCCACCGTCTCGTCAGAGGAGCTCGCCTCGGCCGCCGGTGTGAATTCGGCGAAGCTGCGCAAGGACCTGTCCTATCTCGGGTCATACGGGACGCGTGGCGTTGGCTACCAGGTCGAATACTTGGTGTACCAAATCTCGCGGGAGCTCGGCCTGACTCAGGACTGGGCAGTAGCGATCATCGGCGTCGGAAACCTCGGGCACGCGCTCGCCAAATACGGCGGCTTTGCGTCGCGTGGCTTCCGGATAGTCGCGCTCGTCGACGCCGACAAGGAACGCGTGGGCGAGGAGGTAGCCGGGCTCACCATTCGGCACATCGACGAGCTCGAGGAGATCGTCCGCACAAGCTACGTCGACATCGGAGTGGTGGCGACGCCGGCCACCGCCGCACAAGACGTCTGCGATCGGCTGGTCGCCGCCGGCGTTACCAGCATCCTCAACTTCGCTCCCGCCGTCCTTGTAGTCCCAGATGGTGTCGAGGTGCGAAAGGTCGACCTGTCGATCGAGCTCCAGATTCTGGCCTTCCACGAACAACGGAAAGCCGTCCCAGGTCGGCGCCTGCCGGTCGGCGCCCCCGTCACCGACCTGCGCAGCCGGGCTGAGGACGGCCGGCGCCTGCTCAGGCGTCATCCAGGGTCGCGCTCGACCGCTGCAGACGAGCCATCCGATCTGCCGAGGGCACTAGAAGCATGAGTACGCTCGTCGTCGGTTTGTCCCACCACAGCGCACCGGTCCCGCTGCTGGAGCGGGTGGCGCTGACCGGCGACGCGCTTACCAAGCTCATCCAGGACGTCGCCGCGGCCGGACCGGTCGGCGAGGTCGTGGTGCTCTCCACCTGCAACCGGGTCGAGGTATACGCCGAGGTCGGCAAGTTCCACGCGGCGGTAGGTGAGATCCCCGACCTGCTCGCCAGGCACGGTGGAGTGTCACTGCACGAGTTGACGCCGCATCTGTACGTGCATTACGAGCAGCGGGCGGTCCAGCATCTCTACTCCGTCGCTTGCGGGCTCGAGTCGATGGTCATCGGCGAGGCACAGATCCTTGGTCAGGTGCGGGCGGCCTTGGCCCTCGCTCAGCGCCTCGGCACCGCGGGCCGGGTGCTCAACGAGCTGGTACAGCAGGCGTTGCGGGTCGGCAAGCGAGCGCACACCGAAACGGGAATCGATCGCGCTGGTCAGTCCCTGGTCACCGTCGGGCTCGATCTCGTGGCGAGCGCGCTCGGCGCTCCGGTAAGCGGAAAGTCGGCGGTCGTCGTCGGCGCGGGCTCGATGTCGGCTCTCGCTGCCAAGACCCTCCACCGGCTCGGTGCCGGGCGGATCGTGGTCGCCAACCGCACGCCCAAGCGGGCCAGCCGTCTCGCTGAGCAGGTCGGCGGCGTGGCCGTCGCCCTGGGCCAGCTGGCCGGGGTAGCGGCTTCTGCAGATCTGGTTGTCTCTTGCACCGGCGCGACCGGTCTCGTGGTATCCCGCGAGGCCGTCGAAGCGGCCCTCCTGCGGCGAGGTCGTCGCCGCCCGCTCGTGCTCCTGGATGTAGCGCTCCCCCGGGACATCGATCCAGGCGTGCGCACGCTGCCCGGCGTAACCCTGATCGACCTGGCGGCGATCGGCGAGGCCGGTGTGGGGGCCGAAGGTGTCGACGCCGTGCGCAAGATCGTCGCGGCAGAGGTAGGTGCGTATACAGGTCTGCAGCTCGAAGCACAGGTAGCACCGACCGTCGCTGCCCTGCGCTCGAAGGCGGCCGATGTTGTCGGCGCCGAACTGCGCCGCCTCGACCACCGCCTCGAGCTGACCGACCAAGCCCGGCAGGAGGTAGCGCAAACCGTCCACCGCGTCGTCGAGAAGCTGCTTCATGCACCGACCGTACGGATCAAGGAGCTGGCCGGTGAGCGGGACGGGCACGGCTATGCCGAGGCCCTGCGGGTCCTCTTCGATCTCGATCCCGCCACCGTGGCCGCGGTCACCCGCGCCGATCCAGGGGAGCCGGCATGAGTGGACCGGTCAGGATCGGCACCCGGCGCAGTACGCTCGCCCGGGCGCAGTCTCGCACGGTCGCCGATGCGCTCGCCGCCGAGACGGGTCGTCGGGTGGAGCTCGTCGAGATCGTCACCCATGGCGACGTGACGACCGAACCGCTCGCGGAGATCGGTGGCACCGGTGTCTTCGTGAGTGCTCTGCGCGACGCGGTACTCGTGGGTGATGTCGACCTCGCCGTTCACTCGTACAAGGACCTGCCCACGGCCCTGGCCGGCGGGCTCACCGTGGCCGCCGTACCACCGCGGGAGGACCCGCGAGACGTGCTCGTCGCGGCCGACGGCCGCAAACTAGCAGACCTCCGGCCGGGCGCAACGGTAGGTACTGGTTCGCCGCGGCGGGCCGCGCAGCTGCTCGCACTGCGGCCCGACCTCGACATCAAGCCGATCCGCGGCAACGTCGACACCCGTCTCCGCCTCGTCGCCTCGGGCAAGGTCGACGCGATCGTCCTCGCCCGAGCCGGGCTGGCCCGGCTTGGTCGCCTCGATGAGGCAACCCAGGTACTTGACGTCGACGAAGTCCTCCCCGCGCCGGCCCAGGGGGCGCTCGCCGTCGAATGCCGGTCAGACACCGAGCTCGCCGCCGTAATCGCCGCGCTCGACGATCCGGACAGCCGGGCGGCGGTCGAGGCCGAGCGCAGCCTGCTCGCCACGCTCGAAGCCGGCTGCACCGCCCCGATCGGCGCCTTTGCCGAGGTGGTCTCGGCAGGAGACGTCGCGGGGGGTCTCTTCCTACGTGCCACGGTCTTGTCCGTCGACGGGGTCGTCAGAATCCGTATGTCCACCACCGGCTCCGCCGGCGATCCAAGCGGGCTGGGTGCTGACCTGGCCGCGAGGATGCTCGCAGACGGCGCCGCTGCTCTGATTGGGGAGCGTCACAAGTGAGCCGCACCCGCTTTGAGAAGCCTGCCGGGTTCGTCGCCTTCGTCGGCGCCGGCCCTGGCGACCCGGACCTGCTGACCCTGCGTGCGGTCGACTTGCTGCGTCGCGCCGAGGTGGTCGTACTCGACGACCTTTCTCGGGAGCCGTTCCTGCGCCACTGCCCGGCCGACGTGGAGGTGCTCGACGGCGCGTTCGGAACAGATGGGGAGCCGCTGGTCGCCGCCGCACGGGCGAAGCTCGCCGTGGAGCCTGCCAGGCGTGGTCGGCGAGTCGTCCGCCTTCTCGATGGAGATCCCGGGACATACGGGTCACTTGCCGACGAGGCCAGCGCGTGTGTAAAGGCGAAGGTGCCATTCGAGGTCGTGCCGGGAGTGTCCGCGGTAACCGCGGTTCCGGAGTACGCCGGTGTGCCGCTCACCTCGCGCTCCATCTACGAGGTCCGGGTCATCGATGCCACGGAGGACCTCGAGCTTGACTGGGAACTGTATGCCGATCCTGGCCTCACGCTCGTCCTGCTCAACGGCGTCGGCAGCATCGGCCGCACCGCCAAGGCGCTGATCGCGGCCGGGCGCAAGCCGAACACTCCGGTCGTGGTCACCTCGCGCGGAGCCACGACCGAGCAGCGGTCGGTCGCGTCCACCCTCGAGCAGATCACTGCCGACCTGCGGTCCGCGCGGATGACCGGCCCGGCGATGACAGTCATCGGCGACGTCGTGAAATACCGCGAGTCGCTGTCCTGGTGGGAGACGAAGCCCCTCTTCGGCTGGCGGGTCCTGGTGCCGCGGACCAAGGAACAGGCTGGTGTACTTGCCGATCAGCTCCGGATCTACGGCGCGATCCCGCAGGAGGTACCGACAATCTCGGTCGAACCACCCAGGACACCGCAGCAGATGGAGCGCGCGATCAAAGGTCTGGTTACCGGGCGGTACGAGTGGATCGCCTTCACCTCGGTGAATGCGGTCAAGGCGGTGCGCGAGAAGTTCGAGGAGTACGGCCTGGACGCCCGGGCCTTCGCCGGCATCAAGGTGGCGGCCGTCGGCGAGCGGACTGCGGCAGCCATCCGCGAGTTCGGGGTGAAGCCGGACCTAGTCCCGTCCGGCGAGCAGTCCGCGGCCGGCCTACTGGCCGACTTCCCGCCCTATGACAGAGTCTTCGACCCGATCAATCGGGTGTTCCTGCCCCGCGCGGACATTGCCACCGAGACGCTCGCCGCCGGCCTGGTCGAGCTCGGCTGGGAGGTGGACGACGTCACCGCCTACCGGACGGTCCGGGCCGCCCCACCGCCGGCCGAGACCCGCGAGGCGATCAAGGGCGGCGGCTTCGACGCGGTGGTCTTCACCTCGTCGTCCACGGTCCGCAACCTCGTAGGGATCGCCGGCAAGCCGCACTCTGCGACCGTCATCGCGTGCATCGGGCCGCAGACAGCGAAGACCGCCGAGGAGCATGGGCTCCGAGTGGACGTCCTCGCCGCCGAACCGTCCGTTTCGGCCCTGGCCGACGCGCTCGCGGAGTACGGTGCAAGCCGCAGGCTGGCACTGCTCGAGGCGGGTGAGCCGGTAACCAGGCCGAGCGAGCGGCGCAGCGCCGCCCGTCGCCGGGCGAAGTAACGAAGGAACGGCGCCAGATGATGCCTGGGGAAAGGCCTCTAATCCCGGATAGCAGACCCCGTCGCCTACGGCAGTCCGCCGCCATGCGGCGGCTCGTGGCGGAGTCGACGCTCGAGCCGCGGCAGCTTGTGCTCCCGCTCTTCGTCAAGGAGGGCGCGACCGAGCCGATCCCGGTCCAGTCCATGCCTGGGGTGGTGCAGCACACGCGGGAGTCGCTGCGCAAAGCGGCCTACGAGGCGGTAGCGGCCGGTGTGGGCGGGCTGATGCTCTTCGGGATCCCTTTGCACAAGGACGCGATCGGGTCGGGCGCCACCGATCCGCGCGGGATTCTGCAGCTGGCGTTGCGCGATCTCGTGGCCGAGGTCGGCGATGCCACCGTCGTCATGAGCGACCTGTGCCTGGACGAGTTCACCGACCACGGGCACTGCGGCGTACTGTCCGCCGACGGTTCGGTAGACAACGATGCGACGCTTATCCGCTACGCCGAGATGGCGCTTGCGCAGGCTGAGGCCGGAACGCACGTGGTCGGCCTGTCCGGGATGATGGACGGCCAGGTCGGCTTCGTCCGTGGCGCGCTCGACGCGGCCGGGCGGACCAACATTGGCATCCTCGCTTACGCGGCCAAATACGCGTCCTCCTTCTTTGGGCCGTTCCGGGAGGCGGTTGAGTCGTCGCTCGTCGGCAACCGGCGCACGTATCAGATGGATCCCGCGAATGGCCGGGAGGCACTGCGCGAGGCCCGGCTCGATGTCGCAGAGGGAGCCGACATTGTTCTGGTCAAGCCGGCCATGTCCTATCTCGACGTGCTGTGGCGGATACGTGACGCGGTTGAGGTGCCGGTCGCGGCCTACCAGGTCTCCGGCGAGTACGCGATGGTCGAGGCGGCAGCGGCCAACGGATGGATCGACCGGGAGCGGTCCATCATCGAGACCCTGCTGTCCATCCACCGGGCCGGCGCCGACATCATCCTCACCTACTGGGCCGCCGAGGTTGCCCGCACGCTCCGCTAAGCCATCGATGGCGGGAAGTGGATACAGTGCCTGGGATGGACGAGTGTGATAGTCCTACCCTGACTCGGCGGGGGAACCGGCGGTGAGCGGCACCGTCCTCGATGTTCTCCTTGTCATCTTCCTGATCTTCGTCGGCGGGTTCTTCGCCGCCGCGGAGATGGCGCTCGTCTCGATCAGGGAGAGCCAGGTCAAGGCGCTCAGCCAGGACCCGAAGCGGGCGAAGCGGGCCGCCTGGGTGGCGAAGCTGCAGGAGGATCCGAACCGGTTCCTCGCCGCGGTACAGATCGGCGTCACCCTCGCCGGGTTCCTGTCCGCCGCCGTTGGCGGTGCGACCCTGGCCGACGATCTCGCACCCAAGCTCGAAGACTTGGGCCTTCCTGAGGGCGTCTCGCAGACCCTTGCGCTCGTCGGCGTGACGCTGATGATCTCGTACGTCTCGCTCGTCCTCGGCGAGCTCGCGCCCAAGCGCATCGCTCTGCAGCGGGCCGAGGGGCTCTCCCTGCTCGTCGCTCCGCTGCTGGACCGGCTCGCGACGCTTTCCCGACCGATCATCTGGCTGCTGTCTGCGTCGACGAACGCCGTCGTGCGGCTCGCGGGCGCCGACCCTCAGGTGGGGCGGGAGGAGATCACCGAGGAGGAGCTGCGCGATCTCGTTGCCGGCCACCGGACTCTTGGCAAGCAAGAACGGGAGCTGATCGATGAGGTCTTCGCCGCCGGCGAGCGCCAGATCAGGGAGGTGATGGTCCCGCGCACGGAGGTGGAGTTCATGGACGCGTCGACGCCGGTCTTCAAGGCCGTCAAGGTGGCCGTGGCCAAGCCACACTCGCGCTATCCGGTGTTCCGTGGCTCGCACGACGACGTGCTCGGCTTCGTGCACGTACGCGACCTGTTCAATCCCGAGCTGTCCGGCCGATCGGTTCGGGTCGGCGACCTCGCCCGGGATGTCATGATGCTGCCCGCCACGAAGCCTGTGCTGCCGTCCCTGTCGGAGATGCAGCGGGAGGGCCAGCATCTCGCGATCGTGGTCGATGAGTACGGCGGCACCGCGGGCATCGTCACGCTCGAAGATCTCGTCGAGGAGTTCGTCGGGGACATCAGGGACGAGTACGACGTCGCCGTCCCGCAGGCGGCTCGCCGGCTCGGCAGTGGCGACATGGAAGTCGACGGACTGCTCAATCTGGAGGACTTCACCGAGGAGACGGGAATCACCCTGCCCGAGGGGCCATATGAGACGGTTGCCGGCTTTGTGATCTCCCGGCTCGGCCGCGTGGCCGAAGTCGGCGACCAGGTTGATGTCGACGGTTACCGGCTCACGGTGATCGAGTGCGACGGCCGCCGCATCGCCCGCCTTCGCGCCTCCGTGCTCCCGAGCGCTGGGGCGGAATCGCCACCGGCGATCGCCGTCCCGGCGACGGCTCATGTAGCATCCGGTCCTCCGCCAGGTGAGGCCGACCGCCGGGAAACCACCTGACGTCCAAGCAGCCGTGGTCCGGTTCCTGCGAGAATGCGGGCTATGCCTCCTGGTGACCGTCCGCGTGTTCTGTCCGGTATCCAGCCGACCGCCGACTCCTTCCACCTGGGCAACTACCTAGGCGCGATCCGGCAGTGGGCGGCGTTGCAGACCGACCACGACGCTTATTACTGCATCGTCGACCTGCACGCGATCACCGTCGAGCAGGATCCCGACCTCCTGAGAAAGCGGACCAGAATCGCGGCCGCGCAGCTGCTCGCCTCGGGTATCGACCCGAACCGGGCGACGCTCTTCGTGCAAAGCCAGGTGCCAGAGCACACCCAGCTCGCCTGGGTCCTCGGCTGCATCACCAGCTTCGGCGAGGCCGCCCGCATGACGCAGTTCAAGGACAAGTCGAGCCGGCAGGGTGCCGAGCGGGCAACCGTCGGATTGTTCACGTATCCCGTTTTGCAGGCCGCCGACATCCTCGTCTATCGCGCTGATCGGGTGCCGGTGGGCGAAGATCAGCGGCAGCACCTCGAGCTGACGCGCGACCTCGCGCACCGGTTTAATACTCGCTTCGGGGCGACGTTTCCGTTGCCGGAGCCGTACATCATCAGTGAGACTGCGAAGATCCTCGATCTCCAGGACCCGACCACGAAGATGAGCAAGTCCTCGTCCTCGCCGAACGGCATCGTGGACCTGCTCGATCCAGCCGAAGTCTCCGTGAAGAAGATCAAGAGCGCTGTTACCGACACGGAACGGGAGATCCGCTTCGACGAGGCACATAAGCCTGGCGTCTCAAACCTGTTGACCATCTATGCGGCGCTGGACGGGCGGGGGATCGCGCAGCTCGAGGAGGACTACGCCGGCCGCGGATACGGCGACCTGAAGAAGGACCTCGCGGAGGTTGTCGCCGATTTTGTCACGCCGTTCCGCGCCCGGGTGACGGATTACCTGGACGACTCGGCCTCACTCGACGCCGTCCTCGCCGCCGGGGCGGCCAAGGCTCAGACTGTCGCGAAGCGGACCCTCGCCGAGGTCTACGACAAGGTCGGCTTCCTGCCGGCTAGAGCATGAGCCGCCGGACCATCGGAGTCGCCATCGCGATTCCCGAGCCGTTCGGCACCGAGCTCCAGCGGTGGCGCGAGCGCTTCGGCGACCCGATGGCGCACGCGATCCCGACCCATGTGACGCTGCTGCCCCCGACCGCGATACGAGACGGTGAGCTCGACAAGATAGATCAGCACCTGCGCGAAGCCGGCGCGGCCGAGCGGCCGTTCCCGATGGCGCTGCGCGGCTCGGCCACCTTCCGGCCGGTTTCCCCCGTCGTGTTCGTCGAGATTGCGGTGGGCATCAGCGACTGCGAGCAGCTCGAACAACGGATCCGCTCTGGCCCACTCGACCGGCCGCTCCCCTTCCCGTACCACCCGCACGTGACCGTCGCACATGACCTCCCCGACGAGATCCTCGACTGGGCCTTCGATGCGCTGGCCGGCTACACCGCCGACTTCACTGTCACGCGCTTCAGCCTCTTTGAGCACGGGAACGACGGCGTCTGGCGCCCGTGCAGCGAGTATCCGCTCGGCGGGCTGAGATGAATGTGCCGTTGGCTCGAACCTATCGACTCAGCGGCACATTCATACCCGAGCCTTTCGAGCGAATGGCACATTCATGCGAACCTTGCCGGATGGGCGCCGGTGGTCCCGCATAACGTGGAGCGAAGCGGAGTGCTTTCGTGCCGTGCACACCCGGACGCCGCTCCCAACAGGCGAGGTTGTTCAGCACTGTCGGGCGGCCGTTCTTAGTGGGCACGCGGGACGGGTATCTGCTTGATCGTGTTCCTCGCGCTCGACCGGCGGTTCGCTCGGGCCAAGGGCGCCGCGGCCGCAGTCCTTCGGGACCGCCGGGCGGCTTGGCCGTGGTTCGACCACCTCGTCGGCGCGGTTGAGCGATACCGCAACATGCGGGGTGACCGCGAGGCGGCCACGGTCACCTATCACGGCTTCCTGTCCTTCTTCCCGCTGGTCGTCGTCGGTTTCGCGATACTCAGCTATCTGAGTGGGTTGTTTCCCGGCCTGCGCGCCGGCATCGAGCGGCAGATCGAGGCAACCTTCCCAGGCATGGTCGGCGACGGACCCGGTCAGATCAACCTGGACGCGATCGCGAACTCGCAAACCGGCGTGGGGCTCGTCGGCCTAGCTCTACTGCTCTACACCGGTTCGATGTGGGTGAGCTCCCTGCGGGAGGCCGTGCATGCCATGTGGACGGGTGAGAGGGACGGCGGCCCGACTCCGATCATCGGGAAGCTCACCGACGTCAGCGTCCTCGCGCTGCTCGGCCTGGTGACCTTGGGCTCCGTGGCGGTCTCCGGAGGAGCCAACTGGATCGCAAGACAACTCGTCGACCTCCTCGGCGCAGCGGGCCCGCTCGCGACGTTCGCGGGCCGAGTGACCCTCACTATCGCATCAGTCGCGATCAACACAGTCCTCTTCGCAGTCATGTACTGGCGCCTGGCCGGGCGGACGATTCGCCCGCAGCGGCTGTGGAGCGGCGCCCTTCTGGCGTCTGTCGGCTTCGAGATCCTGCGCCTCGCGGCCAGCCTGCTGCTCGGCCATACGTTGCAAAACCCGATCTATACCAGCTTCGCGATGGTCGTGGCGCTGCTCTTGTGGATCAACTTCAGTACCCGGGTCATCCTCCTCGCGGCGGCGTGGTCGGCGACCGGGCCGGCTTCGCGGGCGGACCTCCGTACGGATCTAGCCCCCACTCGGTCGGCCCGGAACCCGGCCACGCCGGCGAGTACGCGAGAATCGGCTCCGATTCAACCAAAAGGAGCCCATATGCCCGACCGCGCGGCCTCCGTGGTGTTCGACCGGATCGCTGAGGAGTACGACGAGACCCGGGGCGGCGAGTCTCGGGCCCAAGCGGTCGCGACCATGCTGGCGAGACAGCTGCCCGCGGACTATCTCGTGCTCGAGATCGGGGTCGGTACTGGAATCGTGGCGAGCGCGCTGGCCGAGCGCGGCTTCTCGATAGTCGGTGTGGATCTCTCGGTGCCCATGCTTCGAAAGGCCCAAGAGCGATTGGGCTCACGAGTCGTTAACGGGGACGCCCTGCGGCTGCCGATCGCTTCGCACTCGGTCCACACGGCCTATTCGGTCTGGGTGCTGCACCTCGTCGCCGACGTGCGAACCGCATTTGCCGAGATCGCGCGCGTCCTCGTTTCCGGCGGCGAACTCGTCGTGATCCCGTCCGTGGAGCACGATGCCGACGATTTGAGCGACGTCACAGTGCTGACCCGTCCTCTGATCGAGAAGCTGCGACCCCCGCAGGACCGGCCGCAGCGCCTCACCGTACTCGCGGCGGAGGCCGGACTCGGCCTCGTATCTGAGGAGACCTTTGAGAGCGAGGTCTATGAGGAGAGTCCGAACGCCATCGCCGAGCGGATTGAGCGGCGGATCTACTCGGCGCTGTGGGATGTCGACGACGCGACGTGGCAGCGCGAGGTCATCCCCGTCGTTTCCGCACTGCGGGCCCTCCCCGAGCCGGCCCGCCCCCGACAGATGCGCAACACCAACGCCCTCCTCACCTTCCAGCGGCGATAACCGGAGTTTCGGCCTGTAAATGGCCAAGTTGTGCCGCGGGGTCTTCTCGGCGCGTTAGAACGCCCATACAGTAGCGGCCGTCCCGGAGAAAGGGGGTGCCATGCGCAACCGCATGGTCATCGCTGCCGTGTTAGTCCTGGTCGCCGGGGGTCTCCTGGCCACCGTACCGGCGAACGCCGGCAGCGACGGAAAGGATCGTGAATACGTCGTCCAGTACAAGGAGGGCGCGTCGGCGGCAGATGCTCGGGCGGCGATCAGGGACGCCGGAGGAACGGTCGTCGACGAGATCACAGCGATCGGCCTCGCGAAGGTCCGAACCAGCAACCCGAGCTTCGTGTCCGAGGCCCTGGGTGAGCGCGCGCTCGCCGGCGTCGCGCGCAACCGGATCGTCGGGTACGCGGAACCCGCGCTTCAACCCAAAGTCGACGACGTCGAGTCACTGATCGCAGCCGACGGCGCCGGGCCGACGGTGACGGCGGCCGTCGACGCCGAGCCGCTCGCTAATCTGCAATGGGATATGGCGATGATCGACGCGACCGCCGATGGGTCGCATGCCGTCGACACGGGCAATCCGGACGTCTTGGTCGGAATCATCGACACCGGCATCGACGCGTCGCATCCGGACCTGGCACCGAACTTCAGGGCGGATCTGAGTCGGAACTTCACCACCGACATCCCGCTGATCGATGGGGCGTGCAACCAGGAGCCGGATCACTCGTGCGACGACCCGTCCAATGTGGACGAGAACGGTCACGGCTCGCACACCGCCGGAACGGTTGCGGCGGCGTTGAATGGTCTCGGAATTGCCGGGGTTGCGCCCACGGTCAGCCTGGTCAACCTGCGCGCCGGTCAGGACTCGGGCTTCTTCTTCCTGTTCGAGACGCTTGCTGCGATCACGTACGCGGCCGACAACGGCATCGACGTGGTCAACATGAGCTTCTTCACGGACCCGTGGCTGTTCAACTGCACTGACAATCCGCTCGACACGCCGACGGAGCAGGCGGAGCAGCAGACCGTCATCAACTCGTCGAACGACGCGTTGAACTACGCGCACAGCCATGGCGTGACGCTGATCGCCGCAGAGGGGAACGAGCACACCAACCTCGACAACCCGACATACGACGCGACCAGTCCCGACTTCCCGCCCGGAACGGAGAAGGTCAGGAACAACATCGACAACGACTGCCTGATCATCCCGACTGAGGGTAACCATGTAATCTCGGTCAGCGCGCTAGGCCCGTCGGGCCGAAAGGCCTACTACTCCAACTACGGCCTCGAGCAGACCGTGGTGTCGGCCCCCGGGGGGGACCGTCGCGAGTTCTTCGGAACGGCCCAGTACAACAGCGCCGGGCTCCGAGTCCTCTCGACCTTTCCCGCGGATGTCGCGATGGAGGAGAAGCTGATCACGCGGAACTTCAAGCCGAGGACGCCACTGGCGGTGGTCGACTGTCGCGAGGGCCAGCCCAGCGAGAGCACGTGCGGCGTGTACGCGTATCTTCAGGGCACCTCAATGGCGTCGCCCCACGCCGTCGGGGTCGCCGCGTTGATCATCAGCAGGATCGGATCCGGCACCGGCGCCGATTTTGGCGCCGATCCGACTGCCGTCGAGGCTGAGCTGCGAGCCACGGCGACCAACGCGGACGTCTTCTTCAACGGGATGGGCAAGAACTGGCGCGACTTCTGTCCCGAGCCGCCAACACTGTTCCACTACGACGACCCCACGCTCCCAGCAAATGATCTCCCGGCCTGGGATGCCCTGTGCGAGGGGACCGCGGACCTCAACGGGTTCTACGGCGATGGCGTGGTGAACGCCCTCGCGGCTGCGAACCCGTAGACCGCGAACGAGCCGAGCGAGCCGCCCGGTGGGCCTCCCGCCCTGGGGCGGCTCGTTCGCTTAACCCCTCGAGCGTTTGTCGAGGTCGACCCGGCTGGGAGGACAGACTCGCACGTCGGGTCAGGGCTGGACTTCAAAGGTTCGCAGGCAGACTTCTGAGGTCAGAGGCGGACTTCGGGGGTTAGGTGGGTCGTCGCGCCGTCACGAAGAAGGTCGAATTCGTCGACCCGGCCGGCGGCGGCGACGTCGGCGGCCGCCAAGCGCAGCGGCTCCAGCGCTTCCGCCGAGCCGCGCACCACCACGCTCGCAACCGGGGTGCGCATCGACACCTTGGCGTCGGATTTCGCCTTTCTGATCGCCGCGATGACCGCAGACGCGGCATCGAGCACGGCCGGGTTCCCATCGCCGGCCACGAGGCGCAGCTCGACCGCCGACGGCCAGGACGCGCGATGCACTGAGCCGTCCTGCCACCACGACCAGACCTCCTCAGTGACGAACGGCAGGAATGGCGCGAACAGCCGTAGCAGCGTGGACAGGGCGGTCGCGAGTGCAGCATGTGCCGAGCCGGCCGCCTCCGGTCCTTGCTCGCCATAGCCGCGGGCCTTGACGAGCTCAACGTAGTCGTCGCAGAACTGCCAGAAGAACGCCTCGATCCGAGTGAGCGCGGTCGTGTGGTCGTACCCCGCCAGAGCACCCGTCGCGTCGTCGACCACTTTCGCCAGCGTCGTGAGCATGGCGCGGTCGAGCGGCTCGGTTACGGTCGCCGAGTCCGCGGTCGCGCCGATTCCGAGCACGAAGCGGGACGCATTGAGAATCTTGATCGCGAGCCGCCGGCCCACCTTGATCTGACCCGTATCGAAGGTCGAGTCCACACCGAGCCGCCCGCTCGCCGCCCAATACCGGAAGGCGTCCGACCCGTACTCCTCGAGGAGCGCCATCGGGGTCGCCACATTCCCCTTGGACTTGGACATCTTCTTGCGGTCCGGGTCGAGGATGAAGCCGGAGATGGCGGCATGCTCCCAGGGCAGCGAGTCGTGTTCGAGGTGCGACCGCAAAACCGTGGAGAAGAGCCAGGTTCGGATGATGTCGTGACCCTGCGGCCGCAGGTCCATCGGGAACAACCGGGCAAACAGGTCGTCACTTGATCCGGCCGAGAGCCAGCCGGTGGCAATTTGGGGGGTGAGCGATGACGTGGCCCAGGTGTCCATCACATCAGCCTCGCCGACGAATCCACCCGGCAGGCCGCGCTGCTCCTCCGAGTAGCCCGGCGGCGGGTCCGACGACGGGTCCACCGGAAGCGCCAACTCCTCGGGCAGGATCAGCCGGGTGTAGTCGGGCGCACCGTCCTCGCCGACCGAGTACCACAGCGGGATCGGCACGCCGAAGTAACGCTGCCGGCTGATCAACCAGTCACCCGTAAGGCCTTCAACCCAGTTCTCGTAGCGGACCCGCATGTGCGGCGGATGCCACTTCAGCTCCCGCCCGCGGGCAAGCAGGGCCGCGCGCAACGCCGGCTCCGTCCCGCCGTTCTTGAGATACCACTGCCTGGTGGTGATGATCTCGAGCGGCCGGTCGCCCTTCTCGTAAAACTTGACGGCGTGCGTGATCGGCCGGGGCTCGCCGTCCAGGTCACCGGACTCCCGCAGCATCTCGAGCATCCGGTCGCGCGCCGCCGTGGTACTCAGACCGGCAAGATTCTTGTACGCCGTCCGGGCGGCATTGCTGTTGATCCCGGGCGGCGGGTCAGCCGCCAGCCGCCCGTCCCAACCGATGACCGCACGAGTGGGCAGCCGCAGCTCCCGCCACCACACGATGTCGCTCGTATCGCCGAAGGTGCAGACCATCGCGAGGCCAGTGCCCTTGGCCGGATCCGCGAGTGGATGCGCGAGGACGGGAACCTCGACATCGAAGATCGGCGTATGGGCGACCAAGCCGACCAGTCGCGCATAGCGGGTGTCGTCCGGATGTGCTACCAAAGCGACACATGCCGGCAGCAGCTCGGGTCGGGTGGTCTCGACGTAGACCGGCCCGTCGGCCGCGTGGAAGGCGATCCGGTGGAACGCACCTGAACGCTCCCGGTCCTCGAGCTCGGCTTGCGCCACCGCAGTCCGGAATGTGACGTCCCAGAGGGTGGGTGCCTCCGCCTGGTAGGCCTCGCCGCGGGCGAGGTTGTGCAGGAAGGCACGCTGGGAGACCGCCCGCGACGTTTCGTCGATCGTGCGGTAGGTGATCGACCAATCAACCGAAAGCCCGAGCCGCCGCCAGACGTCTTCGAACGCCCGCTCGTCGATGGCGGTCAGCGTCTCGCACGCCTCGATAAAGTTGCGGCGCGAGATCGCGATCTGGCGGTCACCTGGCGTCGCCGGGGGTTCGAACTCGGGGTCGTACGGCAGCGAGGGGTCGCACCGCACGCTGTGGTAGTTCTGCACCCGCCGCTCGGTCGGGAGCCCGTTGTCGTCCCAGCCCATCGGGTAGAAGACCGTCTTGCCGCGCATGCGCCAATAGCGCGCGACCAGGTCAGTGTGGGTGTACGAGAAGGCGCTGCCAACATGCAGGGACCCGCTCACGGTGGGCGGTGGCGTGTCGATGGCATAGATCCGCTCCCGCACCGCGGATCGGTCGAACCGGTAGACCCCAGTCTCCCTCCACACCGCCTCCCACTTCTCTTCCAGGCTGTCGAGGCTGACCTTCGCGGGGACCAGCGGCGCCCGCGAAGATGAGGCGGAGGCATCCGGTCGGGCGGCGGACTGGTGGGCGGAGTTCATGCCGTCAACGGTATCGATCCGGCGGCGGCGAGCCCTCCTGGTTAACGGGGATCTGCGGGTAGTGCGGCGGCGTGGTGCGAGCCGGTCGGACGGGCCGGCGCCACAGCGGTCGCTCCGGCGCCGGCGGCAGCGGCTGGGTAGGCAGGGGCGGGCCGGCGGTGGTTGCGGGTTGACTCGGCAGCGGCAGGCCGGTCGGGGGCGACGGCGGCGCGATCGGTGGCATTCGCCGAGTTCTTGACCGGTCGTCCCCGCGTCCGGTGTTGGGCTGAGCGTGCGGGTGCGGCATCGGACGGGCGTCGGGACCGGGCCAGTACGGATCCGCTGGGTCTGCCTGGTGCGGCGGCGGCGCAAGCGGACCTGGGGTGTGCGGGGGCAGCGGACCAGATGGGTGGCGAGGCGGGCCAAGCGGGTGGCCCGGGCGCGGCGGCCGACTCTGGAATGATGCCGTCCGCAGCGGGTCGACTGAGCGCAGCGGCGGACCTTGGAGCGGCGCCGTACCCATCGGCCCGGCGGGCTGGTGCGGCGGACCCGCGGGATGCGGATCGGCTGGCGGACCGAGATAGGTCGCATCATCGCTGTACAGCGGCAGATTTCCGGTCCTGCCGGAGCGATCTGGACGGTCCCGACCGCCAACCGGATGAGCGGAAGGGTCGACCGCATAGGCCGGTTCCGGCTGAGCCTGGATGGCGGCCCAGTGCGCCAGCTCGGCGTCGACCGACCGGCGGCGGCGCCGCCGCCGCCACATGCCGAGGAGGGCGACGCAGGCAATGAAAGCCACTCCACCGGCGGCCACGAGGTCCCGGGGTGGCGCCTCCTCCAGCCTGGTTCTCAGCCGATCGAGAAGATCGGGCTCGCGCGACGCATGTGGCGCTGCCGGCCCCACCGCCGCCTTTGTGTCGGCTGACCGTGTCGGCTCGCCGCCTGGCGGTGCCGGATCGACCAGCCGGCCGACGGCGTTGACGGATTCCGCGTTCGCGAAACCCCAGTTGAGCAGCCTGGCCGCCTCCTCGTGGATGCCGTACCGCCCGCGCATCAGCACGACCAGGATCGTGCGGTCGTCGCGGGTCGCCGCGGCGACCAAGGTGTTCTTGGCGAGCGAGGTGTAGCCAGTCTTGACACCGATCGCGCCCGGATAGTCGCCGAGGAGTTCGTTCTGGTTGCTGATCGCGAAGGTCTTGCCCTTCTCCTTGGCGGGGAATCGGCTCTGCTTCGTGCTGACGTACCTTCTGAAGTCCGCCCTCTTCAGGCCGGCTCGGGCAATGAGCGCAAGGTCGTACGCGGAGGAATATTCGCGGTCGCTGTCAAGCCCACTGCTGTTGACGACGGTCGTGTCGAGTGCGCGCAAATGGGCCGCGGTCCGCTGCATTAGCATTACGGTTTGCTTCTCTCCACCGGCCGCGGTCGCCAATGCATGGGCGGCGTCGTTGCCGGACACCAGGAACAACCCAAGGAACAGCTGGTCGATCGTGTAGGCGTGGCCCTCGACGATGCCGACTGCGCTGCCGATTTGTGCGTCGTCCTGATAGGTCGCGGTGTATTTCGCCGTTCGATCCAGGCGGGGGAGAAGGGTCAGCCCGGTGAGTATCTTCAGCGTGCTAGCCGGCCGGTTGCGCTGGTGGGGCGCCTTGGCCGCGAGTACGGCGCCGGTTGACAGGTCGGCGACGAGGTAGGACCGCACAGCAACGGTGGGCAGTTTCGTTGCCCCGGGTCGTGGGCGCACGATGACCCCGGTCCCGTGGAGCAACGGCCCGCCCACCGGCTCGCTAGCCACGGCGGCCGACGGCGCCGGTGTAGCAGACTGTGCCGACGCATCACCGGCTGCGATTGCGCCCGTGCATGCCACCCCCGCAATAGCGAGGGCGAGCAGGACGGCGGCAGCGCGACTGCGTCGACTCATCGTGTGGGCAAGGGTAAACGACTGTGACCGATGCCGCACCCTAGGCGCGGCGTATGCACCCCGTCACTCGCCGTACGATCGCGGATGTGGACAACCGTGACCGACGCTCCGAATCGGGGTTGCCGATCAAGCCGGTGTACGGGCCGGAGGCGCTCGACGGTTGGGATCCGGTGGCCGAGCTGGGTTCGCCGGGCGAGTATCCGTTCACCCGCGGCATCTATTCAACGATGTACACGGGCCGGCCGTGGACGATGCGGCAGTATGCCGGATTCGGAACGGCGGCCGAGTCCAACCGCCGCTACCACCAGCTCATCGCCCACGGCACGCACGGGCTCTCGGTCGCCTTTGACCTGCCGACCCAAATGGGCTACGACTCGGATGCGCCGATAGCGCACGGAGAGGTTGGCAAGGTCGGCGTCGCGATCGACTCGATCGAGGACATGCGGTTGCTCTTTGATGGGATTCCGCTCGACCAGGTATCCACCTCGATGACGATCAATGCGCCGGCGGCCGTGCTGCTGCTGCTCTATCAGCTCGTGGCCGAGGAGCAGGGAGTTCCGGGCGGCGCACTCACCGGGACGATCCAGAACGACGTGCTCAAGGAATACATCGCCCGCGGCACCTACATCTACCCCCCGAAGGCGTCGCTGCGGCTCGTCACCGACACCTTCGCCTACTGCCGCACGGAGCTGCCGCGCTGGAACACCATCTCGATTTCCGGCTACCACATGGCCGAGGCAGGTGCCACGCCCGTGCAGGAGGTCGCCTTCACCCTGGCGAACGGGATCGAGTACGTAAAGGCCGCGCTGGCGGCCGGCATGGATGTGGACCACTTCGCGCCGCAACTGTCCTTCTTCTTCGTCGCCCGGACGACCTTCCTGGAAGAGGTCGCGAAGTTCCGGGCCGCCCGGCGGATTTGGGCCGACGCGATGCGCTCACGGTTCGGCGCGCGGAACCCGAAATCGCAGATGCTCCGCTTCCATACGCAGACTGCGGGCGTGCAGTTGACCGCCCAACAGCCCGAGCTGAACCTCGTGCGAGTGACCGCCCAGGCGCTCGCGGCAGTTCTTGGCGGTACGCAGAGCCTGCATACGAATTCCTACGACGAGGCCATCGCGCTGCCGAGCGAGAAGGCAGCCCGGCTTGCTCTTCGTACCCAACAAGTCCTGGCGCACGAGACCGATGTCACGGCGACGGTGGACCCGTTCGCCGGCTCATATGTCGTCGAGTCCATGACGGACGACCTCGATGCCGCCGCTCGGGAGCTCATGCGGCGGGTCGAGGATCTCGGTGGTGCCGTGGTGGCAATCGAGCAGGGCTTCCAGAAGGCCGAGATCGAACGCAGCGCGTACGCGATAGCCCGGCAGGTCGAGGCCGGCGAGCGGATCGTCGTCGGGGTCAACAAGCATGTCCTCGACGAGGAGGAGCCTTACCAGCCGCTGCGGGTCGACCCGGCGATCGAGGAGGAGCAGGCAAAGCGCCTCGCCCAGTTGCGGGCGGAGCGGGACGGCTCGGCCGTTCGGCGGGCACTCGCCGGGCTGAAACGGAACGCCGACGGGAGCGCGAACGTCCTACCTGCCATGAAAGAAGCGCTGGCGGCGCAGGCCACCGTGGGTGAGGTATGTGACGCCTTGCGCGACGTCTGGGGAACCTACATCCCACCCGACGCCGGCCGCTGATCAGTGCCGCGGTTCGGGACGTGGCGACCCCAAACCAACGCTAACTTCTACGAGCGCAGTAGACCGACCCACTTTGTCGCGGAGGACGGGTGTCCGGGCAACGGGTAACCCCAGGCAGGTCACACCGGCCTAGCACGCTGGGTAATTCCTTCCCGTCAGTTCCAGAATCGGGAGTTTGCCGTGCGCGAACTGCCGGGTAAGAGAGCAAGTTACGGACGGCGGCCCGGTCAGTTCCCTACCATAGGTCTTGTGAGGGTCACCGCAGAGGCGCCGCCGGACCTTGTGGTGCGTACCGAAAAGTATTCCTCGGAGCTGATCGCACTGCGCCGAGATCTCCATGCGCATCCTGAGCTGGCGTTCGCCGAGACACGCACCACCCGGGTCATCCGGGACCGTCTACAGGAGGCCGGGCTTGCCACCCGGCCACTTCCGATCGGTACCGGCCTGGTCTGCGACATCGGCTCGGCCGGCCCGATGGTGGCTCTACGCGCGGACATCGACGCCCTGCCGATCTCCGACGAGAAGGATGTTCCCTACCGGTCGACGATGCCCGGCGTCGCCCACGCTTGCGGGCACGACCTGCATACGGCGATCCAGATCGGCGCGGCGCTCATCCTCACCGACCTCGCAGAAGAGGGCCTGCTGCCGGGGCAAGTGCGGCTGATATTCCAGCCGGCCGAGGAGTCCCTTACCGGCGGAGCGCAGGACGTCATCGAGGCCGACGAGATCGACGATGTGGACTGCATATTCGCGCTGCACTGCGACCCGCGGACCGACGCGGGCCAGGTGGGCATTCGGTCCGGCGCGATCACGTCGGCTGCGGACAAAGTTGGAGTTCGGCTGGTCGGTCCGGGCGGGCACACTGCCCGGCCACACCTGACGTCAGACCTCGTCTACGCCCTTGCCAAGATCGTAACGGACGTACCGGCGGCGCTGAGCCGGCGGGTCGACCCTCGCAACGGAGTCAGCCTGGTGTGGGGCCGGATCGCGGCCGGCTCCGCGGCTAACGCCATTCCGCAGGCGGGCGAGCTGGAAGGCACGTTGCGCTGCCTCGAGATCTCGGCCTGGGAGGATGCACCCGATCTGGTGACGCACCTCATCGAGGAGATCGCGGAGATGTACTCCGCCAAGGTCGAGATCGACTACCGGCGCGGGGTCCCACCCGTGGTTAACAACGGCCGATGCACCGATTGGCTAGAGCAGGCCGCGCTCGAAGAGCTGGGTGTCGGCTCGGTCGTGCTTGCCGAGCAGAGCCTCGGCGGCGAGGACTTCGCCTGGTATCTCCGTGACATCCCTGGATCGCTGGCCCGGCTTGGCGTGCGTAACCCCGGCGACCGTGAGCTGCGGGATCTGCACCAGGGCAGTTTCGACGCCAACGAACGGGCCATCGGCATCGGCGTTCGCCTCATGGTCGGCGTGACGCTGCGTGCCCTGACTGGGCTGAGGGGACGCTGACCGCAGCTAGGTCCGCGCATTCGCACTCCGCCGCGCCCGGCCCGTAAAGGGCCAGACCTTGTTGAGTAACGATCAGGTCGCGGCGGCGCCATCGCTTTCTCGCGGGCTGTATCCAGGCATAATCTGAGCCGGTTTCCCGCCGGGCCTGTCTGGCGTGGAAGCGCCGTGGAAGGAGAAACCCCTTGCGTCGGGTAATGCAACTTGCGCCGGTACTACTCGCCGGTGCCCTGATCATCGCAGGCTGCGGTGGGGATGACGACGACACAGCCGCCGGCGGTGGCACGACATCCCCAGCGGCCAGCGACCTCAAGGTCGGCATGGCTTACGACATCGGCGGTCGTGGCGACCAGTCGTTCAACGACGCCGCCGCCGCCGGCCTCGACCGGTCGAAGGCCGAACTCGGCATCACGGACACCAAGGAGCTCGAGGCGAGCCCGGGTGAAACGGACGCACAGAAGGAAGAGCGGCTGCGCCAGCTTGCCGAGGCGGGCTACAACCCGATCGTCGCGGTCGGGTTCGCCTACTCGGCCGCGCTTGCGAAGGTCGCGCCGGACTTTCCCGAGGTCGATTTCGCCATCGTGGATGACGCCAACGCGAAGGGCGACAACATCGCCAACCTCACCTTCGCCGAGAACGAGGGTTCCTACCTCGTCGGCGTCGCGGCCGCCCTGAAGTCCCAATCGAAGCACATTGGCTTCGTGGGCGGGGTTCAGGTTCCCCTCATCAAGAAGTTCGAGGTTGGGTTCAAGGCGGGCGCCAAGGCGATCGACCCGAGCATCAAGATCGATGTCACGTACCTGACCCAGGCGCCCGACTTCACCGGCTTCAACGACCCCGCAAAGGGCAAGACAGCCGCCGAAGGCATGTACGACAACGGCGCGGACGTGGTCTACCACGCGGCGGGCGGCTCCGGCGGCGGTGTCTTCCAGGCGGCGAAGGACGCCGGGATGCTGGCGATCGGTGTCGACTCCGACCAGTACAAGACGGCCGACGCGAGCGTCCGCGACGTGATCCTCACCTCGATGCTCAAGAAGGTCGACGTCGCAGTGTTCGACTTCATCAAGAGTATTCAGGACAATTCGTTCAAGTCCGGCCAGACTGTCTTCGACCTCAAGGCAGGTGGCGTCGACTACTCCACCTCGGGTGGCAAGGTCGACGACATCAAAGCGCAGCTCGACGACTATAAGCAGAAGATCATCAGCGGCGAAATCACCGTTCCGTCGTCCTGATCGACCCTGTCCGATGAGCTGCAGCAGGAGGGCTTACGCTGCCCAGGTGCCGTTTTGGGGAGGAGACGTCCTAACGCGACGTAGCCCGGGGAGGCGCGGTAGCGTCTCCCCGGGCGACCCATTGACTTCACGTGGGTGGCCACGTTCGCAGCCAATTTGAGGGTTGCCCACCCGAAGCGGCGACGTTCGCGAGGAGGTCCGCGATTAGCGCCCTCACGTCTACCGATCCGACAATCAAGGCGGCTGCACCGGCCGTAGTGCTGAGATCGGTCACCAAGCGCTTCCCGGGTGTCGTGGCCAATCGGGACATCGACCTCACCGTCCAGCGTGGACATGTACATGCCATCGTCGGGGAGAACGGCGCCGGCAAGTCCACGCTCATGAAGATCCTCTATGGGATGCTCAAGCCGGACGAGGGAACGATCACCATCGATGGCCAGGAAAGATCGTTCCACTCCCCGGCCGATGCCATCGCGGCCGGCATCGGCATGGTTCACCAGCATTTCATGCTCGCCGACAACCTCACCGTGCTCGAGAACATCGTGCTCGGCAGCGAGCCCCACAAAGGCCCCGCCCTCGACTTCGGCGGCGCCCGGCGACGGATCAAGGAGATCTCCGACGCGTACGGGCTCGGTGTACGCCCCGACGTCCTGGTGGAGGAGCTCGGCGTCGGGGACCGGCAACGAGTCGAGATCCTCAAGGTGCTCTACCGCGGTGCCCAGATCCTCATCCTCGACGAGCCGACCGCGGTGCTCGTCCCGCAGGAGGTCGACGAGCTGTTCGCCAACCTGCGCGGACTCCGGTCCGAGGGCCTGACCGTCATCTTCATCTCACACAAGCTCGACGAGGTGCTGGGCGTTGCCGACGAGATCACGGTGATCCGGCGTGGGACCACGGTCGCGACCGTGAACCCGGCGGAGGTTAGCGCCCGCGATCTTGCCGAGCTGATGGTGGGGAGCGAGCTGCCGACGCCGGGAACCCGCGAGTCGACGGTCACCGATAAGGTCATCCTTGACGTGAGCGGCCTCACCGTCCACACGCCCGACGGACGTGCGGTCCTCGACGGCGTCTCGTTCACGATTCACAGCGGCGAGGTGGTGGGCATCGCCGGGGTGGAAGGCAACGGTCAGGCCGAGCTTATCGAAGCGATCATGGGCCTGCGGCCGCTTTCAGCCGGAAGGATCAGCCTGGACGGCGGAGACATCACTCACTGGTCGACCCGGGAGAGACGGGAGGCAGGGATCGGTTACATCCCCGAGGACCGGCAGCGGCAGGGGCTGCTGCTTGAGGCGCCGCTGTGGGAGAACCGGATCCTGGGCCACCAGACCACGGAGCCCAACGTCAACGGTTGGTTGATCGACCGGAGGGGCGCTCGGGGGGACACCAGGCGCATCGTCGATGCCTTTGATGTACGGACGCCCAGCATCGACGTCACGGCGTCCTCGCTGTCCGGCGGGAACCAGCAGAAGTTCATCGTCGGGCGGGAGATGACCAGCGATCCCAAGGTCCTCATCGCTGGACACCCCACCCGAGGCATCGATGTCGGCGCCCAGGCGGCCATCTGGGACGAGCTGCGCGCGGCGCGAGCCAGCGGACTCGCTGTCCTGTTGATCTCCGCGGACCTCGATGAGCTGATCGGCATGTCGGACACGCTTCGGGTGATCTTGCGAGGCCGGCTCGTGGCCGAGGTCGACCCGTCGACGGTTACGCCAGAAGAGCTGGGATCGGCGATGACCGGCGCCGACGAGGCATCGGCCGCATCATCGAGCGAGCAGCCCGCGGGCGCCGGCGCTCGCGAGCCGCGAGCCGACCCCGCGGGCGGGGAGGGCTGACCCATGCTGGCCCGAATCGAGCTGCGCCGGATCGCCCTCGTACTCGCCGCCCCGGTACTCGCCATCATCTTCGCTGGAGTCCTCACCTCGATTGTCTTGGTGATTGCCGGCAACTCACCCACTGCCGCCCTTCGCACCCTGATCGACTCGGCACAAAAGCCCCGGATCCAGGTCCAGATCCTGAACCTCGCCACCCTCTACTACCTGTCGGCGATCGCGGTCGCCATCGGTTTCCGGATGAACCTTTTCAACATCGGGGTCGACGGGCAGTACCGGCTGGCGGCACTCATCGCGGCGGCAGTTGGTGGCGCCATCACGCTGCCGGCTCCCCTGCATGTCGGCGTCATCTTGCTCACTGCGGTCGCGGTGGGCGCGGGGTGGGCCGGGATTGCCGGGCTGCTCAAGGTGACCCGAGGAGTGTCCGAGGTCATCTCGACGATCATGTTGAACACGATCGCGACCGCTCTGGGCGCATACCTCCTCACCGAGCATTTCGCCCACCCGATCGCCGGCAGCAACAACATCGGCACGAAACCGATCCCCGCATCTGGTCAAGTGCCCGGTATCAGCCTGATCCCGGACGCACCCAACAAGGTCTTCGGCCTGATCATCCTCGCCATCCTCGTCGGCATCGGGTACGCCGTCCTGCTCAACCGGACCAGGTTTGGATTCGACCTGCGGGCCACCGGCCGGTCCGAGTCCGCCGCCGTCGCCAGCGGCGTGAACGTCAAGCGGATGGTGCTGATCACGATGCTGATCTCCGGCGGCGTCGCCGGGCTGGTCGGGATGCCACAGTTGCTCGGCGCCTCGTACTCGTACAGCCTCGACTTCCCGACGGGCATCGGCTTCACCGGCATCGCCATCGCGCTGCTCGGGCGGAACAACCCGATCGGCATCGCGTTCGGCGCGCTGCTTTGGGGGTTCCTCGACGCGAGCTCGGTCTCCCTTGACCTGGAGGGGATCTCCAAGGAGATCGTCGTCATCATGCAGGGAACGATCGTGCTGTCCGTTGTGGTGGCATATGAGCTCGTCCGCCGGTACGGGCTCGCCCAGGAGCAGCGGCGGGTAAGCCGGGAGCTGTCCGACCGAACCGCCGCCGGCCAGCCCGAGGGAGCGCCCGCATGAGCGCGTCGGGTCTGACGGTCGGGGCACCAACGGAAGCCCGTCGTGCGGTCGCGTTCCGGCTGACCTGGCGCCTCGGACTCCTTGCGGTCGCTGCGCTCGTGCTACTCCTCTCGGTGGTACGCGAGATCACCGGGGTCAGCGACATCACGTCAAGCGGTCTGATCGGCGCGGCGCTCGCCGCGGCCGTTCCCATCGCGATGGCCGGGCTTGGCGGCCTTTGGTCGGAGCGGGCGGGCGTGGTCAACATCGGCCTCGAGGGGATGATGATCCTCGGCACCTGGTTCGGCGCCTACGCGGCGTTCAACTGGGGACCGTGGTATGGCGTGGTCTTCGGCACGGTCGGGGGCGCAATCGGTGGGCTGCTTCACGCGATCGCGACCGTGACGTTCGGAGTGGATCACATCGTGTCGGGTGTGGCAATCAATATCCTCGCGCTGGGCGCCACCCGATACCTGTCGGCGTTGACGTTTGCGGAGTATCCCGGAGGCGGGGAGACCCAGTCGCCGCGCCTGCCCACAATCGACCGGGTAAGCATCCCCGGACTCGGAGATCCCCTCGCCGACCTCGAGCGCAAACAGTGGTTTCTTATCTCCGACCTGGCCGGCCTGGTCCGCGGGTTGACCGTGAACGTCTCCCAGCTGACCATCGTCGCCGCCATCCTGGTGGTCCTGTCGTTCTTCGTCCTGTGGCGCACGGCCTTCGGCCTCCGGCTGCGGTCGTGCGGGGAGAGCCCGGTTGCCGCCGAGAGCCTCGGCGTGAACGTCTACTTCTACAAGTACGTCGCGGTGATGATCTCAGGTGGCCTCGCTGGTATAGGTGGCGCGTTTCTCTCGATCGTGGCCGGAAACCTCTACCGCGAAGGCCAGACGGCCGGGCGAGGCTTCATCGGCCTGGCCGCCATGATCTTCGGCAACTGGCGGCCGGGTGGAATGGCGGCGGGCGCTGGGCTCTTCGGCTATACCGACGCACTCCAGCTGCGCAGCGGCGGTGCGGCCCTGCACGCGCTACTGCTCCTCCTTGCACTGCTGCTGCTCGCCGTGGCGGCCTGGCAGCTTTACCGGAGCAGACAGCGGGCGGCGATCATGACCGGTGCGGTGGGGGCAGCGATCCTGGTCATCTACCTGGCAACCGACACCGTGCCTCAGGAGTTCAACCAGGCCACGCCGCACGTGACGACGCTGCTCGTACTTGCGCTCGCGGCCCAACGCCTGCGAATGCCCGCAGCCGATGGGCTGCCCTACCGTCGAGGTGGCGGGTGACGGATCGACCTGGGACGAACTCCGTCGACTGGGCCCGGCTGCGTTCCGCCGCCACGGAGGCGATGCAGCACGCATACGCTCCGTACTCCAATTTCCCGGTAGGCGCGGCCGGCTTCGTCGAGGACGGTCGCGTGGTCGTCGGCTGCAACGTCGAGAACGCCTCCTACGGGGTCGGGCTGTGCGCCGAGTGCGGTCTTGTGTCCGCGCTGCACGCCAGCGGGGGCGGACGGCTCGTCGCCGTCGTGTGCGTAGACCGCGCGGGGGTGCCGCTGATGCCGTGCGGGCGGTGCCGCCAGCTCCTGTGGGAGAACGGCGGGCCGGACTGTTTGATCGAGACGACCCACGGCGTCCGCCCCATGCGCGAGGTCCTTCCCGATGCATTCGATGCCGATGACCTCGCCAGTCGCTGAGCTTGGGCGTTCGGCGCCGGTCGCGGAGAGTTACGGCGTGGGATGGGTGAAGTCGGGCAGGTGACGTACGTTGGACAACCAACAGGTGGGCGAGCCGCGCTGAAAGGGTCGAATCGTGGAGCTACTCATCATCGTGTTGATCGTCGGGGCGGCGGTGTGGGCGTTCAGCGCGTGGTCAACGCGGCGTCGGCGCCAGGAGGAGGAGGCGGCGTCCCTGGCCGCGGTTCGCGGGACCACGGGAGAGGACGTGACGAGACTCGGCGAGGACGTCGCCGCCTTGGACACGGCGACTGCGGGAACGGCCCTCGACGAGGCGACCACCCAGGACTACCGGCGGGCGCTGGACGCGTATGACAGCGCGAAGTCGGCCCTGGAGCGGATGCAGCGCCCGGAGGACGCCCGAGCGGTCACCGAGGCTTTGGAGGACGGCCGGTACGCGGTGGCGTGCGTGCGTGCCCGGCTCGCCGGCGAGCCGATCCCGGTCCGGCGGCCCCCGTGTTTCTTCAACCCTCAGCACGGTCCGTCCACCGAGGACGTGGAATGGGCGCCGCCCGGTGGGCTGCCTCGCCAGGTGCCGGTCTGCGCGGCCGACGCCGAGCGGGTAAAGCTTGGAGCCGAGCCCGACACGAGGAAGGTGCTGGTCGGCAACGCACGCCGGCCCTACTGGGAGGCGGGTCCCGCTTACAGCCCGTGGGCGCAGGGATACTTCGGCGGCTATGCGATGTCCGGGCTGCTGCCGGGCGTTCTGCTCGGCGCCGTGCTCGGCTCGTCCTTCGGAGGCTGGGACGGCGGATACGAGGGATCGGGTGACGATGGAGACGGCGGCGATGGCGGGGACGCCGGCGATGGCGGCGAGAGCGGCGACGGTGGCGCCGACTCCAGCGCGAGCGACTCCGGCGGTGACTGGGGTGGCGGCGGCGACGGCGGTTGGGGCGGTGACTTCGGCGGCGGCGACTTCGGCGGCGGTGACTTCGGCGGGTAGCCCGCGTCCGCAAATCGCGGGGACGAAGCCGATTCCCGCCGTCACATTGGTTCTTGATCGCTGAAAGGTGGATCGTAGTATCCGCGATCGGACACTCTGATCCACATTTGGCGATCACGGGGGAACCTGGGCCGTCTGGTAGTGGCAGCATGACCGCGTGGATGCCATCGACGTCATCATCACCAAGCGCGACGGCGGTGTGCTGTCGGGCGACCAGATCGACTGGGTGATCGACGCCTATACCCGGGGCGGCGTTGTCGCGGACGAGCAGATGTCCGCCTTGCTCATGGCGATCTTGCTCAACGGGATGACGCCGGCCGAGCTTGGCCGGTGGACGGACGCGATGATCCGATCCGGAGTACGGCTGGACTGGTCGATGCTGGATCGGCGGACCACGGACAAGCACTCCACCGGCGGCGTTGGCGACAAGATCACGCTTCCGCTTGCGCCAACGGTCGCCGCGTGTGGTGCCGCCGTACCCCAGCTGTCCGGCCGGGGCCTGGGACACACCGGCGGGACACTCGACAAGCTCGAGTCGATTCCCGGCTGGCGGGCCTCGCTCTCCAGCGCGGAAATGCTCGCGATCCTCCAGGATGTGGGCGCGGTCGTCTGCGCGGCCGGCGCGGGTCTCGCACCGGCCGATCGCAAGCTCTATGCGCTGCGCGACGTCACCGGGACGGTCGAGTCGATCCCATTGATCGCCAGCTCGATCATGAGCAAGAAGATCGCCGAGGGGACCGGAGCGTTGGCGCTCGACGTCAAGGTCGGCTCCGGCGCATTCATGAAGACCGAGCAGGATGCCCGCGAACTCGCCGAAACGATGGTCGGGCTGGGCTCCACGGCGGGTGTCAAGACGGTTGCGCTGCTCACGGCGATGGACACGCCCCTGGGGCTGACCGCGGGAAACGCGCTAGAGGTACGCGAGTCGCTCGAGGTGCTTGCCGGCGGTGGCCCTGCCGACGTCGTCGAGCTGACGGTCACCCTCGGGCGGGAGATGCTCGCGGCCGTTGGGCTCGACGGCAAGGATCCGGCGGATGCGCTGAAGGACGGCTCGGCAATGGATACCTGGCGTCGCATGATCAGGGCACAGGGCGGGAACCCAGAGGCCGAGTTGCCCACGGCTCGCGAGACATCGATCGTGCCGGCCGACTCCGACGGCGTTCTGCAGCGCCTGGATGCCTACTCCATCGGCGTCGCGGCTTGGCGGCTCGGCGCAGGTCGCTCCCGAAAAGAGGACCCTGTGCAGGCCGGCGCCGGTTTGGAGCTGCATGCCAAGCCAGGCGACCGAGTCCGTGCCGGCCAGCCGCTGCTCACCCTGCATACCGACGACCCGGACCGTTTCGAGCGGGCGACCGAAGCGCTGCGCGGCGCATACACCATCGGCCCGGAGCCAGCCGTACCGAGCCGCCTAGTCCTCGACCGCATCACCCACGCAGGCGGTACTTAACCGACCAGCCGTGGCATTTGACGTCCGGTTCTTTCAGACCGCGCAGCCCGCGGCGGTGGTCAGAAGCCGGCGTCCCGTAGGTTTGCGGTATGCCTCAATTTGTTGCATCGGCGACACGGATTCCGGTGCCCGGAGGGAAGGTTATCGACGAATACGTCGGTCGAGTGAACACGGGCACGGAGAACGTGAGCGTCGCGCGGATGCTCTCGCCGGGCGGTTGGACCGAGCCGGCACAGATACCAGAGTTCGACGAAGTGACCGTCGTCCTCCAGGGCCGCCTTCGGGTCGAGCACGCGGGTGGGGTGCTCGACGTACGAGCAGGACAGGCGGTGCGCGCCCGAGCCGGCGAACGCGTCCGATACTCAACTCCCGAGCCCGAGGGTGCGGAGTATTTCGCGATCTGCCTGCCCGCCTTCAGCCCGGACCTGGCTCACCGGGAGGGTTGATGCCCAGGTCCTTGGTGGGTGTGTTATGCGCCGTGGTTCGGCTTTACGCGCGATGCGGCCGCCCAGAAGCGACGAAACCGGCATCAGACTAGCCACCTCGCGCGGAAGCCGCGATTACGCGCGGACAGCTCGGCGGGGGCGCGCGCCGGGAATGAGGTCCTACGCCCACATGGGCAGGTGAAGGAGCTCGATGGGCGTTTCGTTGAACTCGGCGTGCAAGCCGGCGTTCGCCTGGTCGACCCGGCCGGTCAGCCAGGCGTAGACGGCCCATGGTTGCCCCGTGAGAATCATCGGCGACGCATCATCCGGGCCATACTTCCCCTCGTAACCCACAACCCTCAACAAGACGGAAAGATCCGGCGGTAGGCGGTCCGGCAAGCGGCGCAGCTCACCCGGCAGGTACTCGGTGATGAACTCATCCGGCCAGTTTGCGGGGTTGTAGACCAGGCCCAGGTCGCTGTGATGGATTTCCACCTCCCGCCATCGGCTCCAGATGGTCCGGGCGGCCGGCTGCTCGCCAATTGCCAGGAAGCGCACCGGCCGTTGCCACGCCTCCACGGGCATCCGCTCCGCGGTCTCGTCCAGCGCCTGCCCGGTCTTCCGTACGTCCTCGACGAGCTCTGCTACCGGAGCCTTCGCGCTCGCCTCGATCTCCGCGTTCCTGGCGTCGGACCCACCCGGATACTGGTCGGCGATCTCGCCGCCCATCGCCGCGGTCATCAACCGGCTCAACGCCTCGGCGTTGCGGGCCAGATGCGCGAGCACGTGGGCACGGCTCCAGCCGGGCAACATCGACCGCTTCCTGATGGCGTCCTCGTCCAGCGTCGACAACGTCCGGTCGAGCCGTGTATGGCTTTCGCGGGTCATCGCGGTGAGCTTCGGTATGTCGTACTCGCGCGCCATCGCACGTACCCCCTTAGAGGGTCGCCGTTCAGAGAGGCCGATCTTGCCTTATAGCAGAGTGTGTCGGTAATCATGGTCCACGCGCTAGCCACCCTTGCGGATCTCGGCAGGCTCTCGCCCGGGCCGCCGGCCTCAGAGGTCCTACCGTTGCTAGTTATGAGCCAGCTGCCCACCCGGGACGAGATCAAGCGCGCTCCGAAGGTCCTCCTGCACGACCATCTCGACGGTGGCCTGCGGCCGGCGTCGATCGTCGAACTCGCGGTCGAGACCGGTTATCACGCCCTGCCAACTGCTGATGCCGAGGAGCTAACCCGCTGGTTCGTTGCGGCCGCGGACTCCGGCTCGCTGGAGCGCTATCTAGAGACCTTCGCGCACACGATCGGGGTGATGCAGACGCCGGACGCACTGTCCCGGGTGGCTGCCGAGTGCGCCGAGGATCTCGCTGCGGACGGAGTCGTCTACGCGGAGGTGCGCTTCGCACCCGAGTTGCACGTCGAGCGCGGCTTGACGCTCGACGAGGTCGTCGCCGCGGTCCTCGATGGCTTTGAGGAAGGCGAGCGGCGGGCGGCCGCCGCCGGGTATCCGATCCGGATCGGAGCCTTGCTCACCGCCATGCGGACCGCCGCAAGGTCTCAGGAGATCGCCGAGCTGTCGGTGCGGTTCCGGGACGCCGGCGTGGTGGGCTTTGATATCGCCGGCGCCGAGGCGGGCTATCCCCCGACCCGGCACCTCGACGCGTTCGAGTACGTGAAGCGCGAGAACTTCCACCTCACCATCCACGCCGGCGAAGCATTCGGCCTTCCCTCGATCTGGCAGGCGATCCAATGGTGTGGCGCCGACCGCCTCGGACACGGGGTACGAATCATCGACGACATCACCGCGCCGGACGGCCCCTACGGCGAGGTCAAGCTGGGCCGGCTGGCGGCATATGTGCGAGACAAACGCCTACCGCTCGAGATGTGTCCCACATCGAATGTGCAGACCGGAGCTGCCCCATCGGTGGCCGCGCATCCGATCGGGCTGCTGCGCCGGCTCTACTTCCGCGTGACAGTGAACACCGACAACCGCCTGATGAGCGGTACGTCGATGTCGCACGAGTTCGAGCAGCTCGTGGCCGGCTTCGGGTACGGCCTCGACGACCTCCAATGGTTCACCGTGAACGCGATGAAGTCGGCGTTCATCCCGTTCGACGCCCGCCTCGCGCTGATCAACGATGTGATCAAGCCGCGCTACGCGGATCTGAAGGCGGCGGCGGCGTTTGCGGCGGCCGGACCTTCGACTCATCCGGCATCAGCACCCAGAGGATGATGTACGCCAAGATCGACGAGCCGGGCAGGAACAGGAAGAGGATCGCCAGGAACCGAAAGAAGTTCGGCGAGATGTCGAACCGCCGACCCAAGCCGGCGCATACGCCGGCGATCATCCGCCCCTCGTGCGGTCGGTAGAAAGTGTTCATCAGTTACCTCCTCCCACCACGCTAAGAGCCATTCGGCCGAAGAGGTCCGAACTGCGGCCGATTTCCGGGTGGCTCCCTGACAGATTCAGGGGTCCCGAGCCACCCATCCGTCGTTATCTCGATTCATCGATCTTCCCAGAGTCCGCTGCGGGATCCGCGAACTCGGCGCGGACGCCGACAAGGCGAACCGGACGCCGGTCGGTGAAATGTTCGAGAGCGGCGTGGGCGGCCTCCTCGATCTGTTCCGCCTCCAAAGTCGGGGTGGTGAGCGACCGGCCGTGAGTACTCGTAAAGAACGGGGCGAACCGGACCTTTACCACGACCCGGGCGGCCGGCCGCTGCTCGGCGGCGACGTCCGCGGCCACCTGGCGGGCTAGCTGGCCGACCGCACGCTCGACATCCGTCCAGTCCGTCAGGTTCTGCTGGAAGGTGACCTCGCGACCACGGGACCGCGCGAGGTAGGGCTGGTCGGTCACGGCCGAGACGCCCCGGCCGCGGGCGAGGCGGATCAGCCACGGGCCGATTGTTGGCCCGAAGGCCTTGGCGAGCATCTCTCGGTCTGCCGACGCGAGCTCATTAACCGAGGTGACCCCGAGCAATCCAAGTCGCTTCGCCGTCTTGGAGCCGATCCCCCACAGCGCCTCGGGCGGCTTGTCGCCGAGCACGGTGAACCAGGTTCCATCGGTGAGCCGGAACACCCCGGCCGGCTTTCCGTAACCCGTGGCGAGCTTGGCCTGCAGCTTGTTCTGGCCGATGCCGACAGTGCATTCCAGCTGGGTCGAACTCCGCACGCGTTCTTGTATCTCGCGGGCCAGAGCTTCCGGATCATCGGTCTGGACGCCGAGGAAGGCCTCGTCCCAGCCGAGTACCTCGACAACTGCGTCGAACTCCCGCAGGGCTGCCATCACGTCCGCCGACGCCGCCTCATAAGCGTCCTTGTCGACCGGCAGGAAGACCGCATCCGGGCAGCGCCGCGCGGCGGTACGCAGCGGAAGGCCGGACTGTACGCCGAACGCTCGCGCCTCATATGAAGCCGTGCTCACCACCCCACGCTTCGTCGGGTCACCGTCCCCGCCGACCACGACCGGCCGGCCGCGCAGCTCCGGACGCCGCAAGATCTCGACCGCCGCGATGAACTGATCGAGATCCACGTGCAGCACCCACCGAGCCACCCTCCAATTGTTCCGGCCACCCCCGTCAAGCACTGTCAGGTTGTGCCAGGACAGCAGGTCCGGGAGGGGCAGGCGGTCCGGTTGGCAGGGACCTTCTCGCGCGGCTGGCGGACCTGCCCGAGCTGTCCGCCGTGGTACCGGTGCGGACCACCCACGGCATGGTGGCGGGCACCCCGGCGGGCGTCACTGGCGTGGACCTTGTGGCCTTCACCCGCGTGCGGGGCCCTAGAGCGTTCGGACGGCTAAACGCCGACCGGGTGCCAGACGGTTTTGACTTCGAGGAAGTCGAGGATGCGGTCGATACCGGGCTCGTCCGACCAGGACGGCCGTGCCGGTGGTCGGACAATCCTCTTGAGATTCTCGGCGGAGGCACGTTCGAGCTCTTCGGCAAGCTCGACCGAGACACCGGCCAGATTGATCGCGTTGACGTCCATGTGCGTGGCGAGCCACGGAGCCACCTCGGCGGTCCGGCCGGTGAGGATGTTGACCACGCCACCCGGCAGGTCCGACGTGGCGAGCACCTCGGCCAGTGTGATCGCCGGGAGCGGCCGGGCCTCGCTGGCCAGGACGACGGCGGTGTTGCCGCTCACGACGACCGGAGCAACTACGGACACCAGGCCGAGCAGCGACGACTCCTGTGGCGCGATCACCGCGACCACGCCGGTGGGCTCAGGGACCGAGAAGTTGAAGAACGGCCCGGCAACCGGGTTGGACGACCCGTGGACTTGTGCGATCTTGTCCGACCAGCCTGCGTACCAGACCCACCGGTCGATCGCGGCATCCACCGCCTTCTCGGCCCGAGACCGTGGCCCGCCTTCACCCGCCGCGACCTCCGCCGCGAACTGCTCCCGCCGCCCCTCCAGCATCTCGGCGATCCGGTAGAGAATCTGCCCTCGGTTGTAAGCGGTCGCACCAGACCACGCGGGCACGGCCTTGCGCGCGGCGACAACAGCGTCCCGCGCGTCCTTTCGTGAGGCCTCCGCGGCGTTGGCGAGGAAGCGCTCCTTGCTGTCGGTTACCGCGTAGGACCTGCCTGACTCGCTGCGCGGGAACTTCCCGCCGATGAAGAGCTTGTACGTCTTCCGCACGGCAACTCGGCTGGTTGCAACCGGCTCAGCCATCTCGGTCACCACCCTGGGAGAGCCCTGATTTACTCGCCCTGCTGCGCGTCGACCGGACGCCGACCGGCCGCGTTCTCGCTCGCCCACGTAGCGCCGCTACCAGGGCTCGCTGCGGCCTTGCCGGATCGACGCCCGTTTCGCCGCTCGAGGCGGGCGGGTAGACCATCACCCTCCTAGCGGTCCGTTTGTGCATCGAGGTACGCCTCCAGGCCGTGCCGGCCGCCCTCGCGGCCATAGCCGGACTCCTTGTAGCCACCGAACGGTGATGACGGATCGAACTTGTTGAACGTATTCGCCCACACGACACCGGCGCGCAGCCGCTGGGCAATCGACAGGATGCGTGAGCCCTTCTCGGTCCAGACGCCCGCGGAGAGGCCGTACGGCGTGTTGTTCGCCTTCTCGACCGCCTCATCGGGGGTCCGGAACGTGAGGACCGATAGCACCGGGCCGAAGATCTCTTCGCGGGCAATCCGATGTGCCTGCGAGACACCGGTGAAGACCGTCGGCGCGAACCAGAACCCGCGGTCGGGCAGCTCGCACGGGGGTGACCAGCGCTCCGCGCCCTCCTCCTCGCCGATCTCGGACAGCCTCCGGATCCGGTCCAGCTGCTCTGCAGAGTTGATGGCGCCGATGTCGGTGTTCTTATCCAGCGGATCGCCGACCCGGAGGGTGGCGAGCCGGCGCTTGAGCGACGCCAGCACGTCGTCGTAGACGGACTCTTGGACGAGCAGCCGCGATCCGGCACAGCAGACGTGACCCTGGTTGAAGAAGATGCCGTTGACGATGCCCTCCACTGCCTGGTCGATGGGCGCGTCCTCGAAGAGGATGTTGGCGGCCTTGCCGCCTAGCTCGAGCGTCACCTTCTTGTGGCTGCCGGCCACGGCCTGGGCGATGAGCCGGCCGACCTCGGTGGAGCCGGTGAAGGCGACCTTGTCGACGGCCGGGTGCTCGACCACGGCCCGACCAGTGCCGCCGGCGCCGGTGACAATGTTCACAACCCCCCGTGGGAGATCAGCTTGCTGGCAGATCTCGGCGAAGGTGAGCGCGGTCAACGGCGTGGTCTCCGCGGGCTTCAGCACGACGGTGTTGCCGCACGCGAGCGCCGGGGCGATCTTCCACGCGAGCATGAGCAGCGGGAAGTTCCACGGGATGACCTGCCCCGCGACGCCGAGTGGCCGGGGGTTCGGGCCGAAGCCGGCGTAGGAGAGCTTGTCGGCCCATCCGGCGTAGTAGAAGAAGTGCGCGGCGACCAACGGGATATCGACGTCGCGGGATTCGCGGATGGGCTTGCCGTTGTCCAGCGACTCCAGCACCGCGAGCTCGCGTGACCGCTCCTGGATGATGCGGGCGATCCGGAAGAGGTACTTCGCCCGGTCGGCGGGCCGCATCGGTCCCCAGGTCGTGGTGTACGCGTTCCTGGCGGCCGCGACCGCTCGGTCGACATCTTGCGGCCCGGCCTCGGTGACCTCCGCCAGGACCTCCTCCGTGGCCGGGCTGATCGTTTTAAACGGGTGGCCGTCCACGCTGTCGACGAACTCGCCGCCGATGAACAGGCCGTACGAGGACTTGATGTCGACGATCGAGCGCGACTCGGGTGCCGGTGCGTACGCGAATATCCCGTCCAGCCGCGGTTCAGCGGGCGGTGACGCACTGTGTTCAGCCATGATCAGTCCAAGGTGAAGTAGTCCGGGCCTGAGTAGTGGCCGGTAACCATCCGCTGCCGCTGCATCAGGAGGTCGTTGAGCAGGCTCGATGCGCCGATGCGGAACCAATTCGGGTCGAGCCAGTCGTCTCCGGTGGTCTCGTTTACCAGAACCAGGTAGCGGATGGCGTCCTTGCTGGTCCGGATCCCGCCCGCCGGCTTCACGCCCACCTGCCGGCTGGTGAGGTCGCGGAAATCGCGGACCGCCTCGAGGATGACGAGGGTCACCGGGAGGGTCGCCGCCGGCTGGATCTTCCCCGTCGACGTCTTGATGAAGTCAGCCCCGGCCAGCATCGCGAGCCACGAGGCGCGGCGGACGTTGTCATAGGTCGCGAGCTCGCCGGTCTCCAGGATCACCTTGAGGTGGGCCGGCCTGCAAGCATCCTTGATTGCGACGATCTCGTCGAAAACGCCCAAATACCGACCAGTGAGGAACGCCCCACGGTCGATCACCATGTCCACCTCGTCCGCGCCCGCCGCCACCGCGTCCTTGGTGTCCTGCAGTTTCACCGCGAGAGATGCGCGGCCGCTGGGGAAGGCGGTCGCGACCGACGCAAGCCTCACGGTCGATCCCGTGAGCGCCTCCTTCGCGACCGGGATCAGGTCGGGGTAGACGCAAACCGCCGCTACCGGGGGGGCGGTCGAGTCGGAGGGGTCGGGTCGGCGCGCCTTCGCGCAGAGAGCGCGCACCTTGCCCGGCGTGTCCTGGCCCTCCAGGGTGGTCAAGTCGATCATCCGGATCGCAAGGTCGATCGCCCACTGCTTGGCCGTTGTCTTGATCGACCGAGCGGACAGCCGGGCTGCCCGCTCGTCCGCGCCGATCTGGTCGACACCGGGAAGGCCGTGCAGGAACCGCCGGAGCGAGGCTTCGGAGGAGGTGATCTCGGCGAGCCGGTCCGACGGCAATGTCGCCGTAGTCGTCACCCTTCGAGAATAGGTCTTGTCCCTGCCGACCTGGCACCCGCCGAACATCGGGACTGCGCGCCGGTTTGATCCGCCAAGCGGCTGGAACCCGGGCAAGGCGTACGGTGCGCGAGACGCTGCACCCGGGTTCGGGGCGCTTGCTGGATCGAACTCGCTCTGATCATCTCGGCGTTCGCCCCGAGATCGCGGCAGAATTGTGTTGTGTCGCTGTCCGACGAATTCCCCCGCGTGGTCTACCGACCGATGACATCGGTCGTGGCCGGCGGCATCGTCCTGATGCTCGCGGCCGTGCTGCTGGTCGACGCGATTCTGCGGGGCTCAGGCGCCGGCGCCTGGGCGCTTAGCGCCGGACTCGTCTTCGGCGGCTTGATCGTATACATGTCGGCGATCCGCCCGGCCGTCGTTGCGGAGGCGCGCCGCGTGGTGGTGCGTAACCCACTGCGGGACATCGCGATCCCGTGGGCGGTCGTCCATGATCTACGGCTGCGCTACCAGCTCGACATTCACACGTCGGACGAGGTCTACCACGCATGGGCTGTCCCAGTGACGACCAGGCAGCGCAGCGACGCCCTGTTGCGGCAGCGGGACCGCGCTGATATCGGCGCCCGGATGGGGCCGTCGGCTGGGGAATACGCGGTCAGGAGCACGCGTCAGCCCTTTCCGAGACAGACGCTGGACGAGCTGAGCCTCATGCTTACTCAGCGCCGCCGGGCCAGCTCGAAGAGTGACCAGATCGAGGTGCGCTGGTCCTGGGCCATCATCGCGGCGCTGGCCGGAAGCGCACTCGTCTTTGCCATCGCTCTGGCACTGCGCTGACCAGAGCCGGGGAGACCGGGGAGTCACCCAAGGCCCACGGCGGCCGCAAGGTCGGACTCGATGGCCGCCAGCGCCGCGGCGGCCCGCCGGCGGGCCGCCCTGATATCGCCGTCGACGACGGGCTTCACGACCTCCATGTAGCACTTGAGCTTCGGCTCCGTCCCGCTCGGCCGGACGACCACCCGCCCGCCGCCATCCAGCCGGTAGCGCAGGCCAGCGGTCGGCGGAAGGTCGCCTGACCCCGCCGCCAAGTCGTCGGTCGAGAGCACCGCGTGCTTCCCGAGGGAGCCGGGCGGCGCCGACCGCAGGTGGGCCAGCACAGCCTCGATCTGCCCGAGATCGGCCACGCGCACCGCGAGCTGCCGCGTCTCGTGCAGCCCGTACTCCCATGCGATCTCATCGAGGAGGTCGAGCAGCGTGCGGCCGGACGCCTTGAGCGATGCGACGAGTTCGCAGACGAGCAGCGCGGCCGAGACGCCGTCCTTGTCGCGTACCGCAGCGGGATCGACACAGTAGCCGAGCGCTTCTTCGTACCCGTACACGAGACTCGGCACCCGGGACAGCCACTTGAAGCCGGTCAGCGTCTCGGCGTAGCCCAGGCCGGCCCCCGCAGCGATCTTGCCGAGCAGCGAGCTGGAGACGATCGTCGTCGCGAAGGTGCCGGCCAGGCCGGGTCGGGTGCGTACGAGGTGCGTCGCGAGCAGCGCACCCACCTCGTCGCCGCGGAGCATCCGCCAGCCGCCCGGGCGGTCTACGTCCGGCGGCCTGCTCGGAACACCTACGGCACATCGGTCGGCGTCTGGGTCGTTCGCGATGACCACATCCGCGCTGGACTCCTCGGCGAGTGCCAGCGCCCGGTCAATCGCCCCGGGCTCCTCGGGATTCGGGAAGGCGACGGTCGGGAAGTCCGGGTCAGGCTCCGCCTGCTCGGCGACCACGAGCGGGGCGGCGAAGCGGGCTTGCCGGAAAGCTGCGTCGAGGACGCCCCGGCCGGTCCCGTGCAGCGGCGTGTAGACGACCCGCAGGCCGGCCAGGACCTCGGCTGGGACCCCGGCTCGAACCACACTGGCCGCGCGATCGATGTACGAGTCGACGATGCCTTCGTCCAGCGTCTCCCATCCGCTCCGCAACGGGATGGCGGACAGCCCGCCCATCGCGTCGAGTGCCGCGGAGATCTCGGCGTCCACGGGCGGAATGATCTGTGACCCGTCCCCGAGGTACACCTTGTAGCCGTTGTCCTGGGGCGGGTTGTGCGATGCGGTCACCATCACACCGGCGTCCGCGCCGAGCCGCCTGATCGAGTACGCGAGAACCGGGGTCGGCAGCGGCCGCGGCAGGACCATCGCGTGGAGTCCGGCGCCGGTGAGCACTGCGGCCGTGTCCTCTGCGAACGCGGCCGACTTGTGCCGCGCGTCGAAGCCGATCGCTACCCGGGGCGGCGGCTGATTCAGGCCAGGTGCCGGCTTCGCACCGCGCCGGTCGTTCAGGTATGCAGCGAGGGATGCGGCGACTCGACGGACGACCGCCCGGTTCATCCGGTTGGGCCCGGCGCCGAGGGCGCCGCGCAGCCCGGCGGTACCGAACTCGAGGCTGCCGTTGAACCGGTCGGAGATCCCCCGGATATCACCGATGTCGATCAGCTCTTCCAGCTCGGCTCGGGTGTCCCGGTCGGGATCCTCGGCCAGCCAGGCCCGGGCGGTGTCGATAAGGGCAGCGTCCGCGACGCTGCCCGCGGGCTCGCGATCAGGCACGCTGGATCACGTCCTTCAGCAGGTGACCCATCCGCTCCGCGGCCGCCTTTCCGGCAGCGAGAACCTCGGCGTGGTCTAGTGGCTGGCCGGTGACCCCGGCCGCCAGGTTCGTGACCAGGGAGATGCCGAGGATCTCGGCACCCGCCTCGCGGGCGGCGATCGCCTCCAAGACCGTGGACATACCTACGAGGTCAGCACCGAGGGTGCGGAGCATCCGGATCTCAGCCGGCGTCTCGTAATGGGGTCCGGGCAGGCCGGCATACACGCCCTCGGCCAGCGACGGGTCGATGTCGCGGGCCAGGGCGCGCAGCCGGCTGCTGTAGAGGTCGGTCAGGTCCACGAAATGCGCGCCGACGATCGGCGACTGCCCGGTCAGGTTGAGGTGGTCGCTGATGAGTACCGGCTGACCGATCTCCATGTCGGCTCGGAGGCCGCCAGCGGCATTGGTAAGCAGCACTATCCGGCAGCCGGCGGCGACCGCGGTTCGGACCCCGTGGACCACCGGCGTGACCCCGCTGCCTTCGTACCAATGTGTGCGACCGAGGAACACCAGGGCACGCTTGCCGCCGACCCGCACCGAACGGATCGTCCCCGCGTGGCCGGCCACGCTGGGCGGCGGGAAGCCCGGCAGGTCGACGGACGTCAGCTCGGCCTCGGCCGGTCCGAGGATGTCCGCGGCGGGAACCCAGCCCGACCCCATGACGACCGCAACGTTGTGGCGGCCGCCCGCGCGCTCCTTCAGGCTGGCCGCCGCCTCCTGTGCACTGGCATACGGGTCAGCCAGCCCATCAGCACCCATGACCCGGACACTAGTGTCCCTCGCTACAAATTCGCCGCATGTCTCCGCGGCTAGGCCGCGGCTCGCTGCGTCCTCGTCGTCGCCGTTAGCGCTGCGAGCGGCCTCCTCCTCCTCCTCCTCCTCGGCCTTGCGATGCACCTACCTGGCCACGAATCTAGATGATCGATCGCGGTGGGCTGAGCATTCGAAGGTGGGCTGCGTCAAGTTAGCTACGATCTCCACGCCCGATCACGAACCGTTGACTAGGAGACCGATCGGCAGGGACGGGTGCGCAGGTCGCGCACGTAATCGTCCGGCGCGCCAGCCTTCTCGGCAGCGTCGGCGATCATCCCGAGATAGCGTGCGGAGGGCAGGCCGCCCTCGTAGGCGTCCAGCACATAGGCCCAGCCGAGCACGTCGCCGTCGAGGGTGTCCACCCGCACTCGGATCTTGCGGTAGAGCTCCAGGTCGGCGCCTTCCCATTCGTCGAGCGCCGACTCGTCGTGATCGCTGAGGTCGTACAGCGCGACGAAGACCTGCGAGCCGGCTTCCTCGACGATCGTAGCCAGCGCGCCGTCCCAGCCGCGGTCCTCACCCCCGAAGGTGAGCCGCCAGCCGACGAGCCACCCGGTTCCCTGCTGCGGGGAGTGCGGTGCCCGCTGCGCCATCCGCGCCGGATCCAGGTTGCTGGCGTACGCGGCGTACCACGCCATGGTCGACAGGCTACGGCCGCCGGACCGGGCGCGGGTGACATCGTTGCATGTAAGCGGGCCAGGTCTCCGCGGGCAGTGGCGTTGTGCGCGCCGTTGGCGCGAAGCGGTACGGGAGAATGGGCGGGTGGCACGTATCGCGATCATCGGCGGCGGTCCGGGTGGATACGAGGCGGCACTGGTCGCCGCCCGGCTCGGCGCCGACGTGACCCTGGTCGACCGGGATGGCATGGGTGGATCGGCCGTACTCACCGATTCGGTGCCGTCGAAGACGCTGATCGCAACAGCAGAGGTGATGACGATGGCGGCCGAGTCTGGGCAGCTCGGCGTGCGGATCGGATCGCATCGATCGGCTCTTGATCAGGGGTATCCAGGACCCGGGACGGCCCCGTCAGCAATCGACTTTGCGGGTTCAAGAACGGGGTCGTCCCCCTCGATGGTCGTGGTCGACGTCGAGGTGGATATCCATCGCGTAAACGCTCGAGTGAAGCGGCTCGCCGCCGCACAGTCGGCCGACATCGCGGCGCGCCTCGAACGCGATGGGGTAGCGGTGTTGCGCGGGTCGGCCAGGCTGATCGGCGACCGTCGGGTGGTGGCTGAGCTGGCCGGTGGTGGGACAGAGACCCTGCAGGCGGACGCCGTGCTGATCGCGACCGGCGCCCATCCGCGGATCCTCCCGGACGCCGAGCCGGACGGCGAGCGGATACTCAGCTGGACGCAGCTCTATGACCTCGCCGAGCTGCCGGAGCACCTTGTGGTCGTGGGGTCCGGTGTCACGGGGGCCGAGTTCGCAAGCGGCTATCAGGCCCTTGGAGCATCGGTGACCCTGGTCTCCAGTCGTGACCGGGTGCTGCCTGGTGAGGACGCGGACGCCGCCGTAGTCCTCGAGGACGTCTTCCGGCGGCGCGGCATGCAGGTGCTGGACAGGTCCCGCGCCGCCGCCGTGAAGCGCAGCGGTGAGGGCGTCACCGTTACCCTGACCGACGGGCGGACGGTCGAGGGCAGCCATTGCCTCATCGCGGTGGGCTCCGTCCCCAACACCGCTGAGCTGCGGTTGGAGGACGCGGGAGTACGCGTCGGCCAGGGCGGTTTCATCGAGGTCGATCGGGTGTCGCGGACAACGGCACAGGGCGTCTATGCCGCGGGGGACTGCACGGGTGTCCTGATGCTGGCCTCGGTCGCCGCGATGCAAGGGCGGATTGCGATGCAGCACGCACTCGGGGCCGCGGTCAAGCCGCTCGACTTGCGTACAGTCGCAGCAAATGTATTTACCGAGCCAGAGATCGCAACGGTCGGCTACTCCCAACTAGCAGTCGAGTCGGGGGAGATCGAGGCCGACTCCGTCAAGCTGCCCCTGGCAACCAACCCCCGCGCCAAGATGCAAGGGATCGTCGACGGTTTCGTGAAGCTGTTCGCGCGGAAAGGCAGCGGGATCGTGGTCGGAGGTGTGGTAGTCGCGCCACGGGCCAGTGAGCTGATCTACCCCGTCTCGCTGGCCGTCGATGCGTCGCTGACCGTCGACCAGCTTGCGCACGCGTTCACCGTCTACCCCTCCCTCACGGGCTCCGTGGCGGAAGCGGCCCGCCTACTCGACCGCCGGGACAGCGGAGCTTGAGAGCGCCTGCGCCCGCGAACACCGCTCCGCTGATACTTTCGCGGGGCTAGTGGATCTGGCACTGTAAACGCGTGTCCGACGCGGCCTACGTTGATCGCAACTTCCAGGTCCATGTCTTGACCGAGCCGTGCGGGCTACGGCTTGTCGGTCAGGTGGATCTCTCGCACCGGGCGGTCCTGGAGCGTGAGCTCAACCGGGCGGTCAACGGCGGCGGAGCTGATCTCTATCTCGACATCTCGAGTCTGGACTTCATCGACGTCGGCGGAATGCGGCTGATTCTCGACACTGCTGGCGTGCTGGCGCTGGACAGCCGCAAGTTAGTTCTTGGCCATCCCCAACACGGCGTGCTCCGTGTGCTACGGATCTGTAACTGGGAGTCGGCGCAGAATATCGAGATCCTCGACGGCAGAGGTACGGACTGATGGCCCGGTTCGTCCACTACTCGAGCATCTACGACTCGGACGCTGCGTTTCTTGATATGGCCTTGCCGTTCGTCACGGAAGGTCTAGAGCGTCGGGAGCCGGTCCTGGTCAGCACCACCCCGGCAAACCTGGCACTCATCGACGAGGTGCTGGGGGACCGAGCCGGTGAGGTCGACTATGCGGAGACGGCGTATTTCGGGCGCCGCACCGCGCAGCGGGTCGCGGCATTCGACCGGTACTGGCGGGACGCGCGGTCGCGCGGGGATGCGCCCACCGAGGTGCGGATTCTCGCCGAGCCGATCTGGGCCGGTAGGTCCGCCGCCGACAGGACAGCGTGGAAGCGGATGGAGGCCGGCCTGAATGTGGTGTTTGTCGACCTGCCGATCCGGATGGTCTGCCCGTACGATGCGCGCGATGTTCCCCCAGACGTCCTCGCCAGCGCGCGGCACACGCATCCGGCCGATGTGGTGGGACGGGACGTGCATGTGTCGTCCGGCTTCCAGGATCCGGTTGAGTATGCGTGGGCGAGTGACGCCGCGCCGCTGCCCGCCGCACCCGGCGCCGTCGCGACGGTCGACTACGGCAGCGAGCTGCATCGGTTGCGTGACTTCGTCCTAGCCTTCGCCACACAGCACGGCATCAGCCCCAGCCGAGCCGACTTCGCTGCTTTGGCCGCCGGCGAGGTGGCGTCATACCTCGCCGGGCGGGGCGGTCGTAGCGGAAATGCCCGAGCCTGGGCGAACGGTAGCGGGATTGTATTCGAGGTCGTGGTAGCCGGGGCGGGGCTCGACGACCCTTACGCCGCGTTCTGGCCGCCCAGCGCGCGCCGGGCGGAGACGGCCGGCATGTGGGTCGCGAACCAGATCTGCTCACAGCTCGACACGCGGCAGACGGGAGACGGCTGGTCGGTGCGTTTGCGATTGCCTGGGGTGAATTCGGTCGAGCACCGGTTGCCGGATGCCATCGCAGCGGCTATCGAGTCGCTCTGAACTCGTCGCCGCACATGAGACCGCCGGCACCGAACGACATGGCGGTCCGGCACCGGCGATGCTGCGCTGAGCTGTCTGGCTGGGCGGTTAGGTGAAGACGCTCACCCCGCCGGGTCCCACGAGCAGGCCGACGATGATGAGGAGGGCCCCGTAGAGGACCGAACCGCGGAGGATCGTCACGATCCCCCAGATCACGAGTATGACTGCAATGAGCCATAGGATGAATTCCATGGTCGCCACGCATCCCCGCTGGGCGAAAGGTCAAACCACCGCGGTGCCCGCGCAAGCCGCTCGCCACGGTAACCCCGGCTCGCGAGAGGCGAGGTTTTCTGCGCGTCCTAAGCTCGTGCCACCTCCCGGGTAGGGAAGACGTAGTCGTAGCAGTTCAGGTCGCGCTCCGGCACGGTCGTCGGCAACTCGAGATGGAAGGCGAGGCTCGGCAGGAGTCCCGCACCACCATGGCGCTCCAGCACCCGCAGCTGTGCGACGACGTCTTCGCCGGCATGGACCGGCGGAACCTTGGGCCAGAAGTCAAAGCCTCCGGCATGGACAAGACGCGCTCGATCATAGAGGACGCACCCGCCGATCCAGGCCACCTTGTAGGCGCGCCAGCCGCGGCTCGAGGGTGGCAATCGGTTCACGACGTGGACCAGGTTGGCCGCGTTGTGGAGGCGATGCCGGTCCCACGCGGCGTCGCCGCGGCGCACGTGCTCGGGTAGGACCGGCCCGTTCCACTCCTCGTACGGGATGTGCTCGTCGGGGCGCACATCATCGAGGTAGGACAGACCTTGTACCGCGTATCCCACCAACCCGCAGTGCAGCTCGGCGAACGCATCGGTAAGCGTGGCAAGAGCCCGAGGATGGAGCCAGACGTCGTCGTCGAGAAAGAGCACCCAGCTTGATCTGGACTCATCGAGCAGCCGCGCGCGTTGTTGGGCCAGTCCGTGTCTCGGCAGGTTGCGTACGACGTGGAAGGCGGTCCCGGCGGCGCTGAGAAGGCGGCCGACCGCCGAGACCAGCGGGTCACGCAGCACTGGCTCTTGCGATTGATCCGCGACGATGACGGAGCGTGGCAGCCGGGTCTGCGCGGCCAATCCGCTGAGAGCCACTGCTAGCGGTGCGGCCCGATCCGCGGTCGGAACGAGCACGTCGACGTCACATCTCGGAACGCTCATGGGCGGGCAGCTTCGCTGCTCTTTATTCGTTCCACGATGTCGGTCGTCGAGCGGCCCGCGATGTAGTCCACGAGGTGCACCTCACCACCGAGCTCCGCGACAAGGGCAGCTTCAGGGAGCATGAGAAGGCTGTAGTCGCCGCCCTTGACATAGACATCTGGGCGGATAAGGCGCAGCAAGCGTTCCGGGGTGTCCTCGTCAAAGACGGTGACATGGTCCACGCAGTCCAGCGCGGCGAGGACCGCCGCCCGATCGTCGAGACGGTTGATCGGACGCCCCGGTCCTTTTAGCCGGGCCACGCTTTCGTCGCTGTTCAGCGCGACGACAAGCAGGTCCGCGAGGGCCGCGGCCTGTCGCAGGTAAGTAACGTGACCTCGGTGCAGGACGTCGAAACAACCGTTGGTGAAGGCGATCCGTGCACCGGCGACCCGGTGCTGGCGGATCCGGTCGAGGAGATCGTGCGGGGACAGGACCGCGCCTTGTGGTGTTGCCACCGCGCGCAGGAGGTCGTCGCACGTGCACAACGCGGTCCCGTCCCGCCGTACCACAACGTTCGCGGCCGCCTGCGCCAAGTCGGCCGCCCCGGGGGGATCGGCGCCAGCGGCGAGGGCAAGCGCGAACGTCGCGGTGTATGTGTCGCCAGCGCCGGAGGCACGCTGGTCGGGTGCCGGCGATGCATGGGTTCGGTGGATCGGGCGCCCCTTGCGATGCACCAGGCTCCCTTGTCCATCGATCGTGGTGACGACGAGATCCGCGCCCGCGCGGTCACAGATCTCTGTGCTGTAGGCGGTGAGGAAGTCGACCCGGTCGCCGGTCACCGGCCGGCCCAGTAGGGTCGCGGCTTCCGCAATGTTCGGGAGCACGGCGTACGGCCGGAGCGGCGCCCACAGGTCCAGCCGGCGAGCATCGACAACAAGCCGGGGACCATGCGCCCCGCATATGGCTGCGATGGCCGCCCGTACCCGCTCGGTGCAGACGCCGATCGCGTAATCGCAGACGATCAGCATCTCCGCTCCCGGGCCGAGCCGCTGAATCTGCTCGATGAGGGCAGACTCGACCGGGCCGGACACCGGCGTCCGGTCCTCGTCGTCGTAGCGCGCAAGAACCTGCCCGCTGCTACACACTCGGTGCTTCACCGTCGTGGGCCGGTTCTCATCCGGCACGAGGTGCGTTGAGACGCCGCAGTTGGTGAGGGCGTCGGCAAGCCGGCGGGCGGAATGGTCGGCGCCGACGACGCCGATCACCTCGACTTGTCCGCCCAACGCCGCCAGATTGGCGGCTGTGTTCGCCGCGCCGCCTGGGGCGTACGAAGTGTGATGGACCGCGACAACCGGAACCGGCGCCTCGGACGCCATCCGATCCGCTCCACCCATGTGCCAGGCGTCGAGTAGCAAATCTCCCACGACGACGGCGCTGACCTGCGGAAAGGCGTCGACGATCGGGTGCGGAACCCGGTCCTGCCCGGCCCGAGGGGCAGGCATCGTCGTCCTGTTCCGCTTGGTACCGTGCGCCGGCATGCGGCCCCCTCCTTCGGTCGCCTATGTGAACGACTTGTTGGTGTGGAGCTACTTCCCCTACTTCTCCGATTGACACAAGCCACCCGAGGAGCGGTTACGGTGCCGGCAGCGGGGGTACCGCGGCCGCGATGACATCCGTACGTAAGACTCGTGTTCTCCTAGTCGGGATGATGGGCGCGGGCAAGACAACGATTGGCCGGGCGCTGGCCGCCCGTTTGGGCTGGCCGTATTTGGACAACGACGAGCTCGTCGAGCGAGCCACCGGGCAGACGGCAAAGGAGCTCCTCGGCGGAAGCGTTGCGGAGCTCCGGAACGCAGAGTCCGCCGCGCTCACCGAGGCACTGCGCGTCGCACCTCCGGTGGTTGCCGGAGTACCTGCCGG
>JBKOZJ010000103.1:0-25982 GCA_046725875.1 Actinomycetota bacterium
CAGGATCCGCACCACCGTGGTCTTGCCGGCCCCGTTCGAGCCGAGCAGGGCGAAGATGCTGCCCCGCGCCACCTCGAAGTCCACGCCGCGCAGCACATGCAACGCCTTGTACGACTTCTCCAGGCCCTGCACGTGGATTGCGGGCCCCTGGACCTGATCGGTTGTTGGCGGGATGCTCATGACAGCCAGCATGCAGGGTTGACGCAGCGTCAGGGTCAAGTCCGCCAGCGGATTCGTGTGGAATCACAGACCCCGGTCACCCGAGCACGGAACCCGAACCGGGCAGGCCCGCATCCACCGGGCAGACCTCCACGACGCGGTCCGGGCGTTCTTCGACCACGGCGGCGTCACGGTGGCCTGGCTCAACGCCGACGCCGACCTTGTCTGTCTACGCGTCCTCGGCCCGGCCCCGGCCGTCGCCGCGCTCGAGAGCTACCAGCGTCGACAGGATGAGAGGAACTGACGCCAACCCCGGTGATCCGGGGGAGCCGTCCAGCGCGCTCCCCCGGAACCGATCCGTCGTTGTCCGACGGCTGAGCGTTAAAGAAGGCATGCTGGCCGGCAACTACGCCCAAGTTTTGGCGCCGCTGGCCCACGCAAGGCCTCTTGGCGGGCGCGGCGGTCGAACCCAGCCACAGCCTGGTCCCAACTTCAGCCAGACAGGCCGACGATCACATAGATCCCTGGGATGGCGAATACCGCCGCGCCGGCGGCCCTTCCGATGCAGATCATCCAGAGCGGCTCCCCCGGAGTGATCCAATCAGTGAAACGCGGGATGAACCACCACATGAACCATGCGGCAGCGAGAAGCCCCACGCCCACGAGCAGCTGAGCCAACACATCAGGCATGAGCGATCACCACAGCATCCACTGCCAGTCCAGGAGCGGGATGGACAACCTGCGATCGTGATTGATCGACGAGTATCTAACGAAGAGCGAGGGTCGGGCGAGGAGAACTAGCTACAGGCAGGTGCCCCTGGGGAAGATGGTCGACGCGATCAGCACCTGGGCCGAGTCCAAGTGGGTTGCGCCGTCCTCGATGTCCCATAGCGCGTTTTGCAAGACCCGACCCAGCGTCCATGCCACCGCTCGCCCGCGGTCTAGCCCGAGTACGTCCACCAGCACCTCGAAGCGGCGACGCACCGCGCGGTGTGGATCGCCGGTCGCGACGATCTCTTCCCAGCGGTTGTACAGCGCCGGCAGCAGCTCGAAGTCCGGCTGGCCGGCAAGCGGCTTCGGATCGATGGCGAGCCATGGTTCGCGCCCTCCTGCCAGTACGTTCGCGTAGTGCAGATCCCAATGCAGGAGCCGGTCGCCGGCCTCCGCCGCGACGTCGCTCACGGCGCCTGCCCATCGATGGAGGAGCCGCGCCTGAGCGGGGTCGGGAAGCCTCCGCGCCGCGTTCGGTGCGTCAGCGATCATCCTCGTAGCGATGTCGGCAAGGCGTCGCATGGTCGGCGGGGCCTGATAGGAGTTCAGGCGGACCAGCAACTCGCCGATGACCCGTACGGCGGTCAGGTCCGGCACACTGCCCAGATCGCGACCTGCCTCCAGCCGCTCCACCAAGACTGTCCCTGCGTCCTCGTCCGCCGCGAGCAGCCGCACGGCGCCGTCGCCGTCCCACGTACGCAGGGCGACGGCCTCCCCGGTGTTCTCGTCGTCGAGCCGTTGCAGCTTGAGAACCGCCGGCGTCGCGTCCGCCCTTCGCACGGGCAATGCCAGCGCCACGACGCCATGCATGGGTGGCCCGTCGAGGCGAAGCTGCCAGCGATCGAGGTAGTAGGCCACGAGGCTGGGGAGCCGCTCGATCCACTTTCGACCGACCTCCCCGTGAGACGTCACCAGGACCGTCGCGAGCTCGGCCGGTACAACTATTCGATCCCGAGAGGACACGACGCCATCGTCGCCGGAGACGGCTGCGCCGACCAAGACCACTTGGGAACGACGCGTCGTCGGCTCGTACGGATACGCCCAGACTCGGCGATGAGCTCCTCGACTGGCTGTCGACGTCGGACCGAAGGACAGGGGACATACGGCCTGCGTCCAACCCCGACTGAGAACCCCCTTGCCGACCCCCCTTGCCGATGCGCAGCAAGTTAGTGCGTAGCGACTCGCTATCGCTCGCCGCTACGCCGGCCCGGTCACGAGGGCGTGACCGGGCAAGGGCCGCGGGCCGAGGACGGCCCACGGCGGAGACCCCATCGACTATTCGTGGTTGAATGTGCGCGCGACGTGACGCCCACCAAGACGCGGGGGATGCTGGGAGGAAGGTCCCCGATGCTGAGATCAGCCACCGGGCGGACGGCCCGGGTCAAGGGTTGGCGCAAAACCACGCTCTTAGTTCTGACCGTCCTGCTGGCTTTCGTTCCGGGCCTCGCCGGAGGCAGCGCCTCTGCCCAGACGGCCCCGCGGGCAGACATGGCCATCGTCGCGCTCAGCGCCACGCCCGACCCTGTCTTCACCAATAGCCTCCTGTCGCTGCACGTGTTTTTGGAGAACCGTGGGCCGAGCCCAGCGACCGGGGTCACGGTAACCACCGCGCTTCCCCCCAGCGTGCGCTTCGAGCCAGGACTGTCCGACTCCGCGTGCACCGAGTCAGGCGGGGTCGTGACCTGCAGCATCTCGTCGTGGCCCGCCAACGCGCAGGGCGCGATCATCATCGGCGTAACCCCGTCCACGGCGGGTGCGCTCGAGCTCACCGTCACGGTCACCGCAACCGAGCGGGATCCAGACCTATCGAACAATTCCGCCACGGAGACCACCCAGGTCGTCGAGGGGACTGAGACGGACGTATCGATCAACATGCCCAGTTCCGCGGAGGGCTTCGCCGGACAGAACATCTGGCTAGGCAGCATCGAGGTCAGGAACGTTGGCCCGGCCACGGCCACCGGCCTGACCGTCACCCTCGAGTTCCCGCCGGGCCTAAGCCCCAGTTACCCGGCGATGGTTCAGTGCACCCAGACCAACACCGGGCTGAGTTGCTCTTACCCGTGGGGATCGCTCCCCCCAGGCACCGCAAGCTTGGGAATCATCGGGGTCACCGCCGCCGGGGCGGGCACCTACACGGTTCGAGGCTCGGTCACCGCCGACCAAACTGACCCGGTGGCAGAGAACAACACCGACGCGACCGTCGTCACCGCGAACCCGGCCGCCGACCTGTCGGCGCAGATCGCAGAGTCGGCCGACCCGGCGAGCCCCGCGACGGTCCTCACCTACACGGTGACGATCACCAACCACGGTCCATCCCCGGCATCCTCGGTCGCCCTCACCGATACCTGGAGCACGACAGTCCGCGGTGGCGCGCAGCTTCTATCCTTCGCCGCATCCCAGGGTCAGTGCGTCCTGGCCGCCGACCAGCGGATCGACTGCCAGCTGGGCGGGCTGCCCAGCGGCGCGAACGCGACCCTCACCGTCAGCTTGCGGCCGAAGGGAACCGGGTCGGTCACCGACCAAGCACAGGCGTCCGCCACAGAGTTCGACACAGACCCCGCCAACAACACCGACAGCGAGACCACGACGGTCGCCCGGGCTGGATAACCGGAGGCGGAGCGGCGACCGCCGGCATCGTGAACGCGAGTCCACCGCGCCGCGGCTGCGGGCCTGCCACCCAGCCTCGTCCTGGTCGCCCATCCTTGCCCGCTGCGGCCCGCGCTTGACCTATGGGTCGGCAGCAGCCTTCTCACCGAGCGAGGGCGTGATCGGGCTACCGCGATGTTCGCGTTGCGACGCCCCTCGATGGGTGCCAGGCTGATGTTGCCGGCGCCAGGCGCTTTCTAGGGCGGGAGCCCTGAACCGGCGCGGTTGACGGCACGGCCGACGGGCTCCACACATGCGTAGATCCATGGGATGCGGCGTGGTCGCCGCGGTGCTATCGCTGATTGCCGTGTACGTCACGATGCCCGCCAGCCCGGCCGCAGCCGAGACGGTGCCCGCGTTAGGCGTCGGCGACGTCCGGGTGATGGAGCCGTTCAACGGCTCGCCGGACATCATCGCTCCGGTGCCGGTTGTTCTGAACCGCCCGGCCACCGTGCCTGTGACGTTCGACTGGTCGGTCCGGGGTGACACGGCAGACGCCGCCGATGTGGTCCTTGGCGCAGGCACGGCGTTGATCCCAGCGGGAGAGCAGGCGACCTCGGTGGCGGTCGCGGTGCGCGGAGACACGGCCTGGGAGAGGATCAACGAGTGGGCCGCGGTTGAGGTGAGTGGCGTCTCCGGAGCCGCTGTGGAGCGGGCCAGTGGCCGGGTCGTCATCCGCGACGCGTTCTTCGACGAGATGCCGGTCGGGTTCGTCGTCGGTGACGTGACGGTGCCGGAGCCGGAGACAGGCTCGGTACGTGTCGCCGTACCGGTAACCCTGCCGGCTCCGGGGAACAAGTACACCTCGCTCACCTCGGAGCTGCGCTCCCAGTACACGGCGGTGGTCGGTGAGGACGCAGCGACAGCCAGCGGCACGCTGACCCTGCCACGGGGGGTCATTTCGGGCCAGATATCCCTCACCATCCACGGAGATACCGACCCCGAGCCGTTGGAGACGCTGCTGCTCAAACCGCTCTCCGCGATCAACACGGCAATCGGCGACCCCTGGGGTCAGGTGAGGATTCTCCGCGATGATGCGGAGGGTGTCGCGCTGCCCTGGACCGCGCCGGCGCATGTGCTTGAGGGCCCCGGCACGGCGGCCTACTTCGAGAGCAGCCTCGGCGACTGGGTTGGTGGTGGTCGGCTGGTGTACGACACGCTAGCGACCAGCGGCATCTCGATCACCGAGACCGATAGTCAGCTTCGGGTGCTCGTCAACGGCGACGTGGACACGTCGGTCTACCTCCCCGGCCCCATCGTCGCCGGTTCGTGGCAGGTCCACGGCACGGGATTCACCGCGTCGCAGGGCGCCGCCTCGTGTAGCAACCCCGATGCGACGTCGACGTTCGTCATCGAGGATCTGATCCGGGCGGAGGACGGCAGGCTGGACCGATTCGTGCTGCGGTTCGAGCAGTTCTGCCCGAACTCGCTTGATCCCATGCGCGGCTTCGTCCGCTACGTGCGCGGCGATCCCACCCGTCCGGCGCCGCCGCAGGACCCGGCCGCTTATCCGTGGCGGCCACCCGCCGGTGCCATCCCGACGACGGGTAACTGGCTCTACTTCCAGTCCACCGGCGAGTGGGTCGGGCAGGGTCAGACCAAGCTGCTGTCGGTGGATGATCCGGTGTGGTCGCCGGGCGGCGTACAGCTCTACCTCCACGACCCGACCTCGTGGTGGAGGCTCACCGCGGCCATGCCAACGTGGGTTCCGCGATGGCAAACCGGCTGGTTCCCGGCGGCGTACGGAGCGCTCGCGAACCCGGTCAAGGCGCCGCTGAACTTCGACGGGGAAAGCCGCGGATGCAACGCGGTCAACGGGGATCTCGTCGTCGACACCGCGACCCACGACGCCGACGGCAATTTGACGGCATTGTCCCTGCGCTTCAAGCAGATTTGTGACGGCGACCCGGATCCGCTGTATGGGGCATTCCGCTGGAGCGGACTCGCCCCGGACGGCGGTGACTCGCTGCCGCCCACCGGTTCGGTCACGATTAACAGTGGCGCGGCGTACACGGTGACGCCGTCGGTGTCGCTGTCCCTGCCCGCCTCGGACACTGCAACCGGCGTGGCCGACGTGCGGATCTCGAACCGGCCGGAGACATCCGGTGGGCTGCTCAGCTACGGCCTGTCCAGGGAGTGGACGGCCACGCCGCAGCCCTGGTCGCTGGCCGACGCCGCGTACGGCGGGTCCACGGCGAACGGGACCCGGTCGGTCTACGCCCAGTTCCGGGACGGTGCCGGCAACTGGTCACCGGTCTACCAGGACACGATCGTGCTGGACACGGTCGCACCGACGGTGGCCGTCCCGGTCGCCGTGATCAGGTCCGATGCCACGGTCGGCAGCCTGGTCCCGGCGCGGGTGAGCTGGTCGGCCAGCGACGCCACCAGCGGAGTCGCGGGGTATCAGGTGGAGCAGAGCACCGACGGCGGCGCGTGGACGAGGCTGTCCCTTTCCGGCCCGCTGGTCACCTCGGTCGCCCGATCGCTGTCGCCCGGACACGGCTACCGCTTCCGGGTTCGCGCCGTCGACCGAGCCGCGCGGTGGAGCGGCTGGCGGTACGGGCCGGTGCTGGGCGCCGGGCTGCACCAGGAGTCGTCCGCCGCCCTGGCTTGGTCGGGCACCTGGAGCCGCTACGGGGTGACCGGCGCCTCGGGCGGCGCCGTCCGCGGCTCGACCCAGGCCGGTGCCAAGGCGAGTTTCACCGCGAGCATGCGCTCGGTCGGCTGGGTCGCGGTCCGCGGGCCGACCCGCGGCCAGGCGTCGGTGTACGTCGACGGGGTGCTGATCCGAACCGTTGACCTGTACGCCAGCACCATCCAGCCCGCCAGGATCGTGTTCACCCGGTCCTGGGCGTCGACCGCGACCCACACGGTGACGGTCCGGGTGGTCGGCACCTCTGGCCGGCCCCGAGTCGAGGTCGACGCGTACGCCCTGCTGCGCTAAGCGGCGGCCCGGCGGTCCGTGACCGGGACCGCCATGACGATGCAGCTATCGCCGGAGCCGCCCCGGGTATTGCATACGTCGCTGTGCCGAGCCGCGGCTCGATGAGGGCCTTCTCCTGTCTCCGTCCGCTCGGTGCCTCGGTCTGGCTGTCCCGTGGCGTATTTCCCCGTGCGCGCGTTCGCGTCCCGTTTCTGGAGCCTCGCCCGCGGCTCCGTGAGCCCAGTTCAGCCTTGGTGATCTGTGATCATGGCCGCCTCGTGGTGGACGGTCAGCCGGCGAACCAGAACGAGATCGCGGCCCCTGGGCGCGCCTGGGCGGCAAGCCACTGGTCGTCGTCCTCGACGACCGCGAGCACCGGGTAACCCCCGGTCACCGGATGGTCGGCGAGGAATAGGACGGGCTGGCCGTCCGGTGGGACTTGGATCGCCCCGCGAACAAGGCCCTCGGGCGCGAGCTCGCCGGCCCGTCGGCGCACCAACGTCAGTCCGTTCAGGCGCAGGGCAATCCGGTTGCTGTCGAGCAGGACGGTGTACGGAGCAGCGCAGAGTGCTCGGATCGCGTCCGGAGCGAACCAGTCCGCTCGAGGCCCGCTGTGCACGGCGAGGCGGAGCTCGGCGGGAACCGGATGGATAATCGGCGGGGGTACCTCACCGTCGCCGGCCGCGCCGACGGGAAGCACCGAGCCGCCGCCCAACACCGGCGGCCCGATGCCGGTAAGGACGTCCGTCGACCGAGAGCCGAGTACGGTCGAAACGTTGATCCCTCCGCGCACGGCAACGTATGTCCGAAGGCCGTGGCGGGGTGGTCCGAGCTTCAGTATGGAGCCGGCCGGCATGGTGATCGCCTCCGCAAAGGCTGCGATCGCCCCGTCAACAGTCACGAGGCAGGGTGCCCCGGCCACCGCGACGACAACCGACGCGCGGGCCCGCAGCTCGAGGCCGCCGAAGGTCACCTCGATCGCGGCAGCCGCCGCGGGGTTGCCGGCGAGTGCGTTCGCCACTGCATAGCTGCGGCGGTCGGCCGCACCGGACTCCGGCACCCCCAGCCGGGCGTACCCAAGCCGCCCCGCGTCCTGGATGGTGGCGAGCGGACCTGAGCGGAGGACCTCGACGGCCGCCGCCGGCTCCGGGTCAGTGAGGCTTACGACCTCTCCCGCCTCGATCTCTGTCACGACGGCGTCTCCGGTACGAATACGACCCTCGTGCCCGGCGAGAGCAGCGCGGGCGGGTCCCGCTTGATGTCCCACAGAACGGCATCAGTGCGCCCGATCAGCTGCCAACCGCCAGGCATGGTGCGCGGGTAGATGCCGGTGTAGTCGGCGGCGAGCGCGACCGATCCGCCGGGAACCTGTGTCCGCGGAGACGGTCGGCGCGGCACCCTCAGCAAGGGATCGCCACCGACCAGGTATCCGAAGCCTGGTGCGAAGCCGCAGAACGCCACGGTGTAGTCGGCGCGAGCATGCCGATCGACAACGTCCTCCGGCTCCAGCCCCGTCAGCATCGCTACCTCGGCGAGGTCGGGCCCGTCGTATACGACCCGCAGCTCGACCGAGCTCTCCGCCGACCAAGGGGCTGCGCGGGGTCGGCGACGCTTGAGCCGCTCCGCGAGCGCCGGGCCAGTCACCAGGTCTGGGTCGAACTTGACGAGCACCGTACGAGCGGCCGGCACGACCTCCGTGACTCCGTCGACCGGATTGCGCTGTAGTGCCGTTACCAGCCCGTACACGCGTTCGACGCTGTCGAGCTCGACCAGGACGGCCCGGCCCCCGTATGGCAGCAATCGCATCCTGTCCCCCGCCCATATACCGCGATCCGCCTTGCGGATCATCGAGAAGGCGGCCGACCCCGCGCCATCCGAGGTGGGGAGTCGTCACCCTCCTGCTCCAAATCGTTACACAAGGGATGCAAAGGGGCGCAGCACGACGCCACGCGCGACCAGCTCGTGTCGCACCCCGTTGGCTATGACGACGGCGTTCGGAGTGTCGCCGTGGACACAAATCGACTCCACCACCGTCCGGACGGACGAGCCGTCAATCGCCTCGATCTCGCCCTCGGTGACCATCCGAACAGCCCGAGCCGCGACGCTGGCCGGGTCGTCGATGAGCGCTCGCGCGGTGCGCCGCGGGGCCAGCCGGCCATCGGGCATGTACGCACGGTCTGGGAAACCTTCAGCGACCGTGTGCAGCCCGGCGGCAGCGGCCGCATGGAGGAACACCGATCCCGGAAGGCCGAGCACCGGGAGTCCCTTCTCGAAATCGCGTACGGCGTTAACCACCGCCGCCGCCTGCTCTTCGTCGTGCACGACCCGGTTGTAAAGGGCGCCGTGCGGCTTGACGTACCCGACCTTGGCGCCGGCCAGTCGGGCGAAGCCGTCGAGCGCCGCGATCTGGTAAACGATCTCGTCGGTGAGCCGGATCGGCTCGACATCCATCGCCACGCGGCCGAAGCCGGCAAGGTCGCGATAGCTCACCTGAGCTCCGATGGCAACCCTGCGCTCGGCCGCCGCCGCACACACCCAGCGCATGATGCTGGGGTCGCCGGCGTGAAAGCCGCACGCCACGTTTGCACTCGTCACGATGTCGAGCAACGCGTCGTCGTCGCCGAGACTCCAGACGCCGAACCCTTCGCCGAGGTCCGCGTTCAGATCCACGCTGCGACCGCGGGATTGCGCCGTCCCAGACGCTGCGGTCTCGGCCGTCCCCATGCCGCCCTCACTTGCATTCGTATGTAAAGCGGCCCGTGGCGGACTTGGTTGTCGGCGCGAGAACCCTGAGCGTTGCCTCAGCAGGGAAGGTCCCCTTTCCCTCGAAGGTCCACCGCAGCGTTAGCTCGGTGCGCTTCTGGTTTGCCGGGATCTCCGCGACCAGCGGCTGCGAGGACTGGTCGTCGTTTCGTACCCAGCGGTAGCGCACATCACCAGAGCCACCGTTGGTGTGGATGACGCCCACCACGTCGACCGTCGAGTTACAGCCGGCCTTGTCCGGAGGCTGGACCTCGACGCTGTTCACCGTGAGGTGGTCCGGTGGCCGGCTCCTGAGGTACACAACACCGGCGGCGGCGGCAAGAGCGGCGACCAAGCCAAAGGCGATGAGCAGCAGTGGCAGGCGCCGGCCTTTGCGACCGCCCGAGGCCGGCGGCTCGCGCCACGGTGTTGAGGCTTCGCGACCGGGATAGGTTTCGACTCCAGCCGGACCAGGGGACATGCCCTGGGCGCCCGAGGCCCCCCGGCCAGCGGGGAAGGAGCGCCCTGGCCCAGCGCCGACCGGCTCACCGCTCCATCGGGGAGGTGGCGCCGAGTACCCTGCCGGTGCCGGTGTCCGCGGCTGCGCCTCGGTGGTTGCAAGGTTCGAGTCGGATCTGGCCGGCGCCGTGCCCGCCGAAGTCAGCAGGGAACGAGGCGAACTGCGTCCCGCCGGAGGCATGTCTTCACTCCCGTCCGGCCCTCTGTCGTGCCCCGTCGCATGCGCGAATCCCGACATATGTACGGACCATGCGTTTGCTGCGGTGATGAGCTCCGCGCGCTCGAGGAACCGAGCCGGCAAGATCGCTCGCCCGTCGATCAGGCGGTAGCGCCCGTTCTCCAGCCCGTCGACCTCCGCGGTCGCGGCTGCCTGACCAAGCAGCGCAGTGCCTTGGATGTCGTCGCTCGCCCAGCCGCGGGCCAGCTGAGCGGCGAGCCTCGCCCAGGCCCGGACGTCATGGAGTGTCTCGACCCGCCGGACCCCGAGTGCAACTCCCAGACTGACCTCCGCGAGCGCGGCCTTGCCATCCGGCCCGATGAGTACCGTCGAGGGTCCTAGCGCACCGTGGGCGATCCCCTGCGCGTGGAGGGCAGCAAGCATCTGGGCGGTCTCGTTGAGCAGCGTGGCAGCGCTTCCCGCGTTGAGGCCGCGGGCCGGCCCGTCATCGAGGAACTCGCCCACAGTCGGGCCGGGGGCGACAGCCGTCAGCAGCCAGACGGCGCCGTCCTCGACCACCAGATCTGAGACCGCAAGCACACCGGGCAAGCCGAGTTCGCTTACCCGCCCCACCGCAGCGGCCAGGTGGTGTGCGGCGACCGGGTCCCGAACAAGCGCAGGGTCGAAGAGCAGGCCGCCACCCAGAGCTCCGGCACGGTCGACCGTCAGATACCACCGACCACAGTCGGTCGTCCGCAACAGCCCAACCAGCCGGCGGTCCGCGACCCACGTTGTCGTCACGCTGTTTCCCGGGGAGATTCCCCTAAGATCCCCAGATCGCTCGGCGTCAACAGCCCAGGGGGGCGCTCCCCCGGAACCCCCGGCATGATCGCTGTCACTTCCCCCGTCTCGCCTTCTCCCCGACCTGCTCATAGATAAAGCCCGGTGCCCCCGTCCTCGATCCGCTCGGATGCGACGGCGTGGAGGTCGCGTTCCCGCAGCAGGATGTAGGTCTCGCCGCGCACCTCCACCTCGGCCCGATCCTCCGGATCGAACATGACCCGGTCACCCGGTTCGACAGTACGGACATTTTGTCCAACCGTCACCACCTCGGCCCAGGCCAGCCGTCGACCGACCTGCGCGGTAGCGGGGATGACGATGCCCGCGGACGAGCGGCGCTCTCCCGAGTCGACGTCGAGATGAACCAGCACCCGATCGTGGAGCATCCGGATCGGAAGCTTCTCCGCAAGCTGCTGTCGCCGCGACCGAGACTCGGAGTCCTTCCGGTTCGAACCGCCCGAGCGCGACACTTCCGGTTCGTCCCTGCCACCACTGATACCTGTACTGGTCACGGATCGCCACGCTACCGCCCGCTACCCTGGGATGCCGATTTTCACTCCGTGATCGACCGGCCGCGGTCGGCTCCCCACTGCATCCCGTGTCATTGCACCCGCGATCGCGGCCGGTGGCCGGCCCGAGCGTGTTAGTCGTTATTGCAAATGACTTGCAACAACGGGATGAGGACAATAGCGTGCCGCTATGCCTAAGGTGCGCGGGACTCGGGCAGGGACCGCGGCCACCGTCGGCATCGCCATGGTTCTGTTCGCCGGATGCGCTTCGGTTAGCGACGACTCCGGTGGAAGCGACGGTCCACTAAAGATCGCGACCACGGTCGCCCCGATCACGAGCATCGTTGCCGCGGTCGCCGGCGACCACGCCGACATCCAGGGGATCGTCCCGGAGGGAACCAACAGCCATACCTTCGAGCCCGCACCGAAGGTGGCGGAGCTGCTGAGCACAGCCGACATAATCTTCGTCAACGGGCTAAAGCTCGAAGAGCCGACCGAGACACTCGCCAAGCAAAACAAGAGGAGCAGCGCAGAGATCGTCGAGCTCGGGACGACGGTACTGCCGGAGTCGGATTACATCTACGACTTCTCCTTCCCGAAAAAGGACGGCAAGCCGAACCCGCACCTATGGACCGACCCAAAGTACGCGATCAAGTACGGCCAGGTGATTCGGGACACCCTCAGCCGCCGCGACCCGGCCAATGCCCACGACTACGCGGCCAACTACGGGACGTTCGAGCGGGCCGCGACCGCACTCGCCGCCGCCATCAAGGCCGACCAGCAGACGATCCCGAGCGGCCAACGAAAGCTGCTCACCTACCACGACGCGTACGCCTACTTCGCCAGGACGTTCAATTGGACCGTCATCGGGGCCGTCCAACCAAGAAACTTCGAGGACCCGGCGCCGGCCGAGGTCGCGCGGCTGATCGACCAGGTCAGGCGCGAGCGGGTTCGGACCATCTTCGGCTCGGAGGTGTTTCCGTCCCGAGTGCTCGAGGAGATCGGTCGAGCCGCGGGGACGAGATACGAGGACACACTCCGGGACGACGACCTGCCGGGGCGGCCAGGCGATCTCGAGCACTCGTGGCCCGGTCTGATGCGCTACGACTACATCACCATGATCAAGGGACTAGGTGGTATGCCGACCCAGCTCGAGCAGCTCAGCATTGACGTCGGCGTGCCGGACAAGGCGGAATACCCGCAGTGACTAGCACTGGAAAGACGCCGCAGCATCCGATCCGACCGGTCGACAGGTTCGCGCATCCGCTGCTACCGAGCTCGCCCCCCGCCGGTCCGCTCATCCGATTGAAGGGTGTCACCGTCGCCTACGACCGCGCGCCGGTCCTGTCGGACGTAACCCTCGACATCACCGCCCATTCGTTCGCGGGCGTCGTAGGCCCATCCGGCGCCGGCAAGACGACATTGCTGCGCGCCATGCTCGGCACCGTCCGGCCGTCCGCCGGGAAGGTGACAAGGGCCGATGGCCTGGCCGTCAGCTATGTACCGCAGCTAGAGACGATCAACTGGAATTTCCCGGTCACGGTGGCCGAGTGCGTGCTGATGGGACGTACCGACCGGATCCTTCCGTGGGCGAGCCGCGCCGAGCGCGCCGACGTACATCAAGTCCTCGAGCGGCTCGGCATCGGGGAGCTGGCGAACCGGCATATCCGGGAGCTGTCGGGCGGGCAGCAGCAGCGCATGTTCCTTGCCCGGGCGCTACTGCGCCGGCCCCGGGTCGTACTACTCGACGAGCCCACCTCCGGCGTCGACGTAAGCACCAGGCACGAGGTGCTGCACCTGCTCGCTGACCTACACGCCGACGGGATCGGGATCGTGCTGACCACTCACGACCTGAACGGCATGGCCGCACACCTTCCGTACCTCATCTGCGTCAACCAACGAGTCGTCGCCGCCGGCCGGCCTGCGGAGGTGATTACCCCGCCTGTGCTAGAGCGTACGTTCGGCGCCCGGATGGAGGTCCTGCAACACCTCGGCATGCCGGTCGTCGTCGACGACCACCTAGTCCTCGGGCGGTCTCAACACAACGGAGAGTCCGCGATGCCGGCCCAGGCGAGGGCAGTCCGATGATTGACTCGTTCCTGCATCCGCTGGAGTTCGCGTTCTTCCAGAAGGGCCTGCTGGTCGCGAGCCTTTCTGGCGCGCTGCTTGGCCTCATCGGCGTCTTCATCACACTGCGCGGCATGAGCTACATCGGCCACGGACTTTCGCATGCGATCTTCGGCGGATTCGCGGCAAGCCAGCTCATCAGCGCCGCCCACTACGTCTGGGGCGCTGGCATATGGGGCATCGGTTCCGCCCTCGCCATCACGTCGGTGACGCGGCGGCGCCGGATCGGAGCGGACGCGGCCATTGGCGTTGTCACGACGGCATCGTTCGCACTCGGCGTCGCTCTGCTGTCGCGCTTCGGCTCCCTTGGGCCGAGCTTCGACAACGCGCTCTTCGGAAGCATCCTCGGGATCTCATCCCGTCAAATCGCCGGGTTGCTCGCAGTTTGCGCATTGACCGCCGCCTTCGTTTTCCTGCGCTATCGGGCGTTGCTCTTCGCGACCTTCGATCCGGACGTCGCCGACGTGAGCGGGGTACGCGTGGCGCGCACGGACGCGGCCCTCATGGTCGTGTTGTCACTCGGCATCCTCGCAACCCTGACGGTCATCGGGGTCACGCTGGTGGCGGCCATGCTGGTGACCCCGGCGGTTGTGGCGCGGATGCTTACGCACTCCTTCGCGCGGATGCTGTGGCTATCCACGGTCGTCGGTGCCGCGTGCGGCTTTACCGGGATGTATCTCAGCTACTACGCAGAAGTACCGTCCGGCACGATGATCGTACTCACCGGCGCCGCCGTGTTCGTCCTCGCGCTGGCCGTGACCGGTGGCCGCGGCCTCCGCCGCACCGCGGAACTGCACGCCTAGTAGCGCGGCGGCCGCCGCTCGTACGCTCTTGAACCGATCTCGATGGGAAACGGCTCCCACGAGCCCTCGCGGTCCCATACATACGATCTCTGCGTGGCAACCTTCTACGCTCCCGATGGCACGCGGCTGGCATATCACCAGACGGGCGAAGGTTCCCCGCTGATCTGCGTTCCAGGCGGCCCGATGCAGGCCTCGGCATACCTCGGTGATCTGGGCGGGCTTGACCCGAAAGCCACCGGATCCGATCTCAGCCGCCTTCGGGCGCCGGTCCTCCTCATCGCGGGCGAATATGACGTCGGGCTGCCACCGAAACGCGCCGCGGAGTACGCAAGCATGTTCCCCCAGGCCGAGCTGGCCGTACAGCCAGGCGGCTGGCACCATCCCTGGCTCGACGACCCGCAGTGGTTCGTGCAGACCGTGACGGCGTTCTTGCCCTGACGGGCCGTGCGCTGTAACCCGCTGATCGTGGTGGCGCCCTCCCGGGTCGATCGCAACCCTGTTCGGGCGGGTCTGCGAGACTCGGACAAGACCGACGGAAAGGAGCAGTCAATTGAGTGAGGTACGACTGAGGCCCGGCGATAAGGCTCCCGACTTCACGCTGCCGGACGCGGATGGCAAGCCCGTGTCGCTGACCGACTTCCGCGGACGGAAGGTAATCGTCTACTTCTATCCCGCTGCGATGACGTCGGGCTGTACGAAGGAGGCGTGCGACTTCCGGGACAACCTCTCCTCGCTTGCCGGCTCGGGCTATGCGGTCGTGGGGATCTCCCCCGATCCGCCGGACAAGCTGGTGCAGTTCCGCGAGGCCGAGGGCCTCAACTTCCCGCTCCTCTCGGACCCGGACCGGAAGGTTCTCGACAGTTATGGCGTGTGGGGCGAGAAGCAGATGTACGGCAAGACGCGCACCGGCGTGATCCGCTCGACCTTCGTCGTCGACCAGAACAGTCGCATAGAGCAGGCGCAGTACAACGTCAAAGCCACCGGGCACGTCGCCAAACTCCGGCAGGACCTAGGCATTTGACAAGCCGGTACGGCCCCCCTCGGGGTGTCCCGAGGCGCACTGGACCGGAAGCACGCCCAGCGGAGAAGGGGCCGCCCCTGCGCTGCGCGGGCTGGATTGCGACATGCGGCCGCGCTAGATCTTGATCATCGGTCATTTGACGGCTCGTGCGGGAGGGGGGACTCGAACCCCCACGCCCGAAGGCACCAGTTCCTAAAACTGGCGTGGCTACCGGTTACACCACTCCCGCTCCTGCCAAGCGATGATATGCGATCGACCCCTCGGTGGCGGTCACAATGCAAGGCGCATGGTCAGCGGTGCATCGGCCGGTGATCTGGGGGGTAGCACCTGCAATGTGGCCGCAGAACGCAAGGTCGTCGAGGATCTGCTCGACCGCTACGGCGAAACGTACGCCGAGCAGGCGGGGATCCGGCTGACCGACAAACCGTCACCGCTGTATCAGCTGCTGGTGCTCTCCACATTGCTGAGTGCGCGGATTTCCGCGGACGTCGCGGTGGCCGCGGCGAAGGAGTTGTTCAAGGCGGGGTTTCGGACGGCGCAGAAGATGCAGCAGGCCAGCTGGCAGGACCGGGTGGATGCTCTGGGCCGCGGCCACTACCGGCGATATGACGAGCGCACCTCGACCATGCTGGGTGACGGCGCCGAACTGCTGATAAAGCGATGGGGTGGTGATCTACGCCGGCTGTGGGCGGAGGCCGGCCGGAAGTCGTCCCGGATCCATGAGCTACTGACTGAATTCCCCGGGATAGGCCCTACCGGAGCGGACATCTTCCTGCGCGAGGTGCAGGCGGTCTGGCCCGAGGTGGCACCGTACGTGGACAAGCGGGTTAGCGAGCGGGCTGCGAAGGCCGGCCTGCCGTCAAGCCCGGAGGGTCTGGGCAAGCTGGTCGACTCACCGAGCCAGCTCGCCCGCCTGACAGCTTCCCTGATAAGGACAAAGCAGCGAACCAAGTCATGACGGGGCTCGCCCGGCGAACTGGGTGGACGGTTATCTGGTCATCGGCTTTCCACGAGCTGCTTGAGGTTGGTCAGGACAATCGGCAGATAGGACTCCCACATCTCGGCCAGTTGGGTCGCGACGGCCGACCCCCGAAGGCACCCGTGTCACCGTCGAACACCGCGGTCTGCCGCCGGAAGAGGAGGCCCAGCATGCCGTGGGCTGGCCGCATTTCCTGACCCGCCTCAGCGGCGCGGCTACCGGTCGCGACCCAGGACCGGACCCCTTTGCGCAGGCAACGACCTAACCTCGATGACCGTCACCCGAGGCGCTTGGCGATGATCGGGGTAAGCGCGCGGAGGGCCCGCCCGCGGTGACTATTGGCGTCCTTTTCGGCGGGAGTCTGCTCGGCGGTCGTCCGAGCCTCGCCGAGCGGTACGAAGATCGGATCGTAGCCGAACCCGCCCGTGCCGCGGGGCTCTCGGATCAGGCTGCCGTCCAGCCGGCCTTCGACGACCTCCTCGCTGCCTTCTGGCGTTACCAACGCCGCGACAGCGACAAAGTGCGCGGTTCGGTGCTCGTCGGGGATGTCACTGATTTGGTTGAGGAGCAGCCGGAGGTTCGCCTGGTTGTCCCCGTGCCGCCCAGACCAGCGAGCGGAGAAGATCCCAGGCATCCCGTTCAGGACATCCACACATAGCCCCGAGTCGTCGGCGACAGCCGGTAGCCCGGCGTGGGCGCTCACCGCTTGCGCCTTCAGGAGCGCGTTCGCGGCGAAGGTTAGCCCGGTCTCCGGGGTATCGGCGAGATCGGGGAACTCGTCCAAGCCGACCAGCTCAATCGCCAGTCCGGACTCGGCCAAGATCCGACGGAACTCGACGATCTTCCCGGGATTACGGGTTCCGAGAGCGATCTTCCGCACCACATCCTCCTTCCTCTTGGCGCCGCTTTACGCCTCCCGGCGCCGCTGCGCGCCTCCTGGCGCGCCCTTAAGCCCAGTAGGGTCGAGAATCGGACAATTCGGGCTGATGATCACGGTCAGCCTGCATTAAGCGGCGGCCGGAGGCGTGGGGGCACGGCGGGGCCCTAATCGGCAAGGGCTTCCTGCTGCAGGCGAGTAAGTTCGGCACAGCCGGCTACGGCGAGGTCGAGCAGCGTGTCGAGGGTCGGACGGTCGAAGGTTGCGCCCTCGGCGGTGCCCTGCACTTCGACGAAGTTGCCGTCACCAGTACAGACGACATTCACGTCGCTGTCGGCCCGTACATCCTCCTCATAGCAGAGGTCGAGCATCGGCACGCCCCCGATCACTCCCACCGAGACGGCTGCGACCGAGCCGGTCAGCGGTTCCACTCCCGGCCTGACCAGCTTCTTGTCCTGTATCCATCGAACGGCATCCGCCAGCGCCACCCATGCGCCGGTGATGGCCGCCGTCCGGGTGCCGCCGTCGGCCTGCAGCACGTCGCAGTCGAGCACGATCGAGTTCTCGCCGATCAGGGACAGATCGACCGCGGCGCGCAGGCTTCGGCCAAGCAGCCGGGAGATTTCCTGCGTACGGCCCCCTACCTTGCCGCGCACCGACTCTCGGTCCGACCGCGTCGACGTCGCCCGGGGCAACATCGCATATTCGCCCGTCACCCACCCCTTGCCGCTGCCGCGCCGCCAGCGCGGGACCGTGTCTAGCACGCTCGCTGTACACAACACGCGAGTATGCCCGAACTCGCACAGGACGGAACCCTCGGCGTGCTCGGTCCAGCCGCGCATGAACCGGATCGACCTGAGCTGGTCGGCGGCGCGGCCGTCAATGCGTGTCTCACCCACGTCAGCGACCCTATCCGGCACGGTGGGCCGTGATCGGCGGCACGCCGAACATTTCGATCATGGCCACTTCGTCACTTGGCTGGGAGTCGGCTTTTCCCCGCTGGCACGGCTCCGATACGGATCCTGATTGGTCGCGCCGCATCTCGGTCTGCGCCGTCGACGTGGCCCGGCTCGGTAAGGTGCCGCCCGTGGCTGACGCACCGGTTGGGATCTTCGACAGTGGGTTCGGCGGGCTGACCGTGGCCCGCGCGATCATCGACCAGCTGCCGCGCGAGCCCGTGCTTTATCTCGGCGACACGGCCCGCCAGCCGTACGGCCTCAAGCCGATCGCCCAGGTCCGCCGCTACGCCCTCGATTGCCTCGACGACCTGGTCGACTCCGGCGTGAAGATGCTCGTCATCGCTTGCAACAGCGCGAGCGCGGCAGTGCTGCGGGACGCCCGCGAGCGTTATCCGGTTCCGGTGGTAGAGGTGATCAAGCCCGCGGTAAGGCGTGCAGTAAAGACGACTCGCAACGACCGGGTCGGCGTCATCTCAACCCCGGCAACGAAGACCAGCCTCGCTTACGAAGACGCGTTCGCTGCCGCGCCGCATGTGACGCTCACCACGCAGGCTTGCCCCCGCTTCGTTGAGTTCGTGGAGAAGGGGATCACGACCGGCGACGAGCTCCTGAAGCTGGCTCATGACTACCTCGACCCGGTCGTCGCCGCCAGCGTCGACACGCTTATCCTCGGATGCACGCACTACCCGCTGCTGACCGGCGTCATCTCGTACGTGATGGGCGCAGACGTCGCGCTGGTGTCAAGTGCCGAGGAGACCGCCCAGGACGTATACCGGGCACTCTTGGAGTATGGGCTTCAGCGCCGCGACGGTCTGCCGGAGCCGCAACACAGGTTCCTAACGACGGGCGACCCAGTGGAGTTCAAACAGTTGGCACACCGATTCCTCGGCCCGGAGGTCAGCGGTGTCGAGCCGGCAGCATAACGCAAACCTGAGGAGCGGCGAATGAAGCTAACAGTCATCGGATGCTCCGGCTCGCTGCCTAGTGCCGAGTCTGCCGGCTCCTGCTACCTGGTCGAGGCGGATGGTTTTCGGGCCCTCCTCGACCTGGGAAACGGTGCGATCGGCCCACTGCAGGCGTTGCTCGACCTTGACACCATCGAGGCCGTGCTGCTCTCGCATCTGCATCCAGACCACTGTGCCGACCTGTGCGGCTTCTACGTCTTCCGGCGATACCACCCGGGCGGCGAGCGCTCGGTGATTCCGGTCTACGGCCCGCCCGGTGTTGCGGAACGCATGGCGAAGATGTACGGCCGCGAGGCCGAGCCCGGGCTCCGCAGCGCGTTTGACTTTACCGAGTGGGTTTCGGGCACGAAATCGATCGGACCGCTCAAGGTGACCGTGGAACAGGTGCCGCACCCGGTCGAAGCGTATGCCATGCGGATCGAGCACGACGGCCGCACGCTGACCTACACCGGCGACACTGCTGCCAGCGATGCGCTATCCCGGCTGGTCAAAGGCGTCGACCTCCTGGTAAGCGAGGCCACGTTCCAGGAGGGGACGTCGCACACGCCGGGCGTGCACCTCACCGGGCGAGAGGCTGGCGAGTACGCGGAGAGGGGCGGAGTCGCCCGGCTCGTACTCACCCACGTCCCGCCGTGGAATGACGCGCAGCGTACTCTCGCCGAGGCGGCGTCGGCCTATACAGGGCCGATCGACCTCGCATACCCAGGTCTCGCGTTCGACCTGTAGCACCGGCGCGCAGGCCGAATGAATCAGCGGGTTTACGGAGGCTGGTTTGCGCTGAAGGCGGGTCTGTGGACCGGACCGGCGCATCCGGGGCGACCGGCTGATCGCGGCTGGCCGGCGAGGCTCAGGTCCCCGGCGGCCGGACCGTCCTCTCAAGCCCAGAGTTGGCCCTCGAGGTGCCGCTCGGCCTCTTCGAGCGGGCCGGCGTAGGCGCCGGTCGACAGATACTTCCAGCCGCCATCGGCGACGATGAAGCAGATGTCGGCACGCTCTCCGGCCGCGACACACCTGTGGGCCGCCGCGAGCGCCACATGCAGGACAGCACCCGTGGAGATCCCGGCGAATATGCCCTCCCGGTTGAGCAGTTCTCGGGTTCGAAGCAGCGCGTCGTGTGGGCCCACGGAATACCTGCTGGTCAGGACCGACTCGTCGTAAAGCTCGGGCACGAACCCCTCGTCGATGTTGCGCAAACCGTAGACCAGTTCGCCATACCGCGGCTCGGCGGCCACGATCTGGACCGACGGCACCCGCTCGCGGAGGAACCGGCCAACCCCCATCAGTGTGCCGGTGGTGCCGAGGCCAGCGACGAAATGCGTGACCGCGGGCAGCTCAGCCAGGATTTCCGGTCCGGTGGACTCGTAATGGGCCCGCACGTTGGCCAGGTTGCCGTACTGGTAGAGCATCACCCAGTCCGGGTGTTCTACCGCGAGCTCCTTGGCGACCGCGACCGCCCCGTTCGACCCGCCAGCGGCTGGCGAATAGATGACCTCGGCGCCCCACATGTCCAACAGCTGGCGCCGCTCGATCGAGGTGTTCTCCGGCATCACACAAACGAGCCGATAGCCGCGCAGTCGCGCAACCATCGCGAGCGAGATGCCGGTGTTGCCCGACGTCGGCTCGAGGATCGTAGAGCCGGGCGTGAGGCGACCGTCCTTTTCCGCCCGCTCGACCATCCATAGCGCCGGGCGATCCTTCACCGATCCAGTGGGGTTGCGGTCCTCGAGCTTTGCCCACAACCGCACGTCGGCAGACGGCGACAGGATCGGCAGGCCCACCAGTGGGGTGCGCCCGAGCGAGTCGAGCAGCGAGTCGAAGCGCATATCGTGCCGCCTACCGTAACCAGGGAATCCGGCGGATCAGCCGCCGGCGACCGCGGGGAGCACGGTCACGTTGTCGCCGTCGCCGAGCGGGGTCTCGAGCCCACCGAGGAACCGTACGTCCTCATCGTTCACGTACACGTTGACGAACCGGCGTAGCCCGTCCTCGTCGCGGATGCGCTCGGCGAGCCCCGGGTGGCGCGTATCGAGATCGGCCAGCAGCTGGGCGAGGGTGTCCCCCTTGCCGGCGACCGTCTTCTCGCCTCCGGTGTACTGCCTCAGGATCGTTGGAATGCTGACCTCGATCGCCATCGACACTTTCCTCCGCGCGCTCGCATTTTCGTACCGTCGAACCCACTTATGTCACCGGCGCGGCAACGCCGCCAGGCGCCGCTCCCAGGATCTCAAACCGGCCCGCCCTACCTGGCATTCCGGCGGGATCGGGACGGCTGTGGTCGCGAGGATCCGGTGAGTCAGGACCGTCCCTCGCCAGCCGACTCGAGCGCGACCTCCTCCTCGGTGACCTCGCCGGCGATGATCCGGAAGGAGCGGAAGTCAACGCGGTCGGGATCCCGGGTGGCGACCAGGACGTAGTGAGAGTTGGGCTCGGCGGCATACGAAATGTCGGTCCGGGAGGGATATGCCGCGGTCGCCGTATGAGAGTGGTAGATCACCATCGGCTCCTCCTCGCGATCGTCCATCTCCCGCCAGACCTTCAACTGCTCCATGGAGTCGAAGCGGTAGAACGTGGGCGAGCGCTCGGCGTTGGTCATCGGGATGAAGCGGACCGGTCGGTCCGATCCGACCGGGCCCGCGACCACGCCGCATGCCTCGTCGGGATGATCGGCCCGGGCATGCTCGACGATCGCGTCATAGATCTCCTTGTCGATCCGCAGCATGCGGCAAGACTACGTGGATAGTCGAAGACTCCGCCGATCCAGAGATCCACCCAGTTACCCGCCACTAAAGATCGCCGGCGAGCACCCGGATGAGGCTGTCCTGCAGCCAAGTCAGCCACTCATAGAGTTCATACATAGGCCGCTGCGGATCATCAGCATCGAGTGACTCGATCACCGCCTCGTAGTCCTCGGTGATCGACAGCCGGGTTCCGATCGCCAGGCGCAGGTCGTTGAGAAGCAGCAGCCAGGCCTGCGCCTGGTCGGCATCGAGGGTGATCTTGCCGCCGGAGCCGAGAGTGGATAGGACGGCGGTCGCCGCACCCACCTTACGATCACGGAGGTCACGCTCGGTATAGCGACGGAACTCGGCGGCCGCCTCCGGATCCTCCCGGTAGCCGTCCGGGAGTAGGCGGGCGAGCACATCGTCTTTGGGTGCCTGCCTTGGCTCGTGGTCGAGCCCGAAGCCGGACCGGAGCTCGGCTAGCGGGTCGTCCGCTCGCTCGCCGAGGCTCTCGCGGCCCGGCTCACCCTCGTCGAGGAGCGCGATCATCTGCCCGATGAGGTTCGCGAGCACTGCCGCCTCGACCGGCTCGAGCGAAATGGTGATCGCGCCACCACGAGCGCGGCGGAAGCGGCTACTCATTCACCAAGCCCTTCGAAACCGAGGCGAGTACCTCGCAGGCGCCTGAAGAAGCATTACGTGTCGTGCTGGAGAGTCGCCCACAGGCCGTAGCCGTGCATGGCTGCGACGTCGCGCTCCATCTCCTCCCGGCTGCCGTTGGAGACGACCGCCTTGCCCCTGTGATGTACGTCCAGCATGAGCTTGGTGGCCTTCTCTTTGGGGTAGCCGAAGTGTCTCTGGAAGACGTAGGTCACATACGACATCAGGTTCACCGGATCGTTCCACACGATCGTGACCCACGGCTTGTCGGGCGTGACCACCTGCTCGACGTCAGGCTGGTCGAGCTCGACGGGCGCGGTACTCACCGGACCTCCCAGGACTAGACCGCGTCTCCCCCGACCTGCTGCGGCCGCCGCAGGCATCCAACGGCAGGCCGGGCGCTCGCTCTGTACAACATCCATCTTAGGAGGCCGACCGGCATACCCTAAGGATCGTGCGGTCGACGGCGTTGCTCACCGACCACTATGAGCTGACGATGGTCGAGTCCGCCTTGCGTAGCGGCGCCGGACACCGCCGCGCCGTCTTCGAGGTCTTCGCCCGGCGGTTGCCGGAGGGTCGCCGCTACGGCGTGGTCGCGGGCACCGGAAGGCTGCTGGATGTACTCGAGCGGTTCCGCTTCGATGACGACACGCTCGCCGTGCTGGGCGACAATGCGATCGTCGACCAAGAGACACTCGACTGGCTCGGGTCCTACCGGTTCACCGGGAGCATCTGGGGCTACGGCGAGGGCGAGTGCTACTTCCCCGGCTCCCCGATCCTCATCGTGGAGTCCAGCTTCGTCGAGGCGGTTGTCCTCGAGACGCTGGTCCTGTCGGTTCTCAACCACGACTCCGCCGTCGCGTCGGCGGCATCGCGGATGATCTTCGCGGCGGGTGACCGTCCCTGCATCGAGATGGGCTCCCGGCGCACTCACGAGGAGGCCGCCGTCGCCGCTGCGCGGGCCGCGTATATCTCCGGCTTCGCCACGACGTCCAACCTGGAGGCCCGTCGCCGCTTCGGGATCCCGACCACCGGGACGAGCGCGCATGCATTCACGCTCATCCACGACTCCGAGCGCGAGGCGTTCAACGCACAGGTGGCGAGCCTGGGCAAGGGAACGACCCTTCTCGTCGACACCTATGAAGTTCTGGATGGCGTCCGGACCGCGGTCGAGATCGCCGGTCCCGAGCTCCGCGCCGTACGCCTTGACTCTGGTGACCTGCTCGAGCAGGCACACGAGGTGCGCATGCTGCTGGACAAGCTCGGCGCGACATCCACCCAGATCGTGGTGACCAGCGACCTCGACGAGTTCCAGATCGCCGCCCTGGCCGCGGCGCCGGTCGACGCATATGGCGTCGGTACGGCGCTCGTCACCGGGAGCGGCGCTCCGACGGCCGGCATGGTCTACAAGCTCGTCGCCAGGTCGGCAGAGGAAAGCTCAGACACCCTCATACCGGTGGTGAAGCGTTCAGAGGGAAAGGCCAACCGGGGCGGCCGCAAGTGGGCGGCCCGGGCCAGGGAGGAGGGGGTCGCCGTCCGCGAAGTCATCGGCTCGATGGACGACCCGGCGCACCGGACCACTTTCGCCGACGGTGAACGAGCCGACGGCGGGTCCGGCGAACGGCCGCTGCTGCGCCGACTCGTCACCAACGGCGAGGTGGTCGGCCGTGAGCCGGTCAAGGCCGCGCAGGAGCGCCACCGAGCGTCGTTTGCCGAGCTGCCTGCCACTGCGCGCCAGCTGTCGAGGGGCGAGCCGGTGATCCCGACCGTCTTCGAGCTCGATACCTGACGAGGGGCACCCACTGACTTCGAAAGAAGACCTGTGGGAGCGAACGTCCCAGGCCAACACAAGGAGCAGCAGATCATGTCCCGAGCCCTCATCATCGTCGACGTACAGAACGACTTCTGTGAGGGGGGAAGCCTGGAAGTGGCCGGTGGCGCCGGCGTCGCCGCGGCAGTGTCCCGGCACATCCGGACCGCGGGGGCCGGCTACGACCACGTCGTCGCTACCAAGGACTATCACATCTCCCCGGTCGGCCACTTCTCGGAGCAGCCCGACTACGTGACCACCTGGCCGCTCCATTGCGTCGTCGGCACCGCGGGTGCCGAGTTCCATCCGGCATTGTCCACCGGACCCATCGAGGCGGTCTTTACCAAGGGGGCCTACGCAGCGGCTTACTCCGGCTTCGAAGGCGGAACCGAGGACGGCGTCGCCTTGGCGACCTGGCTGCGCCGGCACGACGTCGACGAGGTGGACGTCGCAGGCATCGCGACCGACCACTGCGTACGGGCCACCGCGATCGACGCCGTTCGCGCCGGATTTCGGACGAGGGTGCTGCTGGATCTCACGGCCGGCGTCGCCAAGGAAACCGTCGACCGCGCCCTGGAGCAGATGCGCACGGAAGGCGTTCAACTTGCCGGCGAACCGGTCGTTCAGAGCTAGCCGCTGGCATCGACGGCCGAGCGGGCAGTGAACAGAGAGCCGTGTCGACGGACCGTCCCCGCCGTAGGGCTTCCGGACCCGGCCCGGGCCATTTCGGCCGACATGCCGAAAGGGGGCCTGCTGGTCTAGATAGACTCCGGGGGCCGAAGCGCGTAGCACAACGATTCACCCTCCGACACTCGCCCGACGAAGGGGTTCGCCGTGGATCTGTCCGCCGAGAACGCCGTCACCGAGGACGCTCGCGGTGCCAACCGCAAGGATCGGCCCTATATCGCCGAGGAGCGGGCCGCGGCGCTGGCGGAGTTCCGGCGGCGCTACGGCGCGGACCTCCGCTTTACACCGATCCTGGTCGTGATCGCCGCCTTCAACGAGGAGGACAGCCTCGGCGAGGTCCTCGCCCACATCCCCGCCGAGGTGTGCGGCCGCCCCGTGACCACCCTGGTGGTCGACGACGGCAGCAGCGACGCGACGGCCGAGGTCGCGGAGAAATACGACAACGTGCGGCTGGCCCGGCTCGAGCGCAACTGCGGCCACGGGGTCGCGCTGCGGCTCGGCTACCAGCTCGCCGCCGAGCACGGCGCCGACTACATCGTCACCCTCGACGCCGATATGCAATGGGACCCCCGTGAGATGCCGGTCGTGCTGCCGCCCCTCCTCGAGGGCGAGGCCGACTTCGTGATCGGCTCCCGCGTGCTCGGCACGGCGGAGACCGACGATGCCTTCCGCAACGCCGGCGTCCGCGTGTTCGCCGCACTGGTCAGCATGCTGACCGGGGTGAAGGTGACCGACACCTCGAGCGGCTACCGCGCGCTCCGGACCGAGGTCACCCAGACCGTCCCGCAGACCCAGGTGCAGTACCAGACCTCGGAGCTGCTCATCGGCGCCATCTACCAGGGCTACCGGATCGCCGAGCGGCCGATCATCATGCACAAGCGGTTCGCCGGGGAGAGCAAGAAGGGCCACAACCTCCTCTACGGCGCCCGCTATGCGCGGGTCATCCTCGGCACGTGGGCCCGGGAGCGAGCGCGCGCCCGGCGCGAGGGCCGGCGGGCAGGCCGGTGACCCCGGGCGCGCCGCAAACTGAGCGTAGGCCGCCGCCGACCGCGGCGCCGCTCCCGCCGGGGCGCCTCGAGACCGCTGCCCTCGTCGCGCACAGGAGGGT
>JBKOZJ010000104.1:0-18072 GCA_046725875.1 Actinomycetota bacterium
CCTGACCGGGGCGGCGATGCAGCTCGTGCCGGCGGACCGGCATTGCGTTGGTGAGTGGCGAGAAGCCGAGGTCACAGTCGAATGCTTCGGCAAGAGCCGTGGCATCGCCACCGGGCTGGGGCAGGTCCAGCGGCGCATCGCTCCCGGCCATATCCGGAGCGCCCTCGGCGCGGGCGCCGATCGTCCAGCTGCCGTGGACTGCCCTCTCCAGGTGGAGCTCCCGCCGCCAACCCGCGCCGCGGGCCTCGACATGCAGGCTTCGGGTAAGGAACCCGTACCCGGTGGCGTCAAGCTCGTAGTCGATCCGGTAGGGGACCGGGTCCCGGCCCAGCTGGCTTCCCATGGCACGCAAGCCACCGCTGGTCAGCTCGACGGTAGCGATCTCGACGCGCCACCCTGCCGGCCAATCCGGCTCACCCGACCAGGCCACGGCAAGTCGTCTGACGGTTCCGCTCATGACGCACGACCCTGCCACATCGGCACGACAAGGTACCTCCCGCTAGTTCTCGTACCGCGCTAACTCCACGAGCGAGCTCCGCACGCGCGCCGACGTTCTCAGAAAGCCGCTGTGGTTGGCTCGGATCGTGAGCCTGGAGATCGTGTACGAGACCCACGCGACGACTACGGACAACGAAGCCGGCATCGCGACCGGATGGCTGCCGGGAGAGCTGTCCGATCAAGGTGTCGATGACGCGCGCGAGCTTGGCAAGCGGCGGCGCGGTGATCGTATCGATGCCGTTTACACGTCCGACCTGGCCCGAGCGGTGACAACGGCCGAGATCGCGTTTGCAGGACGCGCGATCCCGATCTTCCAAGATTGGCGGCTGCGGGAATGCAACTACGGGGAGCTGAACGGCGCAGGAGTAGCGCGGATTGATGCGGGTCGGCGGCACGGGGTTGACGTGCCGTTCCCCGGTGGTGAGAGCTACCGGGACGTCGCCGACCGCACCGCCGACCTGCTGCACGACCTTGTTCGGGAGCGGGACGGTCAGCGGGTGCTGCTGATCGCCCACTCGGCCAACCGGTGGGCGCTGCAGCATCTGCTGCTGGGCATCCCCTTGGAGGATCTCGTCGACGCACCCTTCGCGTGGCAACCCGGCTGGGAATTCACGGTGCCAGGCGGGTGGCGATCAGATCGTGACGATCCTGCTGCGCCCGCACCTCGATGATGATCAGACAGTGGTAGCACAGGAGCCTCTCCGCTTGATCGTTATCTCCCGACTACCAGACGGTTGACCGAATTGCGATCAAGGCAGCTGGCCGAAGACGTGTTGGCGGATCCAGGCGTGCATGGCGATGGCGGCCGCCGCACCGGCGTTGATCGAGCGGGTTGAGCCAAACTGAGCGATCGAGCAGACCAGTCCCGCGGCCTGTCGCGCGGCGTCCGACAAGCCGGGCCCTTCCTGGCCGAAGATCAGCAGGCTGTGCCGGGGAAGGGCGGTCGTCTCCAGCGGCACCGCGCCGGGCAGGTTGTCGACGCCGATCAACGTCAGCGCGTGCTCCTTCCCGTACAAAACAAGGTCGGGCACGGACGGATGGTGGCGGATGTGCTGATAACGGTCGGTCACCATCGCACCGCGACGGTTCCACCGCCGGCGACCGACAATGTGCACCTCCCGAGCGAGGAACGCGTTCGCGGTCCGAACCACGCTGCCGATGTTGAAATCGTGCTGCCAGTTCTCGATCGCGATGTGGAACTCGTGCCGGCGCTGGTCGAGATCGGCAACGATCGCCTCACGCCGCCAATAGCGGTATCGATCGAGCACGTTGCGCCGATCGCCGTGCGCGAGCAGCTCGGGATCAAGGCGCGGATCATCGGGCCACGGCTTCGGGTGAGGACCCGCCCCCGGTTCGACCCGATCGAAGTCCGCAACCACGCGCCAAGGCTACGAGTCTGGTCAGTGAGCGGCGATGTGGTCAGGAAAAGCAACGAAGGAGGCAGGCACACGTGTCGCGCCCGTCCGGGGAACGGGCGCGACTGTCACGTTCATGAGTTCGCTGCTGAAGATCACTCCAGGGCACGCTGCTGCTGCGCTGGGATGCCCTGCAGCAGGGCGCGGACCTCGGCCTCACGGTAACGGCGATGGCCGCCGAGTGTCCTGATCGACGTCAGCTTGCCGGCCTTTGCCCACCGCGTCACCGTCTTTGGGTCGACCCGGAACATCGTGGCGACCTCGGCCGGGGTGAGCAACGGCTCGGCGTCGGGGGTTCGTGCTGTCATGTCGGCCTCCTCCCGGGCACCGAACCATCCTGGTTCGAGAATATCCTGCCTTAGACCAGCTTGTCCCCAAATGGCCCTTGCGGACCATCTTATTGGCGATCGAGTGACTACGCCGTCACCAGAAACGGCTCCACCACTTGGCGTCGCCTGGTCTACATACGGCGTCAATGGTGAAAACCGGCCTACAGGAACAAAGCCGATCGCAGTGGATCAGAAAGTGTAGTGGTCGCTTCACAGATGGGCGGTCAAATCCCGAAATCTCACCAGCGAGTGCCGTGATCGGCAGAACCGCCGTCAGCGCTCCCTAATCGCCACGAAATCCGCAGCAAATCAGCTCGCGCGTTCCAAAGCCTGAACCATGCGCCAGCGCTCCATCAATCTGGCGTAGGCGGCCGCGGCCGCTTTGGGATCGTGTGCGGCGAGTGCCCGGACCGCCTCGCCGACGATCGCGGCCGAGTCGTCCTCTGCCAGCGCGTCGTCATCGATCACCTGTACCAGCCCGCCGTAGTCGAGCTCCACCCAGGCGTGCGGGTGGAACTCCTCCAGCCAGCGCCCCAGCTCGATGACCCCGGCAATGATCGGACCGTCCTCGATGGTTCGTTCCAGCACCCGAAGTGCCCGCGCCACTCGCCGGCGCGCCTCGACCATCGGCGTACGGAAGAAGAACGCGCGCGGTTCGCTCTCGCTGCCGAGCTGAAAGACTCGCTCCCGCTGCACGAATGGGATGAACCAACGGAGCGGCACGAACCAGGTGTTGGTGAGGATGTGCGGCGCCCGTGGCCCGGCGTCGGCGAGCCAGCGGCGATGGTCTGACAGCACCTCGTCAAGAGTGACCGGGGGTACGAATGCCTCCGCGACCCGCGTAGGCACCTCCTGCATGAACTCTTCCAGGGCCGACCAGGCCCGCAGCCGGGTGTCGAACGGACAAACGAAGGCCCTGCCATCGACGGTGAGGACAAACGCGTCCCCGCTCTCGTGCGGCGGGACGACGGCGGGCGGGGTCGCCAGCAGCCCGGTCAGGGCCCGGCGATGCTCATCGGCGGCCCCGGCTACCTGGTCGGGGGCGTCACCGGACGTGACGAGTGCCGCCCACTGGCGGCGCGCCGCACCCCTGAAGGCGTCGAGTGGCTCGTACACCCGCAGGTAGGCGGCGTAGGGCGTCAGCACCGAGGTCCTCACGCTATGAATCCTCGCACGCAGCGGCGCGAAAACCGGATCACATGAGTTCCAGATGTCCGGCGCCAACGCTTTAGGGTGGCCAGTGAATGCCCGCAACCACCCCCAAGCGGGCCGACACAGGAGTCACTACAGTGACCGACGCGACCCCAGATGACGTACCGCCGACCGGCGGCACGCAGGTATTCGGCCGGCACACCGGCCATGAGCAGGTCGTCTTCTGCCAGGACGAAGCGAGCGGGTTGAGGGCGATCATCGCGATCTACTCGACTGCACTCGGGCCCGCCCTCGGCGGGACCAGGTTCTATCCATACGAGACCGAGGACGCTGCGTTGGCCGACGTACTCAACCTCTCCAAGGCAATGGCCTACAAGGCCGCAATGGCCGGTCTCGACCTCGGCGGGGGCAAGGCCGTGATCATCGGAGACCCGGCCCGAGACCAGAGCGAGGCGTTGCTGCGGGCCTACGGGCGATTCGTCCAGTCGCTCAATGGCCGCTACATCACCGCGTGCGATGTCGGCACCTACATGGAGGACATGGATGTCATCGCCCGCGAATGCGACTTCGTAACCGGGCGGTCTCTGGAACACGGCGGCGGCGGTGACTCATCGATCTTGACCGCGTTCGGCGTCTTCCAAGGAATGCGCGCATCGGCCGAGCACACGTGGGGCGAGCCCACGCTGCGGGGCCGGCGGGTCGGCGTGGCCGGCATCGGCAAGGTCGGGCGGCACCTGGTCGAACACCTGGTCGAGGACGGCGCCACGGTCCTGGTGAATGACATCAGCGCGGAGGCGGTCAACTGGGTGCGGACCAACCACCCGGAGGTTGAGGTCATCCCGACCGTGGAGGCACTGATCGCCGCCGATCTCGATGTGTATGCACCGTGCGCGCTGGGCGGCGCCCTGAACGACGACTCGGTACCGGCCCTGACGGCGAAGATCGTATGTGGCGCGGCCAACAACCAGCTGGCGCATGTCGGGATCGAGAAGATGCTGGAGGAACGCGGAATCCTCTACGCCCCGGATTATGTCGTCAATTCGGGCGGGCTGGTGCAGGTCGCCGACGAGATCGAGGGCTTCATCTTCGACCGTGCCAAGATCAAGGCGGCCCAGATCTTCGACACGACCAAGCGGGTCTTCGCGATCGCCGCCGAAGAGGGCGTCCCTCCCGCGGTCGCCGCCGATCGGCTGGCCGAGCAGCGGATGGCCCAGATCGGCCGGCTGCGTGGCGTGTGGCTGCCCCGCCCTTGATCACCGCGTTTTTGCGGCCCCGGACTAGCGGCCGTGGTGCTGGCAGCGGTCGTTGATTGGCGCCGACCGTTACCGTCTGGCGGCCGAACCAGGTACCGTAGAGGCACGCAAACCGGCTAGCGGCTCGTTAGACCTGGCCGCTAGCTGTGATTCGTGTGTGAGACCACATGAGGCGGCAGCCTCGCTGAAGGGGGTCGAGCCATGGGGCGCGGCCGCGCTAAGGCCAAGCAGACGAAGGTCGCTCGCCAGCTGAAGTACAGCTCGGGCGGGACCGACCTCGAATCTCTGCGTCGCGAGTTGCTCGGTGAGGACACCAGCGACAAACGCGACGAGCCCAACGACGAGTACGACGACCTCTACGCCCGGTATGCCGATCTCGCCGAGGAGGATGGCGGCGAGAACGAGGACTCACGCAGGTAGGCCAGCCGACGAAGTCTTTGTTCCCTGACGCCCGATCGCTGGCTGCCGCTGGCAACACCGCGTTGCCTTGACTGGAAGGCATGTCCTACGGCCAGCGAGCGGCGGGTTCCGCCGTGTCCGATCGCCGTCGCTAAAGCGCCGTTCCGTAGGCGCCATGGAGCCTGACCCGGCCGGAGCCAGGCGTGACCGTGCCGGCGGCCCATGCGCGGAGCCCGCGCTCGGACAAGATGCGGATCGCTCGGTCTGCATCGCCCGGTGCCACGATCGCGGCCATTCCCACGCCCATGTTGAGGGTGGACTCGAGCTCGGCTTGAGCGACGTCGCCCACCGATCCAACGAGCCCGAAGATCGGCGCCGGCGCCCAGCTCGACCGGTCGACCATCGCGTCCACCCGCGGCGGCAGCACCCGCGCGAGGTTGGCCGCAAGGCCGCCGCCGGTGCAGTGGGCTAGCGCGTGTACGTCGGCGGCGGCGGCCACGGCCAGGCAGTCCCGCGCATAGACGCGGGTCGGCTCGATGAGCTCCTCGCCGAGGGACCGGCCTAGCTCGGTGACCCACCGATCGACCGTCCAGCCTGCCCGGTCGAAGAAAACATGCCTGACCAGCGAGTAACCGTTGGAGTGCAGTCCGGTCGAAGCGATCGCGACCACGGTGTCCCCCGACCGGACACGCTCTGGGCCGAGCAGATCCGCCTCGTCGACCACCCCGGTCGCGGCCCCGGCCAGGTCGTACTCCCCGGGCCCGAGCAGGCCCGGATGCTCTGCTGTCTCGCCCCCGATCAGCGCGCAGCCGGCGACCTGGCATGCTTCCGCGATGCCCCGGACGATCGCGGCCACTCTCTCGGGGATGAGCTTTCCGCACGCAATGTAGTCGGTCAGGAAGAGCGGCTCCGCACCGGACACAACAAGATCGTCCACGACCATGCCGACCAGGTCGAAGCCGATCGTGTCGTGCTTGTCGAGCAGCTGTGCGATCGCGACCTTGGTGCCCACGCCGTCCATCGACGTCGCGAGGACCGGACTAGTCATCACCTTCAGTGCGTCGGCCCGGAATAGACCAGCGAATCCGCCCAGGCCGCCGATGACCTCCGGGCGGGTGGCCTTGCGCACCGAGGCCCGCATCAGCTCGACGGCCCGTTCCCCGGCTGCAATGTCGACCCCGGCCGCTGCATAGGTCGCCGACTCCGGCCGGGCAGCGGCCTCCACTAGGAGGCCTCGGAGCTGCGCGTACGAGCGCGCCGCGCCTGGCTACCACTCGGCGGGCCGATGGCCGCTCCCGCTTGACCGGCGCCGGCCTGCCGGCCGACCCGGGGTGAGCCCGCCGTCGGGCCGGGATCTCCGGCGACTCGCACGCGCTCCAGCAGATGCTTGTCGAGCAGCTCAGGTTCGGGCAGCTTGATCGGATACATTCCATCGAAGCACGCGCGGCAGAGCCGCTCCCCCGCCACCCTGGTCGCCGCGACCATCCCTTCGAGGGAGATGTACCCAAGCGAGTCGGCGCCGATCGATCGCCGGATCTCGTCGCCGGTAAGCCCGTTGGCGATCAGCTCAGCCCTGGTGGCGAAGTCGATACCGAAGAAGCACGGCCATTTGACCGGCGGGCTGGAAATGCGTACATGAACCTCCCGCGCGCCTGCCTCCCGGAGCATGCGAACCAGGGCGCGCTGGGTGTTCCCGCGCACGATCGAGTCGTCCACGACGACCAGCCGGCGGCCGTCGATGACCTCACGCAGGGTGTTGAGCTTGAGCCTGATGCCGAGCTGCCGGATCGTCTGGCTGGGCTGGATGAAGGTGCGGCCGACGTAGGAGTTCTTCACCAAACCCTGCCCATAGGGGATGCCGCTCTGCTCGGCGAAGCCGATCGCGGCCGGCGTGCCCGACTCGGGAGTCGGAATCACCAGGTCGGCGGCGACCGGTGCCTCCCGAGCGAGCGTGCGGCCCATCTCCAACCGCGCGGTGTGTACAGACCTGCCAGCGATCGTGGTGTCCGGCCGAGCCAGGTAGACGTACTCGAAAACGCAGCCGGCCGGGCGCGCCTCGGCAAATCTGCGCGACCGCAAGCCATGCTCGTCGATCGCGATGAGCTCGCCCGGGTCGACCTCACGAACAAAGCTAGCCCCCACGATGTCCAGCGCCGCCGTTTCGCTCGCCACGACCCAGCCGCTGTCCAGCCGGCCAAGCACCAGCGGCCGGAAGCCGTGCGGGTCGCGCGCAGCATAGAGCGTGGTCTCGTCCATGAAGACGAAGCTGTACGCACCGTCCAGGGTGGGCAGCACGTCGAGCGCGGCGGCCTCGATCGACCGGTCGGGCTGGCTGGCGAGCAGCTCGGCAACGAGGTCGGTATCGCTGGTCGCCGCCCGGGTGCCCGGCGGGGCGTGCTGACGGGTCCCGGAGGCGATCAAATCGCCGGTGTTGACCAGATTGCCGTTATGCGCCAGCGCGATCGAGCCAGTGGAGGTGGACTTGAAGGTGGGCTGGGCGTTCTCCCACACGGAGGAGCCGCTCGTGGAGTAGCGGCAATGACCGACGGCGAGGTGTCCGCGCAGCGACTCCAGGGTGGCCTCGTCGAAGACCTGGGCCACCAGGCCCATGTCCTTGTAGACCACGATCTGCGAACCGTTGCCGACCGCAATGCCCGCCGACTCCTGCCCGCGGTGTTGCAGCGCGTAAAGCCCGAAATAGGCCAGCTTCGAGACATCCTCCCCCGGCGCCCAGACGCCGAAGACGCCGCATGCGTCGCGCGGGCCTTTCTCGTCGGGGAGGAGATCGTGGCTCAGCCGTCCATCACCGCCTGGCACGCCCGAAGTCTACGCGGCGAGACCATGCCCCAGCCGTCAAGCAGAGGCACCGTCGCCCTCACGCCGCGTAAAGCTCGGGCGGCTCAGAATTCGGCGGTCGGGGTCCAGGTGCCATGGACGCCGCGGAGGACCGAGACGATCTCGCCGACTGTGGCATACGCAGACACGGCCGCTACACACGGCTCGACCACGTTGTCGCCGGCGGCGGCCGCTTGCCGCAGATCAGCAAGGGCGCGCTCCACCGCCGGTGCCGATCGCCGCGCCCGGACGGCTTCCACGGCGGCAACTTGTTCCGCCTCCACGCCCGGCTCAACCGCGAAGACCTCGATCGGCTCCGGCGGGACCGCGAACCTGTTCACGCCGACGACAACCCGCTCGCCGGTCTCGACCGCTCGGGCCGCCCGATAGGCCGCATCCGCGAGCTGCCGCGCGTACCACCCGGAGTCGATGCACGCCAGTGACCCACCGCGGTCCTCGATCTCCCGCATCAGCGCGACGATCCGCTGCTCCAGCGAATCGGTGAGCGACTCGACGACGTATGACCCGGCGAGCGGATCGACGGTCGATGTGAGGCCGGTCTCGAACGCGACGACCTGCTGGGTGCGGAGGGCAAGCGTCGCCGCGGCCTCGGTGGGCACACCGACCGCCTCGTCGTACGCGCATACGTGCATCGTCTGCACGCCGCCCAGCGCCGCGGCCAACGCCTCGACCGCGGTCCGCGCGACATTGGTCAGCGGCTGCTGGGCCGTCAACGACGACCCCGCCGTGAAAACGAAGATGCGCAACTGCATCGACCGCGGGTCGACGGCGCCGTAGCGGTCGCGCAGCAGCTTCGCCCAAACCCGGCGAGCCGCCCGGAACTTTGCAACCTCGGCCAGGACGTCCATGGTCGTCGACAGGAACGTGTAGAGGGTCGGCGCGACCGCGTCCACCGGCACGCCACGGGCAATGGCGGCGTCGAGATAGGCGATTGCGTTGGAGGAGGTGAACGCGATCTCCTGGGCCGCATCCGAGCCGGCTTCCCTGATGTGGTAGCCGCTCACAGCCAGCGGCGTCCACCGTGGCACGTGCTTTGTCGCGTACTCGACCACGTCAACCGCGAGCCGCAACGACGGCTCGGGCGGAAAGATCTGAGTGCCGCGCGCGATGAATTCCTTGAGTACGTCGTTCTGAATGAAGAGCCCGAAGGCATTCGGGTCGGCACCCCGGCTGCGGGCGAGTGCGACGAAGAACGCCGCCCAGAGGTAGCCGATAGCGTTGGCCGTCGTCCTGACCTGGCCGATCTGTTCGAGCGGTATGCCCGCCATCAATGTCTCGATGTCGGCCAGCGAGTCGATCGCGACGCCGACCCGGCCAACCTCGCCCGCCGCCCGCGCATCGTCCGAGTCGAGGCCCATTTGGGTGGGCAGATCGAGCGCGACCGAGAAGCCAGTGACGCCCGCGTCGAGCAGCGCGCGGAACCGCCGATTGGTCTGCGCCGGCGTGCCGAAGCCCGCGTACTGCCCCATGATCCATGGCTTGGGTTCCGGGGAGATGCCTCTTGTGTACGGGAACTCGCCCGGGTGCTCGGCGCCATCGGGCGCCAGGAACGGCGGCACCTGCGGATCGGACCTGGTCATCGCTCGCCCGCTTGCGGTGCAGAACCTGTCACCGGGTCGAGGACACCTGGTCGGGCATCCGCCCGGAGCTTGCCGGCCTCGAGCTGCTCGCGCAGCACCTTCTTGGCGATCTTCCCGGTCGAGTTGAGCGGGAACGCGGCCACGCGCCGCACGTCTTTGGGTTTCTTGTACGACGCGAGCGCGGCGCGGCAGTGCTCGAGTATCTGCTCGGCGGTCACGGTCGCCCCGGGATGAGTCGTGTATAGCGCGGTGACCCGCTCTCCCCAGTCGGGGTCGCTCACCCCGACGACGGCCACTTCGTGCACTCCCGGCACGGCGGCAATGACGTCCTCGATCTCCCGCGGATAGATGTTGTAGCCCCCTGAGATGATCATGTCGCCCTTGCGGTCGACAAGGTAGAGGTAGCCGTCATCGTCCAGCTGGCCGAGATCACCCGTGTGCAGCGAGCCGTTGACAACGGTCTTCACATCCTCGCTCGCGCGGCGCCAGTAGCCGGTCATCACGTGGTCGCCCCGCGTCACCACTTCGCCAACGGTGCCCGGCCCGACGGGCAGTCCCTCGTCGTCGACCACCCAGAGGTCGACGGCAAGGCACGCCCGGCCGGCCGATGTCAGCAGATCGCTCGCTTGGGATAGGCCGCGCTCGTGGTCGGCCCGGTCGAGCACGGTCACCGGCGGGATCGCCTCGACCAGGCCGTAATACTGCACGAGGTTTGGCGTGATCCGCTCGTGCGCCTGGCGGATCTGCTCCGGCGCCATGGGCGCTCCTGCGTAGCCGAGCATCTGCAGCCCCCGCATCCGATCCGGTGTGCAGTCGGGCCGGGCGAGCAGCCGCGCGACCATGGTCGGGACCAGCGCGGTCGCCGTACCGCCGCGATTCTCGACGGCATCGAGCAGGGCTTCGGGGTCGTAGTCGGGGAGGATGAGCTGGCGCGCGCCGTAGGCGAGGTAGGGCAGGGTGAACAGCCCGCTGGTATGCGTCACCGGGCCGGCGTGCACCCACACGTCGTCCTCGTCTGGGCGAATGGGGAGGATATCGGTGATCATGTTCCGCAGACTGGCCAACCGGTTGCGGTGGGTGCGCTTGGCCCCCTTCGGCCGGCCGGTCGTGCCGGAGGAGTAGTTCAGCGACACCAGGTCGTCAGCGCTTCCGGTTGGGCGGGGAAGCCGGCCGCCGGCGGTTGCCAACTTCTCGTACGGGACGCCGGGCCCGTCGCCGATCACGAGCACGTGACGCGTGCCGGCGCGCAGGTCCTCGGTCTGCTCGGCAAAGCGGGCGTCGTAGATCAGGGCGCTGGCCGCGCAGTCTTGGGCAATGTACGCCCAGTCCTCCGGGCGCAGCCGGTAGTTGAGCGCCACTCGTACGAGACCAGTGCAGGCCAGGGCGAGGTCCGTCTCGACGTAGCTGACCTGATTGGTCTGCAGGTCGAGCACGCGATCGCCGGGCTGGAGGCCGAGCCGGTGCAGGCCGGCCGCGACAGCGCCGATCCGCTGGCCGAGCTCGGCGAATGTTCGCGTCCCACCCGGTCCCTCCAGCGCGATCCGGTCACCGTAGCGGCGGACCGCCCGGGCGATGACGTCACCCACCTGCATCTCGTGTGCCCTCCATCCACCATCATCGTGGCAGCCGGCCGCAGCGTGAGCCTGTGCAGTCCCGGACGAGCACCAAATGGTGAAATGACCCACGCTTTCAAACGGTGTGCGCGCCACTAGTACAGGCGACCGGGCGAGGGCGAATCGCCGGGCATCTTCGCTGCGCAGCGTGACCATCCGTTGGACGCGTGAGCCACGCCGTGCCGCGCGACTTCCGAATGTGGGTGTGCGTGCCCGAGGACCGACAACCACGCCGTGGCGCTCGGCCGCGGCATCCCGACCCGGTCCTCGACCGTACGGCGCGGAATCTGCCGCCGGTGTGCCCATGCTTCCACGCAGCGATCATTCCTTGGCATCTGCGCGCACGAACAGCCCTCGCGTGATCAACCCCTGGCATTATGGCGGCACCCAGCAGCCCGAGTGGATCATTCCGCGGCATTGCTGCAGGAGTTTGATCACCCTTTGGATCGGAGCGTGGCATCTCTGCAGCACGAAATCGACGATTCCTTCAGGCAGAACTGCCAACCCTTGATCCAACAGGTGATCAACTTGCGGCAGCAGTGCCTCACTCTGATCGTCATCAAATCCAGGGTGATGCACCGCTGCCACGACCTGATCGGCGGGTGAAGCGCCCCAGCGCATTGACGTTCCGAATATAGGAGACCAGCTGGCTGCCCGCCGACAGCGGACGGATGACCACTTCGGTGACGCCCAGGTACTCCGTTGGGCTTGATTGCCAGCGCCGAGCACCGGCCGGGGAGCCGCAGTCGACCGGATCAGATGTGGGGTGGATCATGGAGCCTTGAAGTGCAACCGCTGTGGGCAGGCCGGGGTTCTGAGGGTGTGATGACTGAAGCGGCTCCTGCGGGGGGCAAGCCCCCCGCATACCCCCCGTTCCAGGCTGCGGTTCTGGCGGCCCCTGCGTTCCAGGCTGCGGGCGGCAAGCATCCCTACCCCCCGTTCGAAGCCGCCGAGGGAGGCATTCTCGATGCGTACTCGGCCTCACCGGGGGTGGATGCCGATGATCGCGGCATTGCGGCCGAGCACGAGGACGACGTCCGGCGGGCGCTCGTCCTCGACCTCGACGGCGGGTTCGTCGCGCTCTACGACGCCTACCAAGGCGTGGTCTTCTCCGTAGCCCTTCGGCTGTGCGGTCGCTGGGCGGACGCGGAGGACCTGAGCGCCGAGGCGTTTCTGCGTGCCTACCGTGCGCTGGCCGGCTATCCAATGGATCGCTTGGCAGTGCTGCGGCCGCGATCTTGGTTGGTCACGATTCTGCTCAACGTGTGGCGAAACAGCCGCCGGGCCGCGGGCCGGCGGACCCGCTCGGCCCCGCTCGACCATGCTCCGGAACCGGCCGACCCGAACGCGGACGTAGAACGGGCGGTCGAACGAGCCGAGACCGAGAGGGAGCTGGCCGGGCTGTTGCGCGAGCTGCCCGAGGCCCAGCGGATCGCGGTGGTCTTGCGGCACGTGGTCGACCTGTCTATCGCGGAGATCGCGGACGTGCTCGACCGACCGGAAGGAACCGTGAAGTCGCACATCTCGCGCGGCCTGACCCGGCTGCGCGAGCTCCAGGCCAAGCAACACGAGGTGTCCAATGACTGATGAACTGCTCACCATCGAGCTCGGGGCGCTTGCCACCGACGCCCCGTCCGGACTGCTCGACCGAGTCGCCGCTCGCTGGGTTCAGGTGCCCGGTCCGATCGGGGAGCTGTACGTGGCCACGACCGACCAGGGAATCGCGTACGTACACATGGAGCCGTCAGTAGGCGACGACACGACCTTCGCGGCCTCCTTCCGGAAGCGATTCGGCCGCCCGCTGCTCCCAGCGAGCCGCCCGCCGGCCGGACTCACCACCGCACTTCGAACGGGGAATGCCGCCGGGCTGCGATTCGACCTGCGTGGGTCGACCGAGTTCGACCAGGCGGTCCTACGGTCAGCATTGACGATTCCGCGCGGAGAGATCCGGCCGTACTCCTGGATCGCTCGGGAGATTGGCCGCCCGCGTGCGGTGCGCGCGGTCGGGTCGGCGCTTGCCCGCAACCCGGTGCCTGTCCTGATCCCCTGCCACCGGATCACCCGCGCCGACGGGACGATCGGAGACTACGTCTTCGGGTCGCCGGTCAAGGAGTCGCTCCTGCGCGCCGAGCACGTGAACCTGGACGACATGCGGGAGCTTGCTCGCTCCGGCGCCTACTTCGTCGGCAGCGACACGACCGGCATCTTCTGCTTCCCGACCTGCCCGAACGGCCGCCGCATCACGCTCCGGCACCGGCATGACTTCCGCACCGTCGACGAAGCCGTGGCGGCGGGCTACCGGCCGTGCCGGCACTGCCGACCCGCCGAGGCGGCGTCGTGAGCCGCCTGACAGCGGATCTCTTCCTGGCGGTTCGACTGAGGTGTTCCCGCACGCCAACCCGGCAGATGTGCGGCCCTTCAGTCAGACATATCGCCTGAGCGGGCCGCCTCATGCGCGGAGAGTAGCCTGCTGTCCGAGGAGTACGAGCTAAGCAGGAGGACGGATGGCTTCCGCCAAACCGGAGTCCGAGAGCGTCAACCCGCGACCCGCAGGCGCCGCGAAGTTGCAGTCGGCCGACGCGAAATCGCGATCCGCCGTGCGCGAGAAGCCGCAGTCGGCCGACGCGAAATCGCGATCCGCGGTGCGCGAGAAGCCGCAGTCGGCCGGCGCGAAAACGCGATCCGCGGTGCGCGAGAAGCCGCAGTCGGCCGACGCGAAAACGCGATCCGCCGTGCGCGAGAAGCCGCAGTCGACCGACGCGAAAACGCGATCCGCGGTGCGCGAGAAGCCGCAGTCGACCGGCGCGAAAACGCGATCCGCGGTGCGCGAGAAGCCGCAGTCGGCCGGCGCGAAAAAGCCATCCGCAACGCGCGAGACGCCGCGGCCGGGGGTGGCCCCGAAGGCAGAGTCAAAGGCCGCGCCGGTTGAGAGCGTCGAGGTAAAGGGCGCCGGCGAGGAAGCGAAGCAGAAGTTCCGGGAGGCGCTCGAACGCAAGCGCAATCAGCAGGGGGACCACGGCACCGGTTTTGCCGGCCCCGACTCGTCCAAGATCCATGGTGCCCAGGGGCCGGCCTTCAGCCGGCGTACCTTCCGCCGCAAAGCCGGTAGCTAACCCCGACCCGGCAGGTCCGGTCATCTGACAACACAATGGGATCGTGACGGACATCGCGGATGCTGCGCCCGGCGGGAGGTCTGGAGAAGTCATTCCCCCGGAAAGCGCGGCCGGCAGGCGCGGAGCCGCAGTCCCGACAGAGGGAACGGCCGGCCGGCGCGGAGCCGCAGTCCCGACAGAGGAAACAGCCGGCCGGTCCGCAGCCGCAGTTCCAGGGGATGGGACGGCCGACAGGTCCGGAGATGTTCTTGCTCCGCTGAGCGCCCCCGATCGGCCGCTGGCAGGTAGGCCGCACCAGTCGCTTCTTGACATGCCTGGGCCGCGCGCGAACCCGTTCGTCGGGATGGCGATGGAGTTCCGCCGCGGAGTACTCCAGACGCTACTGCGCGGGTTCCACGAGTACGGGGATCTCGTCGCGTACCGCTTCGGGCCGGCGCGCGGACCGAGGCGTCAGTTCGGCGTCGCGGCGCACCATCCGGACTTGGTCCGGCAGGTGTTGATCGAGAGCGAGCGCAGCTACGGCAAGGACACCGTTGGATTCCAGATCCTCTCCGACATGCTCGGCCGCGGGCTGTTGACGACCGAGGGTGAGGTGTGGCGCCGGCAGCGCCGTACCCTCGCGCCTCTATTCACCCCGCGTCGAGTCGCGCTTTACGCGGACTTGATGCAGGACGAGGCGAACCGGGTTGTCGATGACTCGCAGCACGACAGCGCGAGGCTGCGAGCCGACACGTCGGCGGCTGCGGGGAACGCCGACCCGGTGGACCTGCATCTGCTGATGATGCGTTACACGCTCCGGGTCGTGGGGCGCGCGCTCTTCGGCGAAGACGTCGATGAGGCGATTCCCGCGCTACACCGGCTGGTTCCGCTGGCCGGCCGGCTGACCCAGCAGCGCACGCTGCAATTCGTCAGGTTTCCGCTCGACTGGCGTACCCCCCGTAACAAGCGCACGCAGAGGGTGCGAGCGGAGCAGTACCAGATCGTCGATCGCATCCTCGCCAGGCACACCACCAACGTTGCCGACGGCGAGGATCTCGTGACCCGTCTGCAGGCCGTGCGCGACCCGGAAACCGGTGAGCCGTTGTCCGAGGCGGAGATTCGAGACCAAGTCCTGGTGTTCCTGCTTGCCGGACACGAAACAACGGCAGGGGCGCTTACCTTCACACTGCACCTGCTCGGCAGTCACCCCGAGCTGCAGGACACGGCGGCCGGGGACGGCGCGCTGCAGCGCGCCTCGCTGCTCGAAGGCATGCGACTCTTCCCGCCGGCCTACCTCACCGAGCGGCTGACGACGACAGACACCGAGATCGGCGGGTACGCGATTCCACGTGGCACGCTGGTCGTTGTTTCGCCGTGGGTGACGCACCGGCACCCGGCCTTCTGGCCGCAGCCCGAGCGCTTCGATCCGTACCGCTTCCTCGGAGAGCACGACCGGCCGCGATACTCGTACTTCCCCTTCGGCGGTGGCCCGCGTAGCTGCATCGGCGAGCACTTCGCCATGCTCGAGGCGGAAATTCTGCTGCGTACTCTGCTCCGCAGGTTTCGGGTCGAGTCGCTTTCCGGCGACCTTCAGACGGTCGCACACGTCACCCTGCGCCCCGCCGGCCCGGTGCCCGTCCGCCTCCGGCCGCGCTGACGATCGCCCTCGGCGGCTAGGGCTTCGCGCGTCAGTGTGGGTTGGCAACCAGCTCGGCCAGGCGGTCGAGGAACTCGCGCTGACCGGCGATGATCTTCTTGTGCGCATCCGCCAACGGAAACCAGCCGGCCTGGTCGATCTCTGGGAACTCCTGCCACCGTCCGGACCTGGGCGGCCACTCCATTTCGAACATCCCGGGCACCACGGCTGCGGGGTCGAGGTCGCCCTCGACCGCCCAAACGATCACAACCTTCCCGCTCGGCTGCCGGACCTCGCCGAGCGCCCGGAAGTCGCCGTCTGGCGGCGGCAGCCCGAGCTCCTCCAAGAACTCGCGGCGCGCCGCGGCTACCGCCTCCTCGTCACCGTCGTACTCCCCCTTGGGGATCGACCACGCTCCGGCATCCTTCTTCGCCCAGAAGGGGCCGCCCATATGCCCGAGCAACACCTCCACCCCGCCGGCGCCGCGGCGAAAGAGCAAGATCCCGGCGCTTCGCTTGTCAGTCACACAACCGATTCTGCCGGGTGCCCGACGCCTGGCTGGTTCGGGCGGCAGCGACCACCGCCACGTCACAAGCTATGCGGCAGCAGCCGCACAGCTGCGTCACAGGCTGCTCACAAGGCACTCGCAGGTGGGGCGACGAGTGTTGTCGTGCCGATGTCCCAAAGACGGGGCGCTCGCGACGAGATGGGAGCCTTTACTGATGCCACCGGAGGAGTTGCACGACCACGACCGGGGACTGTCCCAGGACCTGCCGATCTTGCTGAGCCGCCGGCGGGCCCTCTCGGTCTTCGGCGGCGCCGGGCTGGCGGCGGCGCTCGCCGGCTGTGGGCTAGGTGGCGACGACAGCCAGAGCTCAGGCAACCCGGCGATCCCAGCGAACTCCCCCAGTGCCAGCACTGGGACAGGCGACCCGCCGGCGACCGGCGACGAGATCCCGGAGGAGACCGGCGGCCCCTACCCCGCTGACGGGTCTAACGGCGTGAACGTCCTCACCAAGAGCGGGATCGTCCGCCGCGACGTCACCCGAAGCTTCGGCTCCGCGTCCGGAATTGCGGAAGGTATCCCGCTGACGATCCGGCTTCGCGTCCTCAACGTAAGCAAGGATGCGCAACCGCTTGCGGGTGCGGCGATTTACCTCTGGCACTGTACGAGGGAGGGCGGCTACTCCCTCTACTCCGCCGGGCTCACCGCGCAGAACTTCCTTCGCGGCGTCCAGGAGGCCGGAGCGGACGGTTCGGTGACCTTCACCAGCATCTTTCCGGGCGCCTACTCGGGCCGGTGGCCGCATATCCATTTCGAGGTCTATCCGAGCCTCTCGGCGGCGACATCGGCCAGCGGCAAGCTCCGGACGTCGCAGCTCGCGCTGCCCGAGGATGCGTGCCGGCGTGTCTACGCAATGGAGGGATACGAGGAGAGCCTAGGCAATCTCGCGCAGACCTCATTGGACACGGACAACGTCTTCAGCGACGGCTACTCCCTTCAGCTGGCATCGGTGACCGGCGATGCGACCTCCAGTATGGTCGCGACCCTGAACGTGCCTGTGTAGTGCCGCGTCCTGCGTACCCGCGGCATGATGGCCGTCGTGACCCGCAGGTGGGAGGTGGCCACCGCCGCCGCGCTGGTTGCGGCGGCAATCGCATTGTGGGTGCTATCAGCGTCGAAGCCGAGCCTGTGGGTCTACGGGTGTGAGCAGGAGTGCGGCGCTGCCGCCGAACGGGTCTCCGGGCCGCTGCGCGTCGTACAGCTCAACATGCTTCACGAGTTCCCGGGTTTGACCCATCTTGAGGAGCGCATTGACCTGATCGTCCGGGAGCTGCGGCGCCTCGACGCTGATGTCGTACTCCTTCAAGAGGTCCCGTGGACTCCCGCGACCGGCAGCGTAGCGGCTGAGCTCGCGCGCCGGACCGATATGAACTACGTCTACCGGCGAGCGAATGGCAACCGCCGTGGGATCCTCTTCGAGGAGGGCGAGGCGATTCTCGCCAGGTTGCCGATGCGCGACACGGCGAGCGTTGGGCTGCCGCGCGGCGACGGATTCTTCCAGAACCGCATCGCCCTGGCGACAACGGTTGATACCCCGTTCGGGCCGGTTCGGTTGGTCAGCGCCCACCTCTCCGGCGAACCGGCACACGTCTCGGCGGCCCAGGTCCGCGCCTTGCGGCGCTTCGTGGGGTCGCCCAACGTGCCGGTCATCGTCGGTGCGGATCTGAACCTGCCCCCCGACAGC
>JBKOZJ010000105.1:0-15741 GCA_046725875.1 Actinomycetota bacterium
GCGCGGTAGAGCTGAGCGTCGGCGCCGTTGCCCGCGCGAGGACCGCGGCCTTGGCGCCGTTGCCTCCTCAGCCTTGCCGAACCGCGGCGGCGGTGCCGATGCCTGTGCCCGCGCGGGTGCGCGGGCGCCGTTGCCTGTCCAAGGACCATGGCGTTGGCGCCGGTGCCTGCCCCTTTGCCCGGCCGAACCGCGGCAGTGGTGCCGATGCCTGTGCCCACGCCGGTGCGATGGTGCAGTTGCCTGTCCAGCGACCGCTGGCGCCGTTGCCCTGGAAGGAGCCGCCGTTGGCGCGGGTACCCGGGCCGGACCTAGGCGTTGGCGCAAATGCGCGCAGCTTCCCGGCTGGGCACGTCAGGCGGTCAGAACAAGCGGAGGCTGGGGTCGTCGGTGCCGCGAAGGGCGTCGTAGTCAAGGGCGATGCAGGCGATCCCGCGGTCCGCGGCGAGCACCTTCGCCTGTGGCTTGATCTCCTGAGCCGCGAGCACGCCGCGAACCGGGGCCAGGAGTGGATTCCGATTGAGCAGCTCCAGATAGCGGGTGAGTTGTTCTACTCCCTCGATCTCGCCGCGCCGCTTCACCTCGACGGCAACCGTCACCCCATGCGCGTCCCTACAGACGATGTCAACCGGGCCGATAGCGGTCGGATACTCCCGCCGGACAAGACGCCACCCGTCTCCCAGAGTCTGGATGTGCGCGGCGAGGAGCTCTTGCAGGTGCGCCTCCACCCCGTCCTTGACCAGGCCCGGGTCCGGGCCGAGATCGTGTACGTGATCCGCAAGCGTCTCTTCAATCGTGATGACCAGGCGCTCGCCCGACTTTCCCACGACGGTCAGTACGTCGTCCTCGTCACGGAGGGTGCAGGGCGGCGACATCCAGTTGAGTGGCTTATAGGACCCGCCGTCGGCGTGCACGAGAACCGATCCATCCGCCTTGATGATGATCAGCCGGGTCGCCGTTGGAAGGTGCGCGGAAAGCCTGCCTTCGTAGTCAACCGAGCACCGAGCGATCACCAGCCGCACCCGCGCAAGCGTAACCTTGCTTGCTCATCCCGTACTCCCAACCCAAGCACCCTGTCCGCGACGGCTGTGCGAGACTGGCGGCCATACTCCGGTCGGGTCAGATCGGGAGAATCCGCTGGTGGGAGAGGCGATGGCGCGCGAGTTCAAAACGGTTGGCGTGGTTGGTCTCGGCACGATGGGTGCTGGCATCACCGAGGTTTTCGCCCGTCGTGGCTTCCAGGTGGTTGGCGTCGAGCAGAACGACGAGTGGATGGCCCGCGGCCGCGGGCACATCGAGCACTCGACCGACCGCGCGGTCAAACGCGGCAAGCTGACCGCCGAAGAGCAGGAGGCGATCTTCGACCGGATCACCTTCACCACCTCGCTCACCGATCTCAAGGACACCGACCTGGTGGTCGAGGCCGTCCCCGAGCAGCTCGACCTCAAGCGGCAGATCTTCGTCGAGCTCGATGGCATCGTTCAGGAGAACGCGATCCTCGCGACCAACACCTCGTCGCTGTCGGTGACGGAGATCTCGGTTGCGACTCAGCACCCGTCCCGGGTGGTCGGTATGCACTTCTTCAACCCGGCGCCGGTGCTCAAGCTCGTCGAAGTGGTCCGAACCGTGGTCACCGATCCGGAGGTGGTCGCCGACATTGCGGAGCTCGCCCGCCGGCTCGGCAAGACTCCGGTTGTAATCGGCGACAAGGCCGGCTTCATCGCGAACAAACTGCTCTTCGGTTACTTGAACCATGCCGTCTCGATGTTCGAGGCGCATTACGCGAGTCGAGAGGACATCGACGCGGCGATGAAGCTCGGCTGCGGCCTGCCCATGGGGCCGCTCGCGCTGCTCGACCTGATCGGCCTGGACACCGCGTACGAGATCCTCGACACGATGTACCGCCAGTCCCGGGACCGGCTGCATGCGCCAGCGCCGATCCTTAAGCAGATGATGACCGCCGGGCTGCGCGGGCGGAAGACCGGTCGCGGGTTCTACACATACGAGGCGGCGGACTCGCCGGCCGTTGTCCCCGACGCGCTGACCACGCAAGCTGAGCACGCGTACGCGGATCCGGCCGGCGTGCGAGACGTCCAGAAGGTCGGCATTGTCGGCTCCGGGATCATGGCAACCGGGATCATCGAGGTCTTCGCCCGGTCTAGCTTCGATGTGTTGTATGTGACCCGCGGCACCGAAAAGATTGCCCGCGTGCGAGCAGCCGTGGAGCGATCGCTGGACAAGGCCGTTCTGCGCGGCAAGCTCGAGAAGTCCGATCGCGACGCTGCCCTCGCCCGCGTTACCGGCTCGGCCTCCCTCGACGACCTTGCCGAATGCGACCTGATCATCGAGGCGGTCGTGGAAGAGCTTTCGGTGAAGGAGACGCTCTTCGCCACCTTCGATGAGATCTCCAAGCCGGGCGCGCTTCTCGCGACCACGACCTCCAGCCTGCCGGTCGTGGATCTGGCCATGGCCACATCCCGACCGGCCGACGTCGTTGGGATGCATTTCTTCAACCCGGCGCCCGCCATGAAGCTGGTCGAGGTGGTACGGACGGTGGCGAGCGCCGACGACGCCGTGGTGACGGCGGTGGCCGTATGCCGGCGGCTGGGCAAGCATCCGGTTGTATGCGGCGATCGAGCGGGATTCGTGGTGAACGCGCTGCTGTTCCCCTACCTCAACGACGCCGTAAAGATGCTCGAAGCCAACTACGCCACTGCCGACGACATCGACAACGCCATGAAGGTTGGCTGCGGCTATCCGATGGGGCCGTTCGAGCTGCTAGATGTGATCGGCTTGGACGTCGCGCTCGCAATCCAGCGTACGCTGTATGAGGAGTTCCGAGAGCCCGGCTTCGCGCCGGCGCCGCTGCTTGAGCACCTCGTGACCGCCGGCTACCTCGGCCGGAAGGCCGGCCGCGGCTTCCGCGACTACAGCACCCGGTCCTGACCGCCGCCTGCGAGTTCATGCTGCTCGCCGGTGCTTGGCTGGGACCAACCAGCGCTGCTCGGCCACGACCGCTTGGCTCGCTGCGTCAGCCCGATCGGTGGCCGGCCCTGGTCTGCCGGCTCGCATCGTGAGATCAGCTGTGTAAACGACTCGCGAACTCGCAGGTGGGCGCCTTAGCGCCAGGCGTGTAGCTGGTCAATCGCGGGCATAGGCACTGATACTCGACTGAGACACAGGGCGGGAGTGATCGATGCCGGGAGCCGGGCCGATACGCAGTCTGGCCGCGCTCAGCGCAGCCATGATCGTTGGCCTGGCCGCGTGTGGCTCGCCCGGCTACCACTACGTCAAGAACTCTGCCGAGCAGCTCTACTTCAAAGTGCCCTCGTCCTGGAAAAAAGTGAACCCCGCCGAGCTCGAGAACGAAGTCTCGTCCACTGATCCGGACTCAGCGTCCCGTCAGGTCGAACGTGACCTGCGGTGGTTCATCGCGTACGACGCGTCGGACAAACCAGAGGCGGGGCATATCTTCGCGCCGACCTCCGACCAGCCGATCGCCTATGCGAATGTGCAGATCTTGCCGGAGTCGATTCGGGGCGGCGTGTCTTACGACGTCCTGCGGGACATGATCCTCCCGGTCACCGACGATGCTCGGGAGAATGCGACGCAGGCGGGCATCCCGCTCGAGGGCTTCGAGCTGCTGCGCGACGAGGTCCTGACGCCTGGGAAGGTTCACGGAGTCCGCGTCACCTATAACTACAAAATCTTGGGCGGTCCCCTGCAGACCTTCGACCTCACTGCTTACACCACTGACGACGCCAGCCGGATCTACATGCTGCTGGTCCGCTGCTCCGCGAAGTGTTATCAGGACCGGTCCGGCGAGCTCGGCGAGATCGTCGAGTCATTCACAGTAAAGGGTGCCAAATGACAGAGATCGTGCCGCACGGCAGGGAGACTTCCGCGGTGAAGGCACCAGCTGCGGAAGAGCGGACCGGCCGGCGTAAGCCCCTCAGACTGTGGGATCGGACCAGGTTCCTGCTCCTGTTTGCAGTGATATTCGTATTCCTGGCCGCCACGGAGCTGGAGAACCCGCTCGTCTCGGTCGCGGACGCGTTCCGGATGACGCTGGAGACGCGGTGGTGGTTGCTCGTACTCGCGGGCGTTGAGGTCGTGCGCCAGGTGCACTTCCTCATCAGTGAGCACTGGGCCGCCTACAACCGGTTCTGGGTCGACAAGTTCTTCGGAGGGATTGACCGGCTAACCCACCGGCGGTTCTCCGACTGGACCAGATTCCGGATGGCTCGCATCTTCAAGTGGCTCTTCCTGATCACCCTGTTGTCGATCGTCCTCGCCGCGGCCTGGGACACCACCCCTGTGCAAGCACTGGTCAGGCTGCCGTCCCAGATGTGGGGGCTGTTGCCGTTCGCGTTCCAGATCGTCTTCCTCTTCTTCTTCATCGCGATCCAATTCATCGGCATGTTCTGGCTGTTGACCCGTGGAGGCGTCGAGGTCTACATGCCCGATGACATCAAGACGCGGTTCTCCGACGTCTGGGGTCAGGACCACGTGCTGGAACGGGTCAAGGAAAATATGGTCTTCCTCGAAAACCCGGAGGCAATCGAGAAGAAGGGCGGCTACGTTCCCGGCGGCATCCTGCTGTGGGGCCCGCCCGGCACGGGCAAGACACTGATGGCGGAGGCGGTGGCCGGCGAGACCGGCAAACCCTATGTCTTCGTCGATCCCGGCGCCTTCGTCAACATGTTCATGGGCATTGGCATCTTGCGCGTCAAGCTGCTGTTCCGCAAGCTGCGCAAGCTGTCCCTTCGCTACGGCGGAGTGATCGCCTTCTTCGATGAGGCGGACTCACTGGGCAATCGCGGCGCCGGTATCGGGCAGATCGGCCGGCAGGGTACGTTCACAGCTGGCGGGATAAATGCTGCCGGCCCGTTGGGCTCTTGCCACGGATTCGCATACCTTTCCCCGCACACCCAGGCGTCGCTGTTCTCCTCGATGCTTTCGATCGGTGCCGGGCAAGTGACCGGCACGCGCCAGGGCTTCTTCATGGGCGGCATGGCGGGCGGCAACGGAGGGATGGGCACGCTGCAAGCTCTGCTCACCGAGCTGTCCGGGCTCAAGAAGCCGCGCGGCTTCATCAACCGCCATGTGCGCCGCATTCTCGGCATGCGGCCGAAGCCGCCGCCGAAGTACCGGATCCTCGTCATGATGGCCACCAACATGGTGGGAGCGCTCGACGAGGCGCTGCTCAGGCCCGGCCGGATCGACCGGATCTACCACGTCGGCTATCCGTCAAAGGATGGACGCAAGCGAACGTACGAGGGCTACTTCTCGAAGGTCGCCCACGAACTCACGGACGAGCAGATGGATCGCCTCGCGACCATCACGCCGTACGCCACGGGTGCGTCGATCAAAGACCTCGTCAACGAGTCCCTGATCGTTGCGATGCGGGACGGTCGAGGTGTCATCACCTTCAACGACGTGATGCGCGCGAAGCTGCTGAAGAGCGTCGGTCCGCCCGAAGGCGTCGACTATGTGGAGCGCGAACGGCACGCCGTCGCCGTCCACGAGGCGTGCCACGCGGTGGTCGGCTATCGGGTCCGACGCAGGCTCGCCATCGATACCGCCACCATTCAGAAGAGCGAAGGCGTGCTTGGCTTCGTACAGTCGATCCCGATCGAGGAGCGGTTCGGCGAATGGCGTTCGGACTACGAGGCCGACATCATGAGCAGCGTTGCCTCGCTCGTCGGCGAGCGGATGTTCTTCGGCGGCGACAACTCCGATGGCGTCTCCGGTGACCTGCGCAGTGCGACACACGTCGCGCTCGCGATGGAGGGTCTGTTCGGAATGGGATCATCCTTCGGCTCGCATGCCGCCATCCTCACCCAGGCCCAGGGCATGCCGATCGTCGACGGCACGGACCGTCGCGTGCTCGAGTCCGCGCTTGGCCGTCGGGCTGAGCAGCTGCTGGCCGGCCTGGCCGAGGGGACGGAAAAGGTCCTCGCCGAGAACCGGCGCCACGTCCTTGCCGTTGCCCATGCCCTCGAGGCTCACCGGACGCTGTCCGGGGACGATGTTGTCGCGGTGATCGAGGGCACCCAAGGGCCGCTGGTGGACGGTCGCGCCTACTCATTGCGCGAGTCGATCCAGGCACTCGAGCGCTATCACGAGGTCGCCGTCGAGGCACATCGCGGACACCGCTCCATGCTGCCGCTGCCGGTGATCTCGCTCGAGTCGCATTACCGCGAGCTGGAGGCCGCCGGTCAGATGTCCGCGATGAGCCAACAGGAGCCGACCAGCTAGCCAGTCTCCGGGCGGCCAAGGTCGCTCAGTGCAAATGCGAGGCGCGAGCCGCGGCTAGTGTCAAAGGCGATGACCGAGATACGCGCCACGATGATCCTGCCGGCCCGCCGGGAGCCGCTGACCTTGCACACCGCCGACGGCCTGAGCCTCGTCGGCGAGCTCGCGACGCCGGTGGACCGGCCGCCGATCGCGACGCTGGTCACGCTGCATCCGCTGCCGACCCACGGTGGCATGATGGACAGCCACATCTTGCGTAAGGCGGCTTGGCGGCTTCCCGCCCTGGCCGGACTCGCGGTGCTGCGCTTCAACACCCGCGGTACCGAGTCGGCCGCCGGCCGCAGCGAAGGCGAGTTCGAGTCGGCGGTGGGGGAGCGCTTCGACGTCGCGGCTGCGATCGAGTACGCCGAGTACGACGACCTCCCGCACCGCTGGCTGGTGGGCTGGTCGTTCGGAACCGACCTCGCCTTGATGTACGGCGCCGACCCGGCGATCGAGGGAGCGGTCCTCTTGTCTCCGCCCTTGCGGCAGGCTCGCGACGAGGACCTGGATGCCTGGGCGGAGTCCGGTAAGCCGATGCTGGTCCTCGTACCTGAGTTCGACGACTACCTGCGGCCACCGGAGGCGAAGGAGCGCTTCGCCCGCATACCTCAAGCCGAGGTCATCGGCGTCGACGGCGCGAAGCATCTCTGGGTGGGCGAGCCGTACGTCCGGCGGGTCCTCGATGAGATCGTTGCCCGGGTGGCACCGCTGGTGCCGACGCCGCTCCCCACGACGTGGTCAGGCGAGTACGAGATCTGGAGCGATCTCCCCGCCATCGGCACAGGGTAAGCCGCGACATCCCAAAAAGGCGGGCACGCGGCGCGGCGACCGCGTAGTTCGGCAATCCAAGGAACGATGGACTGTCAGCCCGAGCAGGAAGCGTATCTCTCGAGCCTTCAGTCCATCGATCCTCGAGTTGACGGCCTGTTCATGGCATCGACGGTCTACGACTAGACGCTCGCTCGCGGAAGGCCTCCATGCAAAGGGTGAGGCCTCACGCCGCGCTTGCGTGGGATCAGCCTTGCGGAGCACCGGCCGGCTTGGCCGGCTGCTGTGGTGGAACGCTGGCCTTCGGCGTCTCGTCCTTGGGTTGAGCGGCGCCACCCGGCTGGACGCCCGCCGGCTTGGCGGCGACGGCAGCGACACTCTGGACCGCGGCTCCGGTAAGCGTGGCCAGCATCTCTCGCACGTTGGAGAGCTGTGCGTTGATGCTGTCTCGCCGGTGAGTGAGTGCGGCGAGCTCGCGTTCGGCCTCCAGCCGGGACCGCTCGGCCTTGGCGCGGGCCTCCGCGACGATGTCCTCCGCTTCGCGCTGGGCCGTCTCGAGAAGCTGCCGGGATCGCCGCTCGGCTTCGTCCCGCAGCTTCTGCGCCTCGAGGCGGAGCTGCTCGGCCTGCTCGCTCGTTTCGCGGAGGTGCCGCTCGGCCGCGTCTTGCCGTACTGAAAGGTCACGCTCGGCCTGCTCGCGCCGCCTGGCGAGGCTCGCCTCGAACTCCGCGGCGGCCTGGGCGGCCTTCGCCCGCGCAGCCTCCAAGATCCCCTCGGCCTCGTCGCGCTTCGCCGCTGCCTCGTTCGCCGCCTCGGAGCGGACGACGGCGGCTTCCTTGCGGGCCTCCTCGAGAACCTTCGCGGCGTCATGCCGGGCCTGCTCGCGGCGGGCTCGGCCGTCCTCCTCGGCCTGGGCGCGCATCTGCGCGGCGAGGCCTTCGGCGGCCTTGCGGTCTTTGTCGGCGGCGGCGACGGCCTCGGCGCGGACGTCTTTGGCCTCCTCTTCGACCAGCCGCAGGATCTTCTCGATCCTGGCGCCCACCCCGGCGAGGGTCGGCTCGGCCTCGCTGCTCTGCCGCTGCGCGTTCTGCAGCTCGAAATGAAGTTCTTCGACGCGGCGTTCGAGAGCGCCGATTCGCTGTGCAGCGGCCTGGCGCTCGGCGGTGACTCGGGTCAAGTGTTCGTCGACCTGCTTGCGTTCGTAACCGCGCAGGACGATGTCGAAGTTTGATCCGGTCTCGTCGATTGCAGTCGATTCTGATGTGCGGGCGTCAGTCATGCGGGACATAGTTCCAGAGCTCCGGCGTGTGTGCGACCCGAACGGCAAACCGGGCCGTCGGGGATGGACGGGGTCGATGGGCCTGCTCGGCCCAACTGGCCAGGGGGCGGTCGTGAGCGGGTCGATCGAGGCCCGAGCGGCCGCTGACGGGTGGGGCTGGTCGTGGCCAATCGCGAGCCAGCGGCGGGATGCGGCAGCCGCCGCTGCCGACTAATGCGCGTACGGGGGTCATTCCGAACGAGTTCCGTTGGGGCCGTTGTCGGCCGCCGTTCCGAAGTGGCCGAGCAGCACGCCCTCGCCGTCGACGCCGCCGTCAAGGACCCGTCGAATTTGCGCGAACTGCCGAGTGATCTCGTCCCGGTGCCGCTCGGCCTCCGTGGCTTCCCGGTTTGCCGTGGAACGCAGCTCGTCGGCTTCGGCCCGCGCCTGGTTGAGTGTGTGCGCGGCCTCTTGCTTCGCCTCGGCGATGGCTCGGCGGGCGGTTTCCTCGGCCTCCGCAAGCATTCCCTGTACGTGCGCCCGCGCGTTCGTCAGCCGATCGTGATATTCCGAATATGCCGAGGCGCGCTCTTGCTCGGCCTCCGCACGGGCCTCGGTCCGCTCGCGATCGGCGGTGTCGCGCGCGGCCTTGAGGACTCGCTCGGCTTCAGCGGCCGCCGCTGTCCGGCGCTGATCGGCGGAGGCGGTCGCCTCGGCCAGCTGACGCTGAGCATCCCGCGTGGCGCCTGCGACCAAGCGCTCGGCGTCCGTCCGCGCCTTGCCAAGCAGGTGCTCCGCCTCGGACGTCGCGGCCGACATCTGCTTGCTCACCACGGATTTGACCTGATTCGCCTCGGCTCGGGTCTTGGCGAGGAGTTCGTTTGCCTCGGTCCGCGCCCCAGACACCAGGGAGTTGGCCTCGGATCGGGCGGTGGCGAGCTGCCGCTCCGACTCGGCCTGGGCTGTTGCCACGATGGACTCCGCCTCGCGCCGCGCGGTGTCGAGCTGCCGCGTTGCCTCGGCGTTGGCCTGGGCGAGCCGGTGTTCAACGCTGGCGTTGGCCGTTGTCAACTGCTGCTCGGCGGTCGCACTGGCCTCCGCAAGCGCCTGCTCGCCCTTCGTCCGCGCCTCGTCCAGCTGCCGCCGCGCGTGACCGGAGGCCTCGGCGAGCAGCCGCTCGGCCTCGGACTTGGCGGCGGCAACCCGCTGGTCGGAATCGGCCTGGTCGGCCTCTATCCGGGCCCGAATCTCGGCTTCGTGGGCGCCCAGGGCCTGCTCGGCTTCCTTGCGTCTCGCAGCGATCTCAGCGACCGCATCCTCGACGGCGGCAGCTCGTTTCGCCTCCGCGTCGGTGAGCATTCGCTCCGCGGCCGCGCGCTGGTCGGCGAGCTCGGCCAGCGTGCGGGTCCGTAGTTTCTCGAACTCTGCCCGCTGCGCGACAATCTCGGCGTTCGCCTCGCTGCGCAGCTGGTCGATCTCGGTCCGTTCCACCTCGGCTTGCGCGCTTGCCTCGCTCCGGAGTCGGGCGGCCTCCTCCTCGGCGTTGCGGAGCAGCTTCTCGATCCGCGCCCCGGCTGCCCCGATCGAGACATGGGCCAGCTTCGCCTGCGCGTTCTCCAGCTCGGCCGTGCGCTCGGCGAGTGCCTGCTGCTGCTCGGCGAGCCGGCCATCTCGCTCCGCGAGCTGCTGGTCCCGGTCGGTGAGCCGTTGGTCTCGGTCGGCGACCTGTTGATCTCGATCGGTGAGCTGCTGGTCCCGTTCCGCGAGCGCCTGGCGCTGCTCGTCCAGTACACGGTTCCGCTCGGCGAGCGCCGTGCGGTGTTCGTTCAGCTCGCGCTCCAGGCCGGCCAGCGCCTGACTTTGCTCCGTCAGCATGCGATCGCGCTGACCCAGCGCCTGCTCGTATGTGGAGCTGTTGGCGTCGCGAGTAGCGAGCACCTGCTCGCGCTCTTGGAGCAGCCGGTCCCGGTCCGCGAGGAGGTCGGCCAGCTCACGCTCTCGGTCCTGGACCGCGGTGAGCTGCCGGCGTGCCGTTGCCAGATTGTCGTGGGCCGCGGTGAGCTGCCGTTCGAGCGTGGAGATCTCGTCGCGGGCAGCGACGAGCTGGGCGGATGTCTGAACAAGTTCGGCCCTCGTCGCATCGGTCCCGGCACCGGATGCGATCAGTTGTTCCCTGGCGGCTTCGAGCTGGTCGCGTACGCTCTCCAGCTCTGTGCGCAGCCGCGGGAACTCCTCGCTGTCAAAGCCGCCCGCGCGGGCCTGGTCGAGTTCGCGGCGCAGGTCGGCGGTCTCGATCCTGGCCCGCTCGGCCTCATGACGGGATGAGTCGAGCTCGCCGCGTAGCTGGTCGAGGATTGCGCTCAGCCGCTCCCGATCCCGTTCGGCATCGACCCGGGCTTCCTGGGCGGTCGCCAGGTCGCGCAGGATGACCTCGAGTTCCTCGCTAGCCGGCTGTGCGTCACCGGCAGCCCCGATCTGGTGGCGGACATCGGCCATCTTGCGATGGGAGTCGCGAAGGTCCCGATATGCCTGGTCGAGCTGGCTCGACAGGCTGCGGATATTGTTGACCGCCTGGTCGCGTTCAACCAGGGCGGCGGCAAGATCATCTTCGAGCCTGGTGAGATAGGCGTCGACCTGCTGCCGGTCGTAACCGCGCAGCACGATGTCGAAACCCTCGAAGTCCGGCGGCGGCCCGGCGACCACCCCCCCGACCTCGACCCACGGCTCCTGGCTCACGGGGGTGATTCTGCCAAATCGGCGGCCCTGCCCGACGGCAGAAGGTGCCCCTGCTCCGATCGAATTGAGGCAGGGGCACCTTCTACTCCGAGAGGTCTGGAGGAAGGTGCCCTTCTACCAGTCTGATCCGGCGCGTCAGACGTTGCGGAAGCGGTTGATCGCGTCCTCGTGGCGAGCGCGCATCTCCCGGTCCCGCACCCCAAGCCCTTCACGCGGGGCGAGGCACAGCACCCCGACCTTGCCCTGATGCATGTTGCGGTGGACGTCATACGCCGCCTGACCAGCACCGTCGAGTGGATAGGTACGCGACAAAGTCGGGTGAATGCGTCCTTTTGCGATCAACCGGTTTGCCTCCCACGCCTCCCGGTAGTTGGCGAAGTGCGATCCGATGATCCGCTTGAGGTTCATCCACAGGTAGCGGTTGTCGTACTGATGGAGGAAACCAGACGTCGATGCGCAGGTGACGATCGTCCCGCCGCGCTTCGCGACGAACACGCTGGCCCCGAAAGTCTCCCTGCCCGGGTGCTCGAAGACGATGTCGGGGTCGTCGCCGCCGGTCAACTCCCTGATTCGTGCCCCGAAGCGCTGCCATTCCGCCGGATCCTGGGTGTCTTCGTCCGGCCAGAACCGGAAGCCCTCGGCGGCCCGGTCGATCACCAGCTCGGCGCCCATCCGGCGGCATATCTCCGCCTTTTCTGGACTCGAGACCACACATACCGGGATGCCGCCGCCGTTCAGCGTCAACTGGGTCGCATAGGAGCCGAGCCCACCACTCGCGCCCCAGATCAGGACGATGTCGCCCTGCTTCATCGCAGCGCCGTTGAGCGACACCAGCTGCCGGTACGCCGTCGAGTTCACGAGTCCCGGGCAGGCCGCCTCCTCCCAGGTCAGGTGGGTCGGCTTAGGCATGAGCTGGTTGGCCTTGACCAACGCAAGCTCGGCGAACCCCCCGAAGTTGGTCTCGAACCCCCAAATCCGCTGCTGGGGGTCGAGCATGGTGTCGTCATGGCCTTGCGGATCTTCGAGCTCAACGGAGAGACAGTGGGCGACGATCTCGTCCCCGGGCTTCCACTTGGTGACCCCCACGCCGGTTCTCAGGACGACGCCCGCGGCGTCCGACCCGACGACGTGGTAGGGACGGTCGTGTCGGCTGGCCAGCTGGTTGATCCGGCCGTAGCGCTCGAGGAACTTGAAGGTCGGAAGCGGCTCGAAGGTCGACGTCCAGACGGTGTTGTAGTTGATCGCGCTGGCCATGACCGCGATCAGCGCCTCAGCCGGCCCCAGCTCAGGCACGGGCACCCCATCGACATGCAACGACTTACGTGGGTCCTTGTCAGAGCTGGCCAGACCGTCGAACATGCCGACCTCGTCCTTGTGCACCGTTACCGCACGATAGGACTGGGGAATCTGCAACGCAGCGAAGTGGCCGGCTGGCGTATCGCCCGCGAGGATCGCTTCGAGGATCTCGGACATCTCGCCCATTACTGCCTCCCGGCACCGCGCGAAATCCTCGCTCGGCCCCGCCCTGTAGCTGGTCGCGGCTCAGCTGCGTGTGCCTTGGCCGTCCGGCTGAGCTGGGAACCTCGACCGGTATCGGGCACCAGCGCTAGCAAAGATATGTGGTTGGAAGGTACTCGGCGGTAACTACCACGTGAAGCGGTAGACCCGACGGGGCGCATGTGCCGTTGCTCACGCCCGGCCACCAGACACTCCCCGTTTGGCCGCATCAGGGCCATCCTCAGTCGACCGGGCGGGTGAGGTCCACCTTCACGTCCCCCGGGTGGCGACGGGGCCATCATGGTTCTGGCTTGGCTGGACGAGTTCGACGAGGACACCGCCGGCGTCCTTCGGGTGGATGAAGTTGATCAGGGATCCGGCCGTGCCGCGGCGCGGCGTCTCGTACAGCAGACGCACGCCCGCCCCGCGCAACCTGGCACATTCCGCCGCGATGTCGTCGACGGTGAAGGCGAGCTGCTGGATGCCCTCCCCGCTCCGGTCCAGGAACCGCCCGATCGGGGAGTCGTCGCGCAGCGGCGCGAGTAGCTGGATGTACGCGCCCGACTCGCCGACCGCCAGCATGGCCTCGCGCACGCCTTGCTCCTCGTTGACCTCGGTGTGCACCGCCCGGAAGCCGTACAGTCGTTCGTAGGAGGCGATCGCCGCATCGAGGTCGCGAACCGCGATGCCGACGTGGTCGATCTTCTTGATCATCGGGCCTCCCGCAGGCCTTTATGTGACGGACGTCGTGTGACGGTGGTCTGCCCGCCCGGAGCTATCGTGTCATTGGTTGTCGCTCGGTATTTCGCCTAAGTTCCTCGTGGAGGCGTTGTCATGGCCGCAAACGGTTCCGTCATCGTTGCCGGTGCCCGGACCCCGATGGGTCGGCTGCTCGGTTCGCTCAAGGACTTCTCCGGCGCTGACCTCGGCGGTTTTGCCATCAAAGGAGCGCTCGAGCGGGCTGGCGTCTCGCCCGACCAGGTCCAATACGTGATCATGGGTCAGGTCCTGCAGGCCGGCGCCGGCCAAATCACCGCACGACAGGCAGCGGTAAAGGCTGGCATTCCAATGTCCGTGCCGGCCCTGACGATCAACAAGGTCTGCTTGTCTGGCCTCGACGCCATCGCTCTCGCCGACCAGCTGATCCGGCTTGGGGAGTTCGAGATCGTGGTCGCGGGCGGCATGGAGTCGATGACCAATGCACCACACCTGCTGCCGAAGTCCAGGGAGGGCTACAAGTACGGCCACACACAGCTGATCGACTCCATGGCATACGACGGGCTGTTCTGCGCCTTCGATCAGGTGATGATGGGTGAGTCGACCGAGACCTACAACTCGCGGCTCGGCATCGGCCGCGAGGAGCAGGACGAGTTCGCGGCCCGGTCGCACCAGCGGGCCGCCGAGGCGCAGAAGGACGGCACCTTCGACGATGAGATCGTGCCGGTCGAGATCCCACAGCGCCGCGGCGACCCGATCATCTTCAGCACGGACGAGGGCATCCGCGCCGACACCACGGTCGAGTCGCTGGCCAGGCTGAAACCCGCCTTTGCCAAGGACGGCACCATCACGGCGGGCTCCGCGTCGCAGATCTCCGACGGCGGCTGCGCGGTCGTGGTGATGAGCAAGGCCAAGGCGGAGTCGCTTGGGCTTCCGTGGCTGGCCGAGATCGGCGCCCATGGGGTCGTCGCCGGCCCGGATGCCTCGCTCCAGTCCCAGCCGGCGAACGCGATCAAGGCCGCGCTCGCCAAGGAGAGCATCGACGTCGACGCACTCGACCTGGTCGAGATCAACGAGGCGTTCGCGTCGGTGGGCCTGCAATCGATGAAGGAGCTTGGCCTCACCCCGGACCGGGTGAACGTCAATGGCGGCGCGATCGCACTCGGCCACCCGATCGGTATGTCCGGTGCCCGGCTCGGCCTCACCCTCGCGTTGGAGCTGAAGCGCCGCGGCGGCGGGATTGGCGTGGCCGCGCTGTGCGGCGGCGGTGGTCAAGGTGACGCCCTGGTGATCCGCGTGCCGCGCAACGCCTAACTCCCTCGACTGCCGCCGCTGGCAGTCACGTGAAGGGCGCCCTCAGTCGATAGGTCGGTCTGGGGGTTCCCTTCAATGTGTCGAGGACCTGTCTGGTATCACAGCGATCGATCACCGGAATCGCGGTTAGCGCGATGCAGCCCGTCCGGCTGCCCAATCCCCACCAGCGACGGCGGGCACGTGGTCGCGGGGCCGTGTAGAGGGCTTGAGCAAGGAACGATGGGGGATAGGGTCGGCGGCGTCATGAGAGGTGGCCAGGTCGACGTCGCCGAGTTGGTGGCCCGGGCCCGCAAGGGTGAGGCCCGGGCGGTCGCCCGGCTGATTTCGCTGGTCGAGGACGCTGCGCCGCAGCTTCGGTCGGTGATGGCCGCCCTCGTGCCGCACACTGGCTCGGCCTATGTCGTCGGTCTAACGGGCGCGCCGGGTGTCGGAAAATCGACGGCGACGTCGGAGCTGGTCAATGCCTACCGGCACTCCGGCGTGCGGGTGGGCGTACTCGCCGTCGACCCGTCGTCGCCGTTCACCGGCGGCGCCCTCCTCGGCGACCGGGTACGCATGCAGGAGCATGCGACCGACCCAGAGGTCTTCATCCGGTCGATGGCGAGCCGCGGCCATCTGGGCGGGCTTGCCTGGGCGACGCCGCAGGCGCTGCGGGTGCTCGACGCCGCGGGCTGCGATGTGATCTTGATCGAGACGGTAGGAGTGGGCCAGTCCGAGGTCGAGATCGCTGGGCTGGCTGACACAACCGTCGTGCTGCTCGCACCCGGAATGGGAGACGCGATCCAGGCCGCGAAGGCCGGCATCCTCGAGATCGGCGATGTATATGTCGTGAACAAGGCCGACCGGGAAGGCGCGGACGCGACCGCACGGGAGTTGAACCACATGCTCGCCCTCGGTGAGCGCCGCCAGCCTGGCGACTGGCGCCCGCCCATCGTGAAGACGGTGGCATCGCGGAACGAGGGTATCGACGAGGTCTTGGAGGCGCTCGCGAAGCATCGGGCCTGGCTGGAGTCCACCGGCCGGCTCGACGAGCGGCGCCGTCGCCGGGTGAGCGACGAGATCGAAACCATCGCGGTCACGGCATTGCGGGAGCGGATCGACGACCTGCACGGCGACCGACGACTCGACGTGCTCGCCGGCCGAGTTCTCGAGGG
>JBKOZJ010000106.1:0-11131 GCA_046725875.1 Actinomycetota bacterium
CAGCCAGCCGACGGCGAGGACGATCAGCTCAATGATCGTGCGTACCAGCCGGATGGATCGACCGCAGCGACGAACGAGACCGGTCATCAGGCCATCCCGCGGCCCGGGCCCGAACGCGGCACCGATGTAGCAGCCGGTGGCGAACCCGCACAGCGCGATTCCGAACACCAGAAATGCTGCACGCACGGCGAGTACGTCCGGAGCCGGCAGCGCCGCGATCCCTGCGTCCACGGCCAGTCCGATGACGACGACATTGCTGAACGTTCCCAGGCCCGGTCGTTGTCGGAGCGGGATCCAGGCCAGCAAGACCGCTGCTCCTACCACTATGGTGATCCGGCCGAACGAGATTCCGGTTCGGTCGGCGAGGCCCTGATGGAACACGTCCCACGAATCGAGGCCGAGGTTGGCCTCGTACATGAAGGCCAAACTTAGGCCGTAGAGAGCGAGACCGGCGTAGAGCTGTGCCAGACGACGTGCCACGGCGACGAGGATCGCCAGTGCTGGCATTGAAATCGATGGCCAGTCAGCCGATGCTGGACGTATGGAGCGGCCGCGGAGGACAATCTCCACCAGCCAGCTAACGGCCATGCTCGGCGATTGGCGGCGCGGCCAAGAACGCTTCGCGCATCGCGCACTCGCCGAGTCGCTGCGCATGCTCATCCTGGACGGCAGGCTCCCCCTGCACGTCTGGCTGCCGGGGGAGCGTGAGCTCGCCACCGGGCTGGGAGTGAGCCGCACGACGACCTCCGCGGCCTACGCGAGCCTCAGAGAGGCCGGGTTCCTGGCTGGCCGGTCCCGCTCGGCCCCCTGGTCCCGGCTGCCGAACGACCGGGCCGCAACGCTCCCTGGCACCTACGCGGATTCACCCGCCAGCGATGTCATCGACGCCGTCCATGCGTCGCTGCCCGCTCCCGCTGTGCTGCACCAGGCGTTCGCGCGTTCGCTCGAGGAACTGCCGCGGTATCTCCCGGGGACCGGGTACGAGCTGATCGGAGTGGCCGAGCTGCGTGCCGCGATCGCCGACTCGTACACCGCGCGCGGGCTTCCGACCGCGCCGGACCAGGTCATGGTCACGGGTGGGGCGCAGCACGGGCTGTCGCTCGTCCTGCGCATGGTGACCGGCCCCGGTGACCGGGTGCTCGTGGAGCACCCGACATACCCGAACGTGCTCAATCTCGTCGCCCAGACCGGGTGCCGGCCGGTGCCCGTCCCGCTCGCCGGCGGCGACTGGGACGTCGACATGATCGCGGCGACCATGCGGCAGAGCGCGCCCCGGGTCGTCTACCTGATGCCGGACTTTCATAATCCAACGGGCAGCCTGATGTCCGCCGCAACCAGGCAAGCGCTCGCCGCGGCTGGGGCCGGGAGCAAGACGCTCCTCGTGGTCGACGAGTCGTTGGTCGGCTTGTCACTTGCCGGAACCACCGTGCCGCGCCCGCTTGGTGCCTACGACCATCGGGGCCACGTTGTCTGCCTCGGCTCGACGAGCAAGTCGTACTGGGGTGGACTGCGGGTCGGCTGGATCCGCGCCAGCCGAGAGCTGATCGACCGGCTGGCCGCGTTCCGTCCGGCGATCGACCTGGGCACGCCGATCCTCGAGCAGCTCGTCGCGGCGCGCCTGATCAGGGAAGGCGGCCCCGCGTTGGCGGAGCGCCGCGCCGAACTCACCAGGCGGCGGGACGCACTCCGCGCAGCGCTGCGCCGCTCGCTGCCCTCATGGCGGTTCGGCATCCCGCCGGGCGGCCTGTCCCTTTGGTGCGAACTGGACGAGCCGGTCAGCAGTGCTCTTGCGATCCGCGCGGACCGCCACGGCGTACGGGTATCCTCCGGCGCCCGATTCGGCGTCGGCGGAGCCTTCGAGCGATTCGTCCGCATTCCGTTCACGCTCCCCGAGCCGACGCTCGAGGAGGTGGCCACGCGTCTGGCGGCTGCCTACGCAGCCGTCGCCGGCGTCATAACGACCAGAGATCAGGCCGTCGCCGGAGTCACCGTCGGCTGACCTTCCGACGGCACTACTTCTCGGCGCAACAGATGGGATCATGCAGGAGTGGCACTGGAGACCCGGGCCGAGGCGGTCGGTGACGGAACAGCGCCGGGCGAGCCGCTACCCACGCGCCCGCTCACTGCCGCCGCTACCCGCCCGCCGGCCTGGCGCCAGGTCGCCTTGGCGTTGGTCGTGCTCGGCGTTTACCTTCTCGTCGCCAACCGCCGCGGCTCGGTCACACCGGAGGCCGAGAGCCATGGGCGAGCGGTCTATGACCTGGAACGCTGGCTCCACATCGACGTCGAGCGCCCGCTCAATGAATGGCTCGCGCCGCGGGACATGCTGCGCACAGTTGCCAACTATGAATACGCCTCGGTCTACGTGATCGTCGCGTTCTCCGTCCTGATCTGGATCTACATCTCTCGGGCGGGCCTCTACAAACACGCGCGGACGTCGTTTCTCCTCGTCACCCTCGTCGGGATCGCCTGCTTCGCGCTCTATCCGGTGATGCCGCCCCGGCTGATCCCGGACCTCGGCTTCGTCGACACGGTCGCCAAAGGCGGCACCTGGGGCACCTGGGGCTGGTCACCGGTCGTGGATCACGCCAATGAGGTTGCCGCGATGCCGTCCCTGCATGTCGCGTGGTCCTTGTGGGCGCTCGTGATGCTCGTCCGCGCCACCAATGTGCGGCTCCTCTGGGCTGCGAGCACGGTCCAGGTGCTCGTGACGACGGTAGTCATCATGGCGACGGGGAACCACTACCTGCTCGATGCGGTCGCGGGCGCCATCCTGGTCGCGCTGTCGGTGGCGGCCGCCGACATGATCCACCGGCCACGCGCCGGCGTCCGACTCTCCCCCGCCGACGCATTCTTCGTGCATGTCGAGACGTCGGCGGCGCCGCAGCACGTCGGCGGGCTGGTCGGACTAGACACATCGCACGTCGCAAGCTCACGCGACGAGCTCGAGCGGGTGCTCAAGGCGACGATCGACAAGGTGCCGAGGTTCCGGCAGCGGCTGATCGAGCCGACCTGGTGGCGCCGCGCGCGCTGGGTCGACCAGCTCGACATCGACTGGGCCTGGCATGTTCCGGAGTACGACGTGAGCGGACCGGACGGCCGTCCCGGCGGGCGGGATGCGGTCCACCGGCTGGTCGGACAGATCGCGGCCGAGCCGCTGCCGCGCGACCGGCCAATGTGGCGGTTCGCGTTCGTGACCGGGGTCGGCCCGGGCGAGGCGGCAGCGATCTTCCTCGTCCACCACGCAGTGGCAGACGGGTTCGGCACCATCGCACAGGCTCTGCACTTTCTCGAGCCACCGCCGGAGGATCTGGGGCTCGGTACAGGCGGGCCGCCGCCCAACCCGGTGAAGACCGCGGCAGCGATTGCGTTCGGGCTCTGTCAGCTCGCCACCGACGGCCGCCCGTCCGGGCAGATGCCGGGCCGGACGACCCGACATCGCCGGTTCGGCACCTTCGCGATCCCCCTGGCCGACCTTCGGGCGGTGGCGAAGCGGCACGGGGTGCGGGTCACTGATGTGCTGCTGTCAGCGGTCGGTGGCGGCCTCCGGCGGGTGCATTCCGAGGGGCTCCCACCGCGCTTGCGCGTCGCCGTCCCGCTCATGGCCCGAGTACCGGGCGCGACAGCCGAAGGGAACATCACCGCCGGCGTCATCACCGACGTGCCGCTTGCCGAGATGAGCGAGGCAGAGCGTGTCGCCCAGACGGCGCGGATGAGTGGCCGGCTGCGGACGCCGACTCGGGCCCTCGCGTCCCACGCCGTGATCCGCGCGACCGGCACGATCCTCCCGCCGATTGCGCACGGGTGGTTCGCCCGTGCCGTCTACGGCCGGCGGTTCTTTCACGCCATCGTGTCGAACATGCCTGGTCCGGACCGGCCGAGGAGGCTCACCGGCGCCCCAATGGACAAGGTCTTCCCGATCCTGCCGCTCGCTCCTGGGGCGCCGATCGTGGTCGGGGCGCTGCGCTGGGGCGAGACCATCGTGTATGTCTCTGCCGCCGTAGACCCGGGCCTGCTCGACGACGTGGACGAGTTCACCGAGGCGGTCCGCGAGGTCATCGGCGACCTCGCCGACGCCGGTCCACGGGCAGCGGCCGAGCGAGCCGCGGCGACCAGGAAGTAAGCGAAGTGCCGACGCGACGCGATCCCGATCGATGCACCCCGTCGCTACCTTTGGCGCATGCGGATCGGGATCGTCGGGCTCGGGAGCATCGCACGTCGCGTCTACCTGCCGATGCTGTGCAACCGGTCGGATCTCGACGTAGTCGGGCTGGTTAGCCGATCGGCGGAGACGGTCGCCCGAGTTGGACAGGCATACCGGATCAGCGGGACCTTCACCGACCTCGACGATCTCCTGAAAAGCGGACCGGATCTCGTCTTCGTCCACGCGCCGACGCTCGTTCATCCTGAGATCGTCTCGGCGTGCCTCGCGGCCGGAACCGGGGTATACGTCGACAAGCCGCTGGCCTACACATTCGCCGAATGTGCCGAGCTCGCCGACCGGGCCGAGCGAGCGGGGCGCCTGGTCGCGGTCGGGTTCAATCGACGGTTCGCACCGATGTACGTTCGGGCGCGAACCTGGATCGCTGAGCACGGCCGGGCAGTGCAGGTTGCAATGGAGAAGCATCGCGCCACGGCACCCATGCAGAGCATTCGGGAAGCCGTCTTCGATGACCTGATCCACGTCCTGGACACAATCACCTGGTTGCTTGGTCCGCAGATCGAGCTGTTCGCGTCGGACATTCGCGCCGATCCCGACCGTGGCTTCCGGCAGGCCGTCGGTCTCGTGCGTAGTGAGGACGCGTGCGGCTCGTTGGCGATGGCCAGATCGGTCGGCGCCGACCTGGAGCGGTTGGCCGTCCACGGCGTGGGGCACTCAGCCGAGGTTGTCGATCTCGAGCGAGCCATGCTCGACGGCCCGGGTGGACGCCTGGTTGCGGGGTTCGGATCATGGGACACGGTGGTCGAGCGGCGGGGATTCGCCGCCCTTGTCGAGCATGTCCTCGACACGGCGGACACCCCGGCTCGCTGCGAGGTGTCGGCCCAGTCGGTGCTGCCGACCCATCGCCTCGCCGAGGGTCTTGTCGCTGAGGCAGCGAGATCTTGTGGCGGATGAGTGTCGGGCGCGCAGAAGGAGGTATGCCGCTTCGCCCCCCACACGTAGTCTCGGTGCTGTATGCGTCGCTCTGGTGGGTTTGTTGTCGCGGGGATTTCGGCCATCGCGGTATCGGCGGGGATCGCCGTGCTGGCGCTTACCGATGCTCCTGACAACGGGCGAACGAAGCGGACTCCGAGCCGGCTCGCCGAGGCTGGTCGGCCGGCGCCGCAGCTGGTGCGGGTGGGCGCTCCGTTGCGGCCCAATTTGCGCAGCCTGCCCTCGGAAGACGTTCACATCGAGGTCAACGATGGCGGCCGGCGGCTGCGGTTCGCCTCGGTTCTCGCGAACTTCGGTCCCGGACCTCTGGAAGTAGAGCCGAACACCGGCGACGTCTGTCCGCCCGGACAGCGGCATTCCGCCCAGGTCCTTTTCACCGACAAGACCGGCGACGGGCGGTTCGACCCCGGCGCCGACCGCAGGGCGGCGAGGACACCGGCCGGCTGCATGCTGGACCACCGCGCCCACAAGCACTGGCACTTCGATGCGATGGCGCGCTACGCGCTCACCCGGCCGGGCTCCACGATGCCGATCACCTCGCACGAGAAGGTGAGCTTCTGTCTGCGGGACAGCCGGAGGACACCGGTCGACTTCGCTCGGCCACGTAAGCACTACGGCGACTGCGGGCGGAACAAGGTCCAGGGGATCTCTCCCGGTTGGGCCGACGTCTACAAGTCCGATCTGCCGGGTCAGGAGCTGGAGCTTCCGAATGGGCTCGCCGACGGCCCCTACTGCCTGCACTCCTCCGCCGACCCGCTCCAGCTGCTGCGGGAGATTGACGAGGACGACAATGCGGCCGTGCTGTCCATCGTCATCCGGGGGGATCGAGTGTCCGCGGGCGAGCCGTCGGCATGTACGGCCGGCTAGTCCCACGCTGGTTGGGACTCGCCGCCGGGCTGGCCGTCGCCATGACCGTCAGCGGGTGTACGGACGAGGAAGGCGGCACCGCGGCCGTCCGTACCCCACGGCCGGCACCATCAACCGCGCCTACTACGGCCATTCCGCCTCCGGAGTCCATGACCCCCGGCCCGACGCGCCCGAACCGCGCGCCCGCAAGGTTCGACGAGGATGCGGCCTGGGAGACGGCGCGGATCCTCTCCGAACAAATCGGGCCACGGGAGGCCACCACCTCCGCCTACCGGCGAGCGGCAAACTTCGTCGAGCGGCGGTTCAGCCGGCTCGGATATGAGGTGCAGCGGCAGCGGCTGCGCGTACCGGCGGGGGTCTCCTGGGGGGTGCCAGTCCCGGCCGGCCACACAGCAAACGTGATTGCCCAGCCACCTGGGTTCGACCCGGCAGGCCCGTACGTGATCATTGGGGCGCAGCTCGATACGGTGCCGCAGGCTCCCGGAGCCGAGGACAACGGCTCCGGCGTCGGCGTTATGCTCGACCTCGCCCGGATGACGGCCGCCGACCAGCCGCCGCTGCCGGTCGTCTTCATCGCGTTCGGGGCCGAGGAGCCACGCGGCTCGGGTGACAGCCGCCACCACTACGGTTCCCGCGCTTATGTCGCAGAGATGAATCCCAAGGCGCGCGAATCGCTGGTGGGGATGCTCAACCCGGACCGAGTGGGGGTCGGGGGCAAGGTCCCGGTCTGTACGGGCGGGCTCGGCCCGGAGCGGACGGCGAATGCCGTTGCGGCCGCGGCCCGGCGACTCGGAATACCGATCCGCCGGTGCGGCGATAACCGGGCCAGCGACCACTGGTCGTTCGAGAAGGCCGGCCTGCCCGCCGTCCGCCTGGGAAGCACGCCATACGCGGAGTACCACAGCGAGCGCGACCAGATCGATGTGATCAGCCGAGCGCAGCTTGGGCGCACCGGGCGCATCGCGTGGGAATGGCTTAGCCATGTTAAGAGCCGAGGCGGATGATCCCTTCGGCCCGGTGGGCGGTGCACGGCTGTGCAGCGCGGACGCGGCGACAGCCGGCCGGCGCAGGCCAATCAAGCGGTACGTCAGCTGATGTCGTACGGCGGACCGCTAGCCGCCCATAGCTGCGCGAGGATCGGCCGGCCGGAGCGCCAGGAAGCCACCCGCGGCGCGAAGTCTGGCCCTATCCGTATCGGCACAAAGCGCGCCGCCTTGACCTCGTCTTCCCACAGCACCAGCTCGAGGATCACCCCCTCTTGTGTCTGCCGAGAAAAGTCCATGTCGAAGACATAGTTGCCGAGCGAATAGGCGATGAGCCGGCCACGGTAGATCTCCGCACCCTGCACCCAGTGTGGGTGGGAGCCGATGACGAGATCGGCACCCGCGGCTACCAGGGCGCGGGCCACCTTGCGTTGGTCGGCGATCGGCGTGCTCGTGTATTGCTGACCCCAGTGCGGCAGCACGGTGAGCAGGTCCACCCGGGGCCGCAGCTTACGGATCGCCTCCTCGATCGCATGTAGGTCGCCCGCATCGAGGTCGCCCAGCCTCGGCTGCATCCGTAGCTGCACGACCCCCGGCCGGTCGGAACGAGCCACCGGCGACTCGCCGATGGCGTTGAATGCAAGGAAACCGAGCCGGACGCCGTGGCGCTCGACGATCGCAGGCTTGCGCGCCTCGGCCGAGTTCCTCCCTGCACCGACTGGGGCGATCTTGGCCGTGCGTACTCGTTCCGCCGTCTCCACCAGCGAGGCGTTCCCATAGTCGCCGACATGGTTGTTGGCGAGGCTGAGGACGTCGAAGCCGGCGAGGGTCAGTCCGCGGAGCACGCGTGGGTCCGCCCCGAACGAGTCGTTCCCCTGCCGCGGCGGCCCGAGCCGGGACAGACTGTTCTCCAGATTCCCGACGGTCAGATCGGCCGCGGCCAGCCGCTTTGCCGTCGGCCGCAGCGGCGCCGCGAAGTCACCCTCGGCGGCAATCCGCTGGCCGACCCGTCGGGCCAGCATCATGTCACCGACCGCTGAGATGCTGAGGACCGCTTCGGGAGCCTCCCCCGAGGTCTTCAGGGGGTACGCCTGTGGATCGCGAAGCGGGTCGCGTCCGTCCACTCGGACGACCTGAACCGAAGCATCGACGGCGGCGGCCGGCACGACGGCGACCACCCGCCTATCTCCGGCGACGGCAGCCACCGCGTCCGCGTCCGACGCACGCCGGGACGCTGATGGCGTCCCCTCCACCTCCGGACCCGCGGCGAGCACAAGCCGGCCGCGCCCGGCGCCAAGCCGGCTCCAGTTAGTGATCTCGCCGACGATCACTCGCCGTGCCTGTGCCGCCGTGACGTCCAGCGGCTGCTGGGCTGGGTGTATCGCGAGGACGAGCGGCATCCGCGCCGGCTGTTCGGTCGGAGCCGGCGCCCTCGACCCGGTGGCGCTCGGCGCCGTGGGGTCCGTGACCGGTGAGCCGCCGCCTGTACACGACGATGCCGCGAGTACGAGGGCCGCCATGGCAGGCACACGCCTCCACCGGCCACGTGTCCTACTCATGTCCTCTTCTCGCGAAATCGTCGCCGCGTCCCGTAACGCGCGCGGTTCCTTCCATCCTTCCCTGGACAGCAGCCAAGCTGAGCGGCGCAGATCCGCCACCGCTCGGTATGGCCGGTATGGTTGGATCATGGTCGCCGACGCGGGCGTTGGAAGGACCACTGCCGGTGTCTATTACGAATACGCCGGCTCGGGTCCCGCCGTGACGCTGCTGCACTCTGGCGTGTGCGACGCGCGAATGTGGGAGCCGCAGTGGGGGCCGCTCGCCAAGTTGTTCACGGTCGTGGGCCTTGACCTGCGCGGCTTCGGCCGTACGCTGCCCCGTCCCGGCCCGTACTCGGACGCGGACGACGTTGCGGCAGTCCTCGACTCCCTCGGCATCGAGCGGACACACCTGGTGGGATCCTCCCTCGGCGGCCGGGTCACGCTGGAGTTCGCGATTCGTTACCCCGGACGCGTCGACCGGATGGTCCTGCTCTGCCCTGCCTTGCGGGAGTATCCCCAGACCCAGAGTTCAGCCATGTTCGCCGCCGAGGAGACCCGGCTCATCGACGCCGGTGACATCGCCGGCGCGACGGAACTCAACGTTGCCACCTGGCTGGGCAGGGACGCATCGCCTGCAGCTCGCGATCTTGTACGAGACGCGCAGCGCCAGGCGTTTGAGATCCAGCTAGCAGCTGACAGCGCCGACGAGCCGCCAGAGCAGGCGTACATTCCGATCGATCCGACGAGTATCCAAGCACCGGCACTTGTCGTTGGTGGCGGCTATGACATGGACCGGTTCCTGGAGATCGCCCGGCATCTCGGCAACGAGATGCCGAACGCCAGACTCGTGGAGCTGCCGTGGGCCTGGCACCTTCCGAACCTCGAGCGCCCGGCTGAGACAACCCAGCTGCTGATCGCCGCGCTATCCTGACCCGCCTGCTCCGTCGGGCCTTTGCGGGATTTGGGGCGGCTGCCTGGGCATAGGAGATCAACCCGGGGAGCGCTGGGAGCCACAAATGGACCGAGCCACGCCGCCGGGGGGACACGACGTGGCTCGGGGCCTTGGGGTAACTATTCAGTTCTGTAAACAATCCTAACTTATTAAGGCTGGTCGGCGCGATGTCGGTCGACCGTCGTCTGGACGCTAGGCCGACTTGCGTATCTGGACCGGAGCAATGCCGCCCGCGCGGAGGATCGCGAGCCGTTCGGCGAGAATCTCCTCGAGTTCCTCCCGGCTGCGCCGCTCAAGCAGCATGTCCCAGTGAGTACGGGCGGGCTTGGCCGGCTTCTCCTCCGGCATCCGGCCATCCACCCGGATTGCAGTCTGGCCGCAGGTACGGCACTCCCACACCGACGGGATCTCGGCCTCAACGGAGAATGGAACCTCGAAGCGGTGACCCCTCGGGCAGGTGTAGGCGACCATCTGACGCGGCGCCACCTCGACGCCATCGTCAGTCTCATAGCTGGTGGCCCCGAGACGGGACCCGCGCAGCGCACGCTCACTCATCAGCCTAGAGCCCCCTGATCATTGCTCATTGCAATCTTCGACACTCCCGGTCGTCCCGGGAACTGACTGTGGGATTCACATTCAGTAACGTACGAAACCCCTACGAGATTCCCGAGGGGTCCGATCCATTCCCGCCCGCAGTCCAGTTGGCGGCCAGGACGACCTGGTGCTGTCCCGTACTCAGGTCTTATGTCCGCCTTCTGCCCCAGCCATGCCTGTGAGCGGCGGCCTTGTGCTTTCGGATCGTCGCGAGCTCGGCAGCTACTCGTCCAGGACCTCGCCGCGGATCAGCCGCCGGTCTGCTCGGCTTCCGAACTCCCCATCATTAGGCCCGGTGCCCCAGCCGGTCGACCGGAGCGTAGGCCCGCCGACCCGCACCACCCGCACGCGCCCGGTTCCGCGCGCCGCGCGGCGCGCAATGTAGGCCCAGAGCAGGCGGCGGGCAAGCGGACGGGCGAACGGCAGTACGAAGAAGAAGCCCACCACATCGGTGACGAAGCCAGGCGTTAGAAGCAGCGCACCCCCGACCAGGACCAGGCCTGCGTCGGCTAGCTCCCTGCTCGGCACCCGGCCGGTCTCGAAGGCACCGCGTAGTGCCCGCCAGGCACGGCGGCCCTCCCGCCGGACCAGCCACGCCCCCAGCGCGCTCTCGACGAGCAGGAGCAAGACCGTTGGCCAGGCCCCAATTGCCTGCCCCACCTGGATGATCACGAAGATTTCCAGGATCGGCACGACGAGGAAGAGGATTGGTAGCAGGATCAGCGGCACGCTGCCTCAGCGCCTTTCATACGTCCCGTGGCCTACGGTCGAGGTCTCCGCCACGCCGACCATCCGGTTCTGCCCCGGAATTTCTATCTCGCGACGACCGGCCGACGGTGCGTACAAGTGGCAACGTCCGGTGCCGCTCACCTGTTCCCCACCCTGCCTTCGCCGACCACACCGAGGGGTTGCGGTCGCTGGTAGCGGTCAGGAGACCCGATCAGGAGCGGCCCCCCGCGCGGCTGAGATCGACGACGGGCGGGCGGTGGCTACTGCCGGTGGGTCGCCGGAGCCGAGCTGGTCGTGCGGGGCGGAGGAC